>JACREC010000016.1 GCA_016218445.1 Nitrosomonadales bacterium
GCGCTCGATGAGTTCCGGGGCCTTGAGCTCGAGCAGCCGCTTCAGGCGGTTGTTCCGGTTGATCTCGCGGCGGTACAGATCGTTCTGATCGGAAGTCGCAAAACGACCGCCATCCAGCGGCACCAGCGGACGCAGTTCCGGCGGCAGCACCGGCAGCACCGTCATGATCATCCACTCGGGCTTGATTCCGGAGACTTGAAACGCCTCGAGTATCTTCAGGCGCTTGGCAAATTTCTTGATCTTGGTTTCGGAACTGGTCGCTTCCAGTTCAGCGCGCAGCTTTTCCACTTCGGCAGGCACATCCAGCGCGCGCAGCAACGCGCGCACCCCTTCCGCCCCCATCACCGCGGAAAACTCATCGCCATGTTCTTCCAGCTTGGCGAGGTAATCATCCTCGGACAGCAACTGGCCGCGGTTGAGCGGCGTCATGCCGGGTTCAGTCACCACGTAAGCCTCGAAATACAGCACGCGCTCGATGTCGCGCAACGTCATGTCCAGCACCATGCCCAGACGCGAGGGCAGCGACTTCAGGAACCAGATGTGCGCAACCGGCGACGCCAGTTCGATGTGGCCCATGCGCTCGCGGCGCACCTTGGACAGAGTCACTTCCACGCCGCACTTCTCGCAGATCACACCGCGGTGCTTCAGTCGCTTGTACTTGCCGCACAGGCACTCGTAATCCTTGGTCGGGCCGAAAATCTTGGCGCAGAACAAGCCGTCGCGCTCCGGCTTGAAGGTGCGGTAATTGATGGTCTCCGGCTTTTTAACTTCGCCGTAGGACCAGGAACGGATTTTCTCCGGCGAGGCCAACCCGATCTTGATCGCGTCGAACTCTTCCTTTTGCGTTACCTGCCTGAATAAATCCAGCAATGCTTTCATGTGCGACTCCTTGTTAGAGGACTGAGTGCTGAGGACTCAGGGCTGAGTAAACCCCTACTCAGCACCCAGTCCTCAGTCCTGCTTTAGTGACGTTCCAGATCGATATCAATACCCAAGGAGCGGATTTCCTTGGTCAGCACGTTGAACGACTCCGGCATGCCAGCATCAATCTTGTGTTCACCCTTGACGATGCTCTCATAAACCTTGGTACGCCCTGCCACATCGTCCGACTTGACCGTGAGCATTTCCTGCAGCGTGTAGGCTGCGCCGTACGCTTCCAGCGCCCACACTTCCATCTCGCCGAAACGCTGGCCGCCGAACTGCGCCTTGCCGCCCAGCGGTTGCTGTGTCACCAGGCTGTACGGGCCGGTGGAGCGCGCGTGCATCTTGTCGTCCACCAGGTGGTGCAGCTTCAGCACATGCATGTAACCCACCGTAACCGGGCGGTCAAATGCGGTGCCGGTGCGGCCATCGTACAGGATAATCTGGCCGGAACTCGGCAGATCCGCCAACTCCAGCATGGCCTTGATTTCACCTTCGTGCGCTCCGTCAAACACCGGCGTGGCAAAGGGCACACCATCCTTCAGGTTGCGGCACAGTTCGAGCACCTCATCATCGCTGAACGCAGTGATATCCACGGTTTTCTGCCCATCCGGGTTGTAGATCCTGCCCAGGAATTTGCGCACATCGGCAATTTTGGCCTGCGACTCCAGCATCAGGCCTATCTTGTGGCCCAGCCCCTTGGCCGCCCAGCCCAAATGCACTTCGAGTATCTGGCCGATGTTCATGCGCGACGGCACGCCCAGCGGATTCAGCACGATATCTACCGGCGTACCGTCCGCCATGTGCGGCATGTCCTCCACCGGCACGATGTGCGACACCACACCCTTGTTACCGTGACGGCCGGCCATCTTGTCCCCGGGCTGCAGGCGGCGCTTCACCGCCACATACACCTTGACCATCTTCTGCACACCGGCCTGCAGCTCATCGCCCTGAGTCAGCTTCTTCTTCTTCAGCTCGAATGCGGCATCGAATTCCACACGCTTCTGCGCCAGACCTTCCTTGACCTGCTCCAGTTGCGAAGCGGCCTCCTCGTTGCCGAGGCGGATGTCGAACCACTGGTGATGTTCCAGGCTGGCGAGGTACTCCTTGCCCAGCTTGGTGCCTTTGGCCAGTTTCTTCGGCCCGCCATTGGCTACCTTGCCCAGCAGCAGCTTTTCCAGGCGGGCAAACACGTCCGACTCGACAATGCGCATCTGGTCAGCCAGGTCTTTCTTGTAACGGTTCAGTTCATCTTCGATGATCTGCTGCGCGCGCTTGTCGCGTTGCAATCCTTCGCGCGTAAACACCTGCACGTCGATCACCGTACCGGAAATGCCCGCCGGCACGCGCAAGCTGGTGTCCTTCACGTCGGACGCCTTCTCGCCAAAGATGGCACGCAGCAGTTTTTCTTCCGGGGTCAGCTGGGTCTCGCCCTTGGGGGTGACCTTGCCCACCAGCACGTCGCCCACACCGACGTCTGCGCCGATATGCACGATACCGCACTCATCCAGGCGGCCCATCTGCGCTTCTGACAGGTTGGGAATGTCACGCGTAATTTCTTCCGAACCCAGCTTGGTATCACGTGCCACTACCGTAAGTTCCTCGATATGGATGGAGGTAAAACGATCCTCCGCCACCACGCGCTCGGACATCAGGATCGAGTCTTCGTAGTTGTAGCCGTTCCACGGCATGAACGCCACCAGCATATTCTGCCCCA
>JACREC010000116.1 GCA_016218445.1 Nitrosomonadales bacterium
GCCATAACCCACGCCTCGCCCCATAATTTCGTAACAAGTCCCGCACAAATCCGGGACTTCTACAAATCTTCGCTTCGGCAAAACTCACCGAACAGCTCGCCGTTATTGAAGCTCGGGGGTTTTCGGTGAGGCACTAGTTAATGAAAATGGCATTGAATATGTCAGAGAAAATTTCCAAGTTAGTTTGCTTGAACACGCATCGTCAAGAGATAGTGAGCAGCACATAATACAAAGAGAAGCATATTGGAAAGAGGTTCTTCTAACGCGAGGTAAGTTTGGCCTAAATGAGAACTAATCGTCCAACCCTACGCTCAAGCGGGACTGCGCAAAAGCGCGCATGGGCGGCGACCCGCTGGGCGAATTGGCAAATAAGCTGATGCAGGAATTGTCCGAGCGGAAAATTCAATTGGAAATTGCGCGGCAACAATAGGCCGCCACATCACCAATGGATGATATCTACCTCCAAACGCTACGCAATATGGAATCGACGTTGCCGGTTTTTGAAAAGCGCTCCATGTTGCGCTTTGCTGCCTGTAACGGTACCTTGATTTTCACGCTGTACAATTTTTCCAGATTCAGCATCCAGTAGCACCTTCTGGTCGCTCAACACAAGGATAGCCTGTGCAATGCGCTCGGTCGGAACGGGAGAGGTTTTGTTTATCTCGTTGATAATGCCTCCCTCTCGCTTTTTAACGCCGCATGGAATCGAAGAAGTCGGCGTTGTTCTTGGTTGCTTTGATCTTGTCCAGCAGGAATTCCATCGCTTCCAACTCGTCCATCGGGTAGAGCAGTTTGCGCAGCACCCAGATTTTTTGCAGCACATCGGCCTTGATCAGCAATTCCTCCTTGCGTGTGCCGGAGCGGTTGACGTTGATCGCGGGGTAGATACGCTTTTCGGCCATGCGCCGATCCAAGTGGATTTCCATGTTGCCGGTGCCCTTGAACTCTTCATAGATCACGTCGTCCATGCGCGAGCCGGTGTCAACCAGCGCGGTGGCGATGATGGTGAGCGAACCGCCTTCCTCGATGTTGCGCGCCGCGCCGAAGAAGCGCTTGGGGCGTTGCAGGGCATTGGCGTCCACACCGCCGGTCAACACCTTGCCGGAAGACGGCACCACGGTGTTGTAGGCGCGCGCCAGCCGGGTGATGGAATCCAGCAGGATGATCACATCCTTCTTGTGTTCGACCAGGCGCGTGGCTTTTTCCAGCACCATCTCGGCGACTTGTACGTGGCGTGTGGCGGGTTCGTCAAAAGTGGATGACACGACTTCGCCGCGCACCGAACGCTGCATTTCCGTGACTTCCTCGGGGCGTTCGTCAATCAGCAGCACGATCAGGTGTGCATCCGGACTGTTGGAGGCGATGGAATGAGCGATGTGCTGCAACATCACGGTCTTGCCTGACTTCGGCGATGCCACCAGCAGGCCGCGCTGACCCTTGCCGATGGGGGCGACGATATCGATGATGCGGCCGGTGATGTTTTCCTCGGCGCGGATGTCGCGCTCCAGCATCATCTGCTTGGTCGGGAACAGCGGCGTCAGGTTTTCGAACAGGATCTTGTTCTTCGCATTTTCCGGGGCCTCGTCGTTGACCTTGTCCACCTTTACCAGTGCGACGTAACGCTCACCTTCTTTGGGGGTGCGGATCTCGCCTTCGATCGAATCTCCGGTATGCAGGTTGAAGCGGCGGATCTGGCTGGGGCTGACGTAGATGTCGTCCGGCCCGGCCAGGTAAGAAGTGTCCGGCGAGCGCAGGAAGCCGAAACCGTCCGGCAGCACTTCCAGCGTGCCTTCGCCGAAAATGCTCTCGCCTTTTTTTGCCTGGTTTTTCAGCAGGGCAAAAATCAGGTCTTGCTTGCGCATGCGGTTGGCGTTGTCGATCTGGTTGGTTGTTGCCATGTCCACCAGTTCGGTGATGTGCTTGATCTTGAGGTCGGATAAATGCATAAGGAAGGGGATAGTGGTCGTACGGAGTTAAGGGAAACGGGCTGCGCTAAGGGAGCCTGACTGGGAAGTATTACGGTTTGCGCGGGGATGCCGCGCGCCTGAACTGCCTTGAGTGTCTTTTTTTAGTTATGGGTTGGTGCTGTGAGGACGAAACAGAACAGTTACAGGCGCGATGCTAAACGGTTTAAATGTGGCTGTCAATAAATGCGGTGAGCTGTGATTTTGACACCGCGCCGACCTTGGTCGCCTCGACATTGCCATTCTTGAACAGCATCAGCGTGGGTATGCCGCGGATGCCGTATTTCTGCGGGGTCTGCTGGTTTTCGTCCACATTCAGCTTGGCTACAACCAGACGCCCGGCGTATTCCTTGGCGACCTCTTCCAGTACCGGGGCGATCATGCGGCATGGGCCGCACCATTCCGCCCAGTAGTCCACCAGCACGGGCAATGGGGCTTGCAGCGCTTCGGCGGCAAAGGTTGAATCGGTGACATAACGGATGTGTTCGCTCATTGTGTGCCTCGTTTTAATTAAGTGGTGACTAAAGAATCTGGTGACTACAGTAAATGCAATGCGGGGTAAGTTGGGGTGAACCGCTGGGATTTGATGCGCATCCTAACGAAAAAATGGCCGGATGTGAAGGGCAATAAAATTCCACAGGCGGGTTTTCAGCCGGGGCGCCCGTCTGCGCGCGGGCGCAAGTAAGCGGGCAGGTAGGTAATCACCCAGGGCAGGAAGCAGGCCAGCCATGCCGTAGCGGAGGCCAGGTACAGCCAGGGACCCCATTGTATGGGCAATATGTCGGCCAATATGCGCAGCAGCACGATTGCCTGCAAGCCTGCGAGCGGTAGCCACATTGGCCGTCTGACATTGACTGGCAAGCCGGCATGTCCAAGGGTGACGCGCGTGGCCATGCCGATCAGCAGCGTGGAAAAGCAGCCGATAGTCAGCGCGTGCAATGGCGCCAAGCCGAGCAGAAAATGTTCGCCGTGGCTGAGCAACAGGGTGAGGCTTTGTGCCGTGAACAGCAGGGCGGCGATACCCAGCCAGGCAAAGCCGATGTGCAGTATCGCCAGCATGGGCACTGCGAGACTGCGGCGCAGGTTCCATGCATAGGATAGATATAGCGCTCCGGCGGCCAGCGGCGCATCACAAAGCCACAGCCAGGAGGACGCGCCGGCCAGCTGCAACATGCCATGGCCGACGGAGCAGGCCAGAATCACCCACCATGGCCAATCGGCACTCGTGACACGGCATTGCGGCAGGGCGCTGCTGGTAAAGAAGGGGATCATGCGGTGGCCGACAGTTACGAATTCCGGCAGCAGGAACAGCCAGATGCCGGCCTGCAGGGCGAAGTTCAGCCACACCGCCTGGCCGCACAGCAACCATACGAGATAGGCCGCCACGCCGCACCAGCCTGCGGCCAGCGTTATCAGCGCGGCGATGGGATGGCGCTTGTTGTGGTGTGATGTGTCCAGCAGCACGCGCAGCAGGGCATGCCAGGCGATGGCCCAGCCGCACAGTGTGAGCACGGTGCTGACAGCAAGCAGCATCCTGTTGCTGGCCAGCCCCGCGTAAAAAAATACGGCCCCCAGCATCAGCAGCACGAAGGCAGGGACGTAACGGCGTGCGGAAATTTCCTTGCCTGCCATCCAGCGCGGGAAAGTGGTCAGCAAAAACCCGAACATGAAAAACGGGAACAGCCCATAGATCAACAGATAGGCATGCGCCGCGACGGGTGTTACAGGCCAGCTTATGGCATACGGCTGCATGCCGTAGCGCAGGGCCAGATCGGTCAGCCACCACAGCATTGCCGCCACGGTCTGCAGCGCACCGCCGAAGAACATGACACGGTGCGGTGCGGCTGTGAATATTTGCCAGCGCGACGGGGCGCGATCAGAGAGTGGAATCATGGGTTATCTGCACCGGTTGTGCAGTGTCGAATGATGCAAATCATGGGGCTATCTTTGCAGCCCGGCTTCGACCTCAGTCCGTTTGGCTTGGCCCGTCAGGCGTTCTACCAAAGTCAATGCAAAATCCATTGCTGTGCCGGGGCCGCGCGAGGTGATCAGTTTGCCGTCCTCCACCACTGCGGCAGTTTGCAAATTGACACCGGGGAAATCATCCAGGCAGGCCGGGAAACAGGTGGCACGCTTGCCGTCGAGCAAACCGGCTGTTGCCAGCACAGAAGGTGCGGCGCAGATGGCGGCAACGTATTTTCCCTGCTGTGCCATTTGTTGCACCAGCTTCAATACCCGCGCATCGGCCTTCAGGCTATTGGTGCCGGGTTGGCCGCCGGGCAACACCACCATGTCGTAGCTGTGCGCCAGCGCCGCGTCCAGCGTGGTGTCCGGCAGCAGCACCACGCCGCGGCTGCCGCGCAACGCGCCGGCAGCAAGTCCTGCCAGGGTAACGGCAACTCCAGCGCGGCGCAGAATGTTAACGACCGTGACAGCCTCGAGTTCTTCGCTGCCATCGGCAAAAATGACCAAGGCGGTTTTCATGGATTTAAGAATTGTATAGATGAAGCAATTGTAGCCGTTTCAGTTGCCTCATTCTAAAAATTGCCCGCGAGGCGCACGCCTGCCAATCCCGGTGTTACTTCGGGCAGCAGCACCACTTTACCGGAACGCCGGGGTTGATTATAGGCAACCACACTTTGCCCGACCAGTGTGCCGATCAACGCGCCTGCCAGTACATCCGAGGCAAAGTGGGCGTCGTGGTAACTGCGCGCCACGCCGACCAGTCCGGCAACGGTGTAGGAAGAACATTTCACCCAGGTTTCATCATAGTAAGCCGAGATGACCGAGGCCACGGCGAATGCCTGGGTGGTATGCCCGGAAGGAAACGAGGCGGCTCCGCTGAACGGGCGGAAATGGGCGATGTCAGGGGTCTCGCGCGGGCGGCTGCGGCCCGTGGCGTATTTCAGCACGGGGGTGACGATGCCGCTGGCGATGAGACTGGCGGCCAGGCCGTCTTGTGCAACAGCCAGCGCCCTGTCGTTGTTTCCCGCGGCGCCCGCCAGATAAAAACCGCCCAGCACGCCCAATGAATATCCTGCACCAAAGCGCTCGACATCGCGCATGAAAGTGCTGGCGCCGGGCTGGCGGCGCATCTCGTCGCGCAACGGGCGGTCGACGATAGCGGCAGTGCCGGCTATGGCCAGCGCGGCCAGCCCGAAATTTTGCCATTCCGGTTTTTCCCAGCGCGATGGGTCGGCCACCACATGCTTGACATCGCCCCACAGCATCTCGGGGTAGGAAGGGCCGGAGTCGGCTGCGTGTGCCGTGCAGGCCAAACTAGAAAGGATAGCGCCAGCCCACACCAGATTTATTGGCATCAGGCGCATTGATTGATGATGGCCAGAAGCGTTGTTTGGTTTCACGATGGAATTTCAGTCGCGGAAATTCTGGTACTGCAACGGGAATTCGGTGATGGATTTCCTGATAAACGCGATAGCGGCTTGCAGGTCATCGCGGTTCTTGCCGCTGACACGCACGGTGTCGCCCTGAATGCTGGCCTGCACTTTCATCTTGCTGTCCTTGAGCAGCTTGACGATCTTTTTAGCCAGCTCGATTTCCACGCCCACCTTCACCGTGCAGGCGCGTTTTACCTTGTTGCCGCTGACCTTCTCGATCTTGTCGCTGATTTCCAGGCACTTGATGTCCACGCCGCGCTTGGTCAGTTTGGCATTCAGGATGTCCTGCACCTGCCCCAGCTGAAATTCATTGTCGGCGAACACCGTGAGCGCCAACTCCGCCTGTTCCACACGGGCATCGGAGCCCTTGAAGTCGAAGCGCGTGCCAACTTCCTTGTTGGTCTGCTCGACGGCGTTCTTGACTTCGGTCTTGTCCACTTCGGAAACGATGTCGAAGGATGGCATGAAATATCTCCTTGAGCGGTTGGCCACAACACGCCGCGTAGCGGCTTGTTGCGGTGGAGACTAACCTTCAGGTTAGTCGGAACCAAAACTGCAAACGTAATTTACCTCATCCTTGGCGTGAATTTCGAAGCTGCTGTTTGCCGCCACGCGGAACGATGCGCCTGCGGCATAGGTCTTGAACGCGGGCTCTCCGGCAATCTTCACCTGGCATTCGCCTGCGGTGATTTCCATCAGTTCCGGCGCGCCGACGTTGAAGGTAAGTTTGGCTCCCGGCATGACGACGCCGACGGTTTTACGTGTGCCATCGGGGAAAAATACCGAGTGCGACACGCACTTGCCGCCGAAGAAGACATTGGCTTTTTTGCCGACGCTGACGTTGTCGATCCTGTCTGACATGCTGGATTCCTTTATTGATTGATTGGCTTTTACTTGGGTTCGTTGGCCTTCACGCCTTTTTGATAAGTGGCATAGACATAGACCGGGGTGTCGAGATCGCCTAAATGTTTTTCGATCAGCGGCTTTACGTCGTCCCAGCTCAGACCGCCCACACCGCAGGCGAGACGTGGCAAGGCAAGACTGCCTGGTTTTTCTTTCTGGACAAAGTTGCGCAGGGCATGGAGCGCGTGGTTCACGTGGCTCAAAGTAGCATCTCCCGGCTTGCTGCCGTGAGTGTAAGCGGCATCCTGCGTGAACAGGTTGACGATGAAATGACCGTCAGCACTCATCCATGTCCATAGCGAGCCGGATTTTGGATGGCTGGTCTGGCAGTGATGGCGAAAATCTTTGTACATCGCCGGCATGCGTTCGCGCAATTGCAGCGCGAGGCCGTGATGGAAGTCATCGTTCGGCGCGACTCCTTGCACGATGGCCTTCGCGCCGCTCAGCAGAATGTCACCGCTCAGTTCGTAAAGCATGATGCCCTCCGTTCTATTTCTTTTTTTGCAGATTCGCCGCGATGCGCATGCGCAGCGCGTTCAGCTTGATGAAGCCGCCCGCATCTTTCTGGTCGTAAGCACCCTTGTCGTCCTCGAAGGTGGCGATGTTCGGGTCGAACAGCGAATCGGTCCTGGAGTCGCGCCCCACCACGATCACGTTGCCCTTGTACAGCTTGACGCGCACCCAGCCGTTGACATGCTGCTGCGTGTTATCAATTAAAACCTGCAACGCCTTGCGTTCAGGTGACCACCAGTAGCCGTTATAGATCATGCTGGCGTAGCGCGGCATCAGGTCGTCCTTCAGGTGCGCCACTTCGCGATCCAGCGTGATGGATTCGATGGCGCGGTGCGCCTTGAGCATGATGGTGCCGCCGGGGGTTTCGTAGCAGCCGCGCGACTTCATGCCGACGTAGCGGTTCTCCACCAGATCGAGGCGGCCGATGCCGTGCTTGCCGCCGAGTTCATTCAGTTTGGCCAGTGCTTGCGCCGGGCTGAGGTGCTTGCCGTTGAGCGCCACGATGTCTCCGCGCTCGAATTCGATGTCGAGATACTCCGCGGCGTCCGGCGCATTTTCCGGCGACACGGTCCATCGCCACATGGATTCCTCGGCTTCGGCGGCGGGGTTCTCCAGATGGCGGCCTTCGAAGCTGATGTGCAGCAGGTTCGCGTCCATGGAGTAGGGGCTGCCGCCTTGTTTATGTTTCATGTCAATCGGAATGCCTGCATTTTCGGCGTAAGCCATCAGCTTCTCGCGCGACAGCAAATCCCATTCGCGCCACGGCGCGATGATTTTGATGTTCGGGTTCAGCGCATAAGCGCCCAGCTCGAAACGCACCTGGTCGTTGCCCTTGCCGGTGGCACCGTGCGCAACTGCCTCCGCACCGACATGTTTGGCGATTTCTATCTGGCGCTTGGCGATCAGCGGGCGCGCGATGGAGGTGCCGAGCAAATATTCGCCCTCATAAATGGTGTTGGCGCGGAACATCGGAAACACGAAATCGCGCACGAACTCTTCGCGCAGATCGTCAATGAAAATGTTTTCCGGCTTGATGCCCATTTTCAGAGCCTTGGCGCGCGCCGGCTCGAGCTCTTCACCCTGGCCGATGTCGGCGGTGAAGGTGACCACTTCGCAGCGGTAGGTGTCCTGCAACCACTTCAGGATCACCGAGGTATCCAGCCCGCCGGAATAGGCGAGAACGACTTTTTTGATTTTGCTCATTTCATTTTTTCTCTGTTAGAAATTTACAAATCTGTTCCTTCCCCCTTGAGGGGGAAGGTTAGGATGGCGACCATGACACGGCGTTGCGAAGCATCCGGGGCGGGAATGGTCGCCTCACACCCGCTCCCGCAATCGGCTGGCTTCGCCAGTAACGTGTCGCGGGATGTGGGGGTGAGGATGTTAAGTTGATGCAGAACATTTCTACCCCCTCCCTGATAAAACTACTAGCCATTCGACTAGGTTGGCAAAGAACGCCAACCAAGTCGCTGGTTATAGCCCTCCCCCTGGTGCGTGGTTGTTGCCGCTTCAGCGGCTTTACAACCACGGCCTACCCTTTACGGGTGCAAGGGGGAGGGGACGTTAGTTATTTACCTTGCCCAGCAGCAGGTATTCCATCAGCGCCTTCTGCACATGCAATCTATTTTGGCTACGGCCACCGCTACGCGGTTTAACTTGCCTTGCTGCGCAAGTTAGCCTACGCCGAAACCGCCTGCACCAGCAAGTTGCGCTTCGATTAGCTGTTTACTTTTCCTAGCAGTAAATATTCCATAAGGGCTTTTTGTACGTGCAGGCGGTTTTCCGCCTCATCCCACACCACACTTTGCGGGCCGTCAATCACGGCGGCATCCACTTCCTCGCCGCGATGGGCGGGCAGGCAGTGCATGAACAGCGCGTCCTTCTTGGCGACGGACATCATCTCGGCGTCCACGATCCAGTCGGCGAAGGCTTTGCGGCGGGCGTCGTTCTCGCGCTCGAAGCCCATGCTGGTCCACACGTCGGTGGTGACCAGATCGGCGCCGCGCGCGGCATCCATCGGGTCGGCAAATTCTTCGTAATTGTCTTCGCCGAACAGTCCGGCGCGTTCCGGTTCCACTTCGTAGCCGGGCGGGGTGGAAACGTGCACGTTGAAATCGAACACTTCCGCCGCTTGCAGCCAGGTGTTGCACACATTGTTGGAATCGCCGATCCATGCCACGGTCTTGCCCTGGATAGTCCCGCGCTGCTCGATATAGGTAAAGATGTCGGCCAGAATCTGGCACGGATGATATTCGTTGGTCAGCCCGTTGATGACCGGCACCCGCGAATTTGCCGCAAAGCGCTCGATGATGCTTTGCTCGAAGGTGCGGATCATCACAATGTCGCTCATGCGCGAGATGACTTGCGCCGCA
>JACREC010000017.1 GCA_016218445.1 Nitrosomonadales bacterium
CCTCTTCGCTGATGGTTTCCATCCGGCTAGCATAGCGCTTGATTCGCCCCCAGCCATATATCCCGTAGCCTTGTTCTAGTTGTTGCATCCGCCTTCCTCACTCTGTCAAAGAGTGCAATATGTTTCTGGCGGAAAGCATGGTAATTCTGTCATGGGTTCCCATTAAGACTGAACACCGCATTTATTCTAAATCCTGTTTCCAATATGGCATTCGCAATCACGGTGGCTGTACCGAGGCCTTTGTTATAGAATCACGCTTCACAAAAATTTTCGTTAAGTTCCCGTGCCAACATGTTGGTAGTGCCCGGTGGCAAAATGAGCCATGCGATGTGAGTCATTTTTGCGCTTATTATGCACGACGTGATTGATAGTAAAGAACAAGTAAGATTTTTTATTTATCTCCGGACAACCGGATACATTACAGATTGAAGGAGTTTTTTGATGCACCAAGCGCATATGGTTACGATCGACGGGAATGAAGCCGCTGCCTATATTGCCCACTTGACCAATGAGGTAATCGCAATTTATCCGATTACCCCCTCTTCGCCGATGGGTGAGTATTCCGACGCTTGGTCGGCAGCCGGCACACCCAACCTGTGGGGCACAGTTCCCGAGGTGATCACCATGCAGAGCGAGGGCGGCGCTGCCGGCACGGTGCACGGTGCGTTGCAGACCGGTTCGCTGACGACCACTTTTACCGCCTCGCAGGGTTTGCTGCTGATGATCCCCAATATGTACAAGATCGCCGGTGAACTGGTGCCATTCGTCATGCACGTGGCGGCGCGTTCATTGGCGGCCCAGGGTCTGTCGATTTTCGGCGACCACAGCGACGTGATGTCGGCGCGCTCGACCGGCTTTGCTTTTCTCGCCTCCAATACCGTGCAGGAAGCTATGGATATGGCGCTGATCGCCCAGGCCGCGACGTTGGAGTCGCGTATACCGATCCTGCATTTCTTCGACGGTTTCCGCACTTCCCACGAGGTGGCCAAGGTCGAGCAGGTGCCGGTCGAAGTCGTGCGCGAGATGATCGACGACAAGCTGGTTTTTGCCCACCGTGCCCGCGCGCTGACGCCGGATCACCCGGTGCTTCGCGGCACGTCGCAAAACCCGGACGTATATTTCCAGGCGCGCGAGACGGTCAATCCCTATTACAACGCCATGCCCGGTATCGTGCAGAAGACGATGGATAAATTCGCCAAGCTCACCGGCCGCCAATACCACTTGTATGACTACGCCGGCGCACCGGATGCCGAGCGAGTGGCAATCCTGATGGGTTCGGGCGCGGATGCGGCGGAGGAAACGGTGGAGCACTTGACCGCTCATGGCGAGAAGGTGGGCATAGTGAAAGTGCGCCTGTATCGCCCCTTCGTCGCAGACGAATTGCTCAAGGCTATTCCGGTCACAGCCAGGCACATTGCTGTTCTCGACCGCACCAAGGAACCCGGCGCAGACGGCGAACCGCTGTACAAGGATGTGGTGACGGCAATTGCCGAAGCTTTCACCGCCAGCGCCGGCAAATCAGCCGCCATGCCGCGTGTGGTGGGCGGGCGCTACGGCCTGTCTTCCAAGGAGTTCACGCCGGGCATGATCAAGGGCGTGTTCGACGAACTGAAAAAAGATCAGCCGAAAAACCATTTCACCGTCGGCATTATCGACGACGTCACCCATACCAGCCTGAAATGGGATGCGAACTTCCGCAACGATGCCAGCCGCGGCGTGAACCGCTGCCTGTTCTACGGCTTGGGTTCGGACGGCACGGTGGGCGCCAACAAGAACACCATCAAGATCATGGGCGAGGAGACCGAGCTGTACGCCCAGGGTTATTTCGTTTATGACTCGAAAAAAGCAGGCGCGATTACCGTCTCCCACCTGCGTTTTTCGCCCAAGCCGATACACTCACCCTACCTGATCGGCAACAACGAGGCGAACTTCATCGGCTGCCACCAGCCGGTGTTTCTGGAGCGTTATGAAATGCTGGATTACGCCGCCGAGGGCGCAGTATTCCTGCTCAACACGCCGACAGCGGCGGATAAGGTGTGGAATCTGCTGACGCGCAAGATGCAGCAGCAGGTCATCGACAAGAAAATCGAATTCTACGTGATCGACGCCTATGCCATCGCCAAGGCAACCGGCATGGGCAGCCGCATCAACACCATCATGCAGACCTGCTTCTTTGCCATTTCCGGCGTGCTGCCGCGCGAACTGGCAATCGGGAAAATCAAGTCCGCCGCCGAAAAATCCTACGGCAAGAAGGGCAGGGCGGTGGTGGAAGCCAACTGGAAAGCGATCGATGAAACCCTCGCCAACCTACACAAGGTGCAAATCCCTGCCGCCGCCACCAGCGATTTCGAAATGCCCGAACCGGTGGGTGCCCATGCGCCGGATTTTGTCAAGCGCGTGACCGCCGAAATTATGGCCGGCCGCGGTGACCGTTTGCCGGTGAGCGCGCTACCCCCCGATGGCACCTGGCCAACCGGCACCGCGATCTGGGACAAGCGCAATCTGGCGCTGGAAATCCCGGTATGGGACGAAGAGCTGTGCATCTACTGTGGCAAGTGCCCGCTCGTCTGCCCGCATACCGCCATCCGTTCCAAGGTTTTTCCTGTCGAATTGGCTAAGGATGCACCGCCTACTTTCAAGCACATCCAGATCAAGGGCAAGGAATTCGAGCAGGGCATGCACGTCAGCTACCAGGTAGCGCCGGAGGATTGTACCGGTTGCACGCTGTGTGTCGACATCTGCCCGGCGGTATCCAAGACCGATCCAACCTACAAGGCGCTCAACATGCGCGACGTCGTGCCGTTGCGCAATCAGGAAAAGGAGAACTTTGAGTTCTTCCTCAAGCTGCCGGAATTCGACCGCACCAAGTTGCGCACCTCCACCATCAAGGGCGCAATGATGTTGCAGCCGTTGTTCGAGTTTTCTTCCGCCTGCGTCGGTTGCGGCGAAACGCCCTATATCAAGCTGGCCACCCAGTTGTTCGGCGACCGCATGGTGATCGCCAACGCCACCGGCTGCTCCTCGATCTACGGCGGCAACCTGCCCACCACGCCCTACGCCAAGAACAGCGAAGGACGCGGCCCGGCCTGGGCAAACTCGCTGTTTGAGGATAATGCCGAATTCGGTTTGGGCTTCCGCGTCAGCCTCGACAAGCACGCCGAACATGCTGCTGAATTGCTGAAGAAGTTGAAGGGCCGCGTTGACGGCGCGTTGGCGGATGCTATCCTCAACGCCGATCAAACCACGGAGGCCGGCATCTTCGCCCAGCGCGAGCGCGTCGAGCAACTGCGCAAGGCGCTGGCGGGCATTAATGCCGCCGAGGCGCGGCAACTGGAAAGCCTGTCCGAATACCTGGTGAAGAAAAGCGTGTGGATATTCGGCGGCGACGGCTGGGCCTACGACATCGGCTTCGGCGGGGTGGATCATGTGCTGGCTTCCGGACGCAACGTCAACATCCTGGTGCTCGATACCGAAGTTTATTCCAACACCGGCGGGCAGATGTCCAAGGCCACGCCGCGCGGCGCCACGGCTAAATTTGCCGCCGGCGGCAAGCCTACCGGCAAGAAGGACCTGGGACAGATCGCCATGAGCTACGGCCACGTTTACGTTGCCCATGTCGCCTACGGTGCGAAGGATAACCACACGCTGAAGACCTTCATCGAAGCCGAATCTTTCGACGGCCCGTCGCTGATCATCGCCTACAGCCCCTGCACCGAGCATGGCTACGATATGATCTTGCAACACAAGCAGCAGGAACTGGCGGTCAGCACCGGCCACTGGCCGCTGTACCGTTACGACCCGCGCCGCGAGCAGGAAGGAAAGAATCCGCTCTCGCTGGATTCGCAGAAACCCTCCGTGGTTTACCGCGAGTTCATCAAGAATGAGCCGCG
>JACREC010000117.1 GCA_016218445.1 Nitrosomonadales bacterium
CCGTCCCGTTGCGCCGCACCCGCCAAACCCGCCGCCCCCGCCGCTGAAGCCGCCTCCCCCATCGAAGCCGCCACGGCAAAAACCTCCCCCGCCATAACCGCCGAAACCACGGCCGCCGCCCAGCAGCACGAACACGAACGCCATCAGACCAACCAAAAGCGCGATCATCAATGGAGCAACCATCAACCACGCAAGCAATCCCAGCCCTCCGCCCATCAGCACGGCAGCGGGAAACCGCCCAAGCAGCGCGCGCAACATGCCGCCCACGACCACCACCAGCACAAAACAAATGAACAGCAGCGACTCGATGTCATATTTTCCGCTCGCAGCGGTTCGACCCGGCGGCGGCAGAGGTTCGCCATCGATCACCTGCATCATCGCCGCTGTGCCGGATTCGATGCCGGCATAAAACTCGCCGCGCTTGAAACGCGGCACGATGATCTCATCGACGATGCGGTGCGCAGTGGCGTCGTTCAGCACGCCTTCCAGTCCATAACCCACTTCGATGCGCAGCGTGCGGTCGTCTTTGGCGACGAGCAACAAAGCGCCGTCGTCCACGCCCTTGCGCCCGAGTTTCCACGCCTCGACGACGCGGATGCCGAATTGCTCGATAGTTTCCGGTTCGGTGGTCGGCACGATCAGCACCGCAATCTGCGCGCCCTTCTTCGCTTCGAACTCGGCGAAACGGGATTCAAGTGTTTGGGTTTGTTGTGCATCCAGTGTGGCGGTAAGATCGGTAACGCGCTTCGTGAGCGGCGGGACGGCAACCTCGGCATGCGCCGCCCCGCTCAGCAGCAGCGCAAGCAGGAATACCTGCGCAAAACTTTTCATTTATTTCGCCGCTTTTGGCGCAGCGAAATCAACCGTCGGCGGACTGGAAATCTGTTTCTCGTTTTCCACCGTGAACGACGGCTTCACCTTGTAGCCGAACAGCATCGCGGTCAGGTTGCTCGGGAATTGACGCACCGTGACGTTGTACTCCTGGACTGCCTGGATATAGCGGTTGCGCGCCACTGTGATTCGGTTCTCCGTGCCTTCGAGTTGCGACTGCAGGTCGCGGAAGTTCGCATCGGATTTCAGTTGCGGGTAATTCTCCGCCACCACCAGCAAGCGGCTCAATGCCGAAGTCAATTCGCCCTGTGCCGCCTGGAATTTGCTGAATGCCTGCTCGTCGTTGATCAGATCAGGCGTGGCCTGGATGCTGCCGACCTTGGCGCGTGCTTCAGTGACGCCCAGCAGTACGGTCTGCTCCTGAGCCGCATAGCCCTTGACGGTGTTGACCAGATTGGGAATCAGATCGGCGCGGCGCTGATACTGGTTCAGCACTTCCGCCCAGCTCGCCTTGATCTGCTCATCGGTAGTTTGAAATGTGTTATAGCCGCAGCCACTCAACATCAACGTCAGTAAAACAATCCATAAGGCACGCATCGCCAGGCCCTCCTAAATGCAACATCAAAATCGGATAAAAACTATAGCACTAAACCGCCTGCCCGGCGGCATAACCCGAAGCCCATGCCCACTGGAAATTGTGGCCGCCGAGCTGCCCGGTCACGTCCACCACTTCGCCGATGAAATACAGGCCGGGCACGTCGTTGCATTCCATGGTTTTCGACGAGAGTGCACGGGTATCCACGCCGCCGCAGGTCACTTCGGCCTTGGCATAGCCGAGTGTGCCGCTTGGAGTGATCTGCCAATCGTGCAGCCTGGCGGCAAGCGCTGCCAATTCCTTGTCCGCATACTGGTTGAGCGGTTTGTTTTCGGCAAACTGCGCGCACCAGATTTCGGCAAAATGCCTGGGCAAGTATTGCGCCAGAAAATTGCTGAGCAGCATGCGGCTGCCGCGCTGTTGCGCAAATATTTCCGCCATGTCGTTGTCCGGCAGCAGGTTGATGTGCAACGGCTGGCCCGGCTCCCAATAGGATGAGATTTGCAGGATGGCCGGGCCGCTCAGGCCGCGATGGGTAACCAACATGCTTTCGTGGAATGATTGTTTCCCGTAACTCACCACCACTTCGAGCGAAACACCGGTCAGATCGGCATAGGGCTTCCAGTCGTTCGGCGCAAAACTCAGTGGCACCAAGCCGGGCTTGAGCCTGGTCATGGGTATGCCGAATTGTTCTGCGACGTGATAGCCGAAGGGGGTCGCGCCGATTTTTGGAATGGACAGGCCGCCGGTGGCGATCACCATGGATTGCGTATGAAATGTGCCGTGAGTGGTAGTGAGAGTAAAACCACCCCTCTCCCCTACCCCCTCTCCCACTGAGGGGAGAGGGGAATCATGCCGTTCGATCTTGTGCACTTCGCACGGCATGCACCAGCGCACTCCCGCCGCATCGCATTCGCTCTTCAGCATTCCGATAATGGCTTCCGAGCCGTCATCGCAGAACAATTGCCCCAGCGTCTTTTCGTGGTAGCCGATGTTGTGCTTTTGCAGCAGCGCGATGAAATGCTGCGGGGTGTAACGCGCCAGCGCGGAACGGCAGAAATGCGGGTTGCGGGACAGGTAGTTTTCCGGCTTTGCATTCAGGTTGGTGAAGTTGCAGCGGCCGCCGCCGGAGATGCGGATTTTCTCCGCCAGATTTTTTGCATGGTCGAGCAACAGCACGGAACGGCCAAGGCGCGCGGCCTCGATGGCGCACATCATGCCGGCTGCACCGGCACCGATAATCAGCACATCCACATTCGATGCGCTATCTTGTTCCGGCACCGCTCGCCTCAGTGCGCATATTCCCGCACAAACGCATTCAACGCATCGCGGTATTCCACCCACGCGATGCCGCCGTTATTGCTGTGCTCGCCGCCTTCGATGAGTTGCAGGGATTTCGGTTGCGTTGCCTTGTCGAAAAGCTGCTGGCTCATCTGATAGGGTACTTTCTTGTCCCAGGTGCCGTGGATGAACAGCACCGGAATTTTCAGCTTGCCGACTTTATCCAGCGAGTCGAAGCGCTGGTTCAGTATCCAGTCCACCGGCAGATAGCTGTAGTCGCGCTTGCTCATGGCAGGCATGGAAGTGAAAGCACTCTCGGCAATCACGCCTGCCGCTTCGGGATGGCGCACGGCCAGATCAATGCCTATCGCCGCGCCCAGCGAATGGCCGTAGATGAAAGTTTGCTGCGGCGCCATAGCGCGCTGCTTGACGAGGTAATTCCATGCAGCCTCGGCATCCTCATACACCTTGGCCTCGGTCGGTTCGCCGCCGCTGCTTTTGCCATAACCGCGATAATCCACCAGCAGCACGTTGAACCCCAATTTATGCAGCCGCACGGCCTGCTCGATGTTGTAACTGATGTTGCGGGACTTGCCGTGCAGGTAGAGCAGCGCAGGGACACGAGCCTGGACTGCCGGTATCCACCAGCCATGCAGCTCGCCGCGCTCCGCGCCGCTGCCTGATGGAATACGCACTTCCTCGTAACGCATGCCATTCCTGTCCGGCGTGGTTTGCAGCAACGGTTCCGGCTCGAAAATATGTTGCTGTTGCGTACTCCACATGCGAACGCAGGCAATCAGGTACAGCAGCGGAATAACACTTGCCAGCAGCAGAAGTCGCTTTGCCAATTTGTACACTATGCTTGCGACTCCATTTGCTTCCACAGGCAGGCGCCCTTGCTGGCCTTGTCGATGTCCGCCAACTGCCGCGCGTGTTGCGCCAGTTCCTCCTCCGTTGCCAGCAGCACACGCACTGCCAGGCGCGGCATAGCGCCAGACAACGCAGCAGCCTGCTCTTCCCGTTCATCGCTCCCGTCGCCCAGCAGGCTGTCCTGCCCGCGCGTCATGGCCAGGTAAACTTCCGCCAGCAGTTCGGTATCGAGCAGCGCGCCATGCATGGTACGGTGCGAGTTGTCGACCTGGTAGCGGTCGCACAAGGCATTCAGGTTGTTTTTCTTGCCCGGATGCAGGTCTTTCGCAAGTTTCAGGGTATCAATTATGCTGGGGCAATGGTCGCCCAATGCAGGCAGTCCGGCCAGTTCCAGCTCCTTGTTGAGGAAGCCGACATCGAACGGTGCGTTGTGGATGATGAGCTCCGCACCGCTGATGAATTCGAGCAGCGCCGGCGCGATTTCCGCAAACTTCGGCTCCTCCTCCAGGCGCTCCAGCGTCAGGCCATGCACTTCCGCCGCACCCGCGTCAATCTCGCGCTCCGGGTTAAGGTAGCGATGGAAGCGCCGCTCGGAAACCTTGCGGTTGCACAACTCGATGGCCGCCAGTTCGATAATGCGGTGCCCCTGCCTGGGATCGAGTCCGGTGGTTTCGGTGTCCAGCACGATTTGCCTCATGTCCCGCCCCCGCCCAATAATTCTTCTATGCCCCCGCAAGCACTAAAAGTACGCAATCTGCTATGGGCTGAAGCCCATGCAGAATTGTCAGGGGGACGCCGCGAGGGAACCGGCGGCTTCCCCTCCCCAATCAAGTCATGTGCACATAAATCCACCATCAGGTCATCCTTGTTTCTCTGACTGCTCGGAAAGCGCCGCCACCTCTGCGCAGCCCCGATTCGCCAGTTCATCCGCGCGCTCGTTGCCGTCATGCCCGGCATGTCCCTTTATCCACACCCACTGCACATGGTGCTTGCCCGCCAGTTCGTCGAGCCTGCGCCACAGGTCTTCATTCTTTACCGGCTTCTTGTCGGCAGTCTTCCAGCCGCGCTGTTTCCAGTTGTGCACCCACTCGCTGATGCCCTGCTGCACATATTTCGAGTCGGTATGCAGGACCACCCGGCACGGGCGCTTCAGCGCCTCCAGTGCGCGGATTGCGCCCGTCAGCTCCATGCGGTTATTGGTGGTATGCGCCTCGCCGCCGCGTAGCTCGCGCTCCTTGCCGCCGGCCTGCAACAGCGCGCCCCAGCCGCCCACGCCGGGGTTGCCCTTGCACGCCCCATCGGTAAAAATTTCAACCACGTCTTCAATCATAGGCTATCCCGGCATTACAAAAACATTCAGCCAAATTTTAACAGATACACAGTTGCCGCATCCTTATGGATTAAAATGTAGCTGTCGCCATCCGGCCTGCATTCAGAAAACTATGCCTCACAGTACGGCAGCGCATAATCAAGTTCACCCGCAGTTAAACCCGGCATGATGCTGGTTGCACTGGTGCTGACGGCGGTGGCGGGCTTTGCCGCCGCCTTGGTCTTGCCCTGGGCAGTCCCGCTGCTTCCGGCAGCCCATGCTCACCTCGCCCTCGCGCTGGGCATCATGCCGCTGATCTTCGGGGCGATGACCCACTTCGTGCCGGTGCTGACGCGCAGCGCGGTGCCGCACGTTGGCATAAAGATCATTCCGGTGCTCATGCTGGCGGCAGGCGCGCTGGCAGTCTTTTCCTTCGCCGCGGCAAACCAGATTTATTATCTTGCCGCATTTCTTGCGCTCGCTGCGGCTGCGATTTTTTTTGGCTGGATCCTCAGCCGCGCCTCGGGCCCCTTGAACAAGCCTCACCCCTGCCTGCACTGGTATCTCGCCGCGATTGCCTGCCTGATGCTGGCGCTGGCCGCAGTGGCGGCGATGGCGCTGTGGCCGGAGCAGCGCCTGGCGCTGAAGCGCCTGCACCTGCATCTCAACACACTGGGTTTCGTCGGCCTGACTGCCATCGCCACCCTGCAGGTGCTGCTGCCCACTGCGGTCGGCCGTTTCGATCAGCAGGCCGCAGCCCGGTTGCGCCGGGATATGAAATGGGCTCTCGGCGGCACGCTGCTGGTCGCAGCCGGCGCCGCCTGGCTCAAGCCGCTGGCCTGGCTGGGTGCGATGCTGTGGGCGGTTCCGCTGATCCACCTGGGCAAGGCCTGGCTCGCCCTTTACGCCGGTGAAGTTCTGCGTTGGCACGGTGCCGCACCTTCACTCACAGCGGCGCTGGCCGGGTTCGCTGCCACGCTGCTGTTCGGCGTGCTGCATGCGGGCGGCATCCTGAACACCACCGGCAGCGCCCATGCTTTCATTCTCGCCTTCCTTTTTCCACTGGTTACCGGCGCGGCGAGCCAGTTGCTGCCGGTATGGGCCCGGCCCGGCCCGCAAACCGCATGGCACGCGCAAGCCCGGCAAAAGCTGGGGTTGGCCGGCGGCATCCGCGGCATGCTGTTCCTCGGCGGCGGAATCCTGCTTGGCTTGGGTTGGCGCGGCGGGTTGTTGCCGGTGATGGCAGCACTCATCGCATTCCTGGTCCAACTTACGCTTGCAGCCGGAACAATGCCTGACCGCGATGGAAAATTGAAATAAATTCACCCCATGTTGCTTCGGCTCTCATTGAGATTCCGACTTTGTGCGCTGCGACACTTCCCTGTTCAGCTTGGGCGCTGCGGGCAACAGTTTGCCGACCAGCCCCTCGTTCCACTTTGGCTTGATCGGGCGCATGCCCGGCACGCGTTTGATCGCCTGCAATAGATAGGCTCCACCGCATACCGCCCACCAGCGGTCACCCGCCGGCTCCATGAAGTGAAAACGATTCAACAGACCCGGATTTGTGAACGGCGGTGCGTAGCAGGCGAAGCGCCCCGCCACTACCTCGAACCCCAACAGCGCCAGCCAGTCCTTCAGGCGCGGCAAGGCAATAAAGTTGCCGCACCAGGGGTAGCCCATCTGCGAACCTACCGCACGGCGTATGCCCCACAGGCTGCGCGGGTTAAACCCGCTGATAATGAGATGGCCTTCCGGCAACAGCACCCGTTCCACTTCGCGCAGAACATGGTGCGGGTGTGCATTGAATTCCAGCACATGCGGCAGCAGCACCAGGTCGAGACTGCCGCAGTCGAATGGCAGTTCGCCTGCCTCCAGCCGCACCTGCACCCCCGCTTCGTTACCCGCCGTTACGTGCAGCGGCATACGGCTGTTGCGCAGAAACTCATGTTCCGGCAACCCCAGTTGCAGGGCATTGAAACCGAAAATATCGGCCACACTGTGGTCGAAAAAGGCCTGCTCGCGCGCCAGCAGATACTGCCCCTGCGGCGTGGCGAACCAGTCATTCAGTGTATTAGCGGTTGACATGCAGCGCCCGTTTCGCTGAAATGGAATATAGCTCACTCAAATATGACACCATGCTCGACATCGTTCCCATCCCCGCCTTTCAGGACAACTACATCTGGACACTGCACGACCGGCAACATGCCGTGGTGGTCGATCCGGGTGATGCCGCGCCGGTGCGCGCCTATCTCGATACACACAAGCTGAAACTCGCCGCCATCCTGTGCACCCACCATCACCATGACCACGTCGGCGGCATCTGCGAACTGGCGCAAGTATACAACGTGCCGGTGCATGGGCCACAGCATGAAAATATTCCCTGCATCAGCCATGCAGTCGGCGAAGGCGACGCGGTCGCAATTGCGGAATTGGGTATCAGGCTCGAGGTGCTCGACATTCCCGGCCACACGCGCGGGCATATCGCCTATCTGGGTATGGGGGCCGTGTTTTGCGGTGACACGCTGTTCGGCTGCGGCTGCGGCAGGCTGTTCGAGGGCACGGCAGCGCAGCTGCACCATTCACTGCAGCGCTTGGCGCACCTGCCCGGTGACACGCGCGTGTATTGCGCGCATGAATACACCGAGGCCAACATCCGTTTCGCGCTGGCCTGCGAACCGGGCAATGCACTGCTCAAACAACGCCAGGCGGATGCGCGCGCGCTGCGTGCCGCAGGGCAGCCCACCCTGCCCTCGACCATCGCACTGGAAAGAGCCACCAACCCCTTTCTGCGCTGTACCGAAGCAGAGGTCATCCGTAACGCGGAACGACAGGCCGGTCTCGAGCTCGCACCAGGAAATGAGGTGGCAGTGTTTACCGCACTGCGCGAGTGGAAAAACCATTTCAGTTGATACATTGCGGTGTTAAACATAGCGACATAAATAACGCCGCATAATGGCGTATACTGTTGGCGGTTCCATGCCAAAGGAGACGCCGTTATGCGAAAACTGGAAATTGCCGATTCCGAGATAATGCGTATCGCCATCCAACAAGAAATTGTCCG
>JACREC010000118.1 GCA_016218445.1 Nitrosomonadales bacterium
ACGGCATCAGGGTGATTGCGATGGAGATCACCCACGAATCGCATCTTGATGAGATTCGCGAGGCATTGCGCCAGACCGGAAATCCGACCGGCGTGATGCTGCAGATCGGCACGCGCAACACGCAGAACTTCGAGCTGCTGAAAATCGTCGGGCGCCAGCAGGAATTTCCGGTGCTGCTCAAGCGCGGCTTCGGCATCACGCTGGATGAATCGCTCAACGCCGCCGACTATCTGGCGAGCGAAGGCAACCGCAACGTGGTATTCGGCCTGCGCGGCATGAAGACCAACATGGGCGACCCGCACCGCAATCTGGTGGACTTCGCGCATGTGCCGGTGGTCAAACGCCTGACCCGCATGCCGGTATGCATCGACCCGTCGCACTCGGTCGGCACGCGCAGTGTCGCGCCGGACGGCATTCTCGACGTGATGCACGCCACCGCGCAGGGCGTGCTGGCCGGCGCCAACATGGTGCTGGTGGATTTCCACCCCGCTCCCGCCAAGGCGCTGGTGGACGGCCCGCAGGCGCTGCTGCTGAAAGAGTTGCCGTACTTCCTTGAAGATGTGCAGATTGCGCGCGAGGCGTATCTGAAGCGGGTGGCGTTGTCGCAGCGTTATGCGCAGTGATTTGGACCCAGATAATCCATTAGAACCAAACCGTCCCTTCCCCCTTGCAGAGGGGGAGAGCGAAGCGAGGGGGCGATTAGGATGGGGGTTGGTACGGCGGGAATACTGAGCATCTACCCCCTCCCTGATGAAACTACTGATAAAACTACTAGCCATCTGACTAAGCCGCTGAAGCGGCAAGTCATTGGTTATAGCCATTCGACTAGGCTGGCAAAAAACGCCAGCCAAGTCGCTGGTTATAGCCCTCCCCTTGCAAGGGGGAGGAGACATTGAGTCTAATGGGTTGTTTGGATTGAAGCAGTCGCCCGGCTTTGATTCAGGCAGCGACGATTATTCCCTGGCCCATAAGGTTTCGGCCTGTCCCGCCGCACGGTTCAGCACGCGGCACAGTATGAACAACAAATCCGACAGCCGGTTCAGGTAGGGCAAAGCGGATTCCGGCGCGGGCTCGGTGCGCGCGAGTGCGGCGAGGTCGCGCTCCGCGCGGCGCGCCACGGTGCGCGCTACATGGCACAGCGCCACGGCGCGCGAGCCGCCGGGCAGGATGAATTCCTTGAGCGGCAGCAGGCCGGTGTTGTAGTGGGCGATGGCGGCATCCAGTTGCGCCAGTTTGTCTGTTGCAAACGGCGCGGCGGGATAGGCCAGAGAGCCGCCGAGATCGAACAGGTCGTTCTGCACACGCAACAGCAAGTCGCGCACATCCTGCGGCAGCGCCTCGGCGAGCAGCACGCCGAGATGGCTGTTGAGTTCATCCACGCTGCCGATGGCGTGGATGCGCGCGCTGTCTTTTGCCACGCGCGTGCCATCGGCAAGGCCGGTGCTGCCGTTGTCGCCGGTGCGGGTGGTGATCTTGCTCAAGCGGTTGGCCATCTGATCCGTCCTGTTTGCCGTGCGGCTCATTGCCGCTCCAGACAACCCAAGTATATCGCCGCATCCGGCGGAGCACCATTGCGTTGCGCCTGCCAGATCATTTCGCCCAGGCATTCCATCATGCGATGCTGCGCGTCATGTTCGGAAGCATAGTGCGCGGTGAGCCGCTCAAAGTGTGCACGGATACCGTGCGGCTGGCCGATGGAAAGCTGCTCCTCGATGCTGAGGTGCATCATCAGGTGCAGGAACGGATTGGTCGCGCCGTGTTCCGGGGCGTAGTCCTTGTCCTGATAGCGCTCCGGGTCGGCCAGCAGGCCGTGGTATTCCGGATGCTTTTCGATGAGTTGTGCGGTGAGGTCTTCCAATGGCGTGAGCAGCACGCCTTCGCGGCGCTTGCGCCAGGTATCAAACAGGAATTGGCGGGCTTCATCGCGGGTCGGATTGAACATCAGAATGCCTTTAGCAGTTTGTCATTCCGGCGCAGGCCGGAATCCAGCTGATGAAATAACTTCCCCGCAACGCGGGGTCAAAATCTAACGGCATATTTGATAAAACCGCTGGATTCCGGCCTTCGCCGGAATGACGGAATTTGAATTTTTATAGATGCCCATCAGATCGTTTTCTCCTTGTACTCGCACAAGTCCATGATCAAACACTGCGGGCATTTCGGCTTGCGTGCCTGGCACACATAGCGCCCGTGCAGGATCAGCCAGTGGTGCGCATCGTGTTTGAATTCGTCGGGCACGAACTTGAGCAGCTGGCGCTCAACTTCCAGCACATCCTTGCCGGGGGCGAGGCCGGTGCGGTTGGCGACGCGGAAGACGTGCGTGTCCACCGCGATGACGGGCTGGCCGAAGGCAGTGTTGAGGATCACGTTGGCGGTCTTGCGCCCCACGCCCGGCAGGGCTTCGAGTTCCTCGCGCGTCTGCGGCACTTTTCCATCATGTTTTTCCAGCAACAGCCGGCAGGCCTGCATGATATGTTTGGATTTGGCCTGATATAAACCGATGCGCTGCACATGCTCGCGCAGTTTCTCCTCGCCCAGATCGAGCATAGCCTGCGGTGTGTTGGCAACCCGGAACAGCAGCCTTGTGGTGGCGTTCACGCTGACATCGGTGGCTTGTGCGGAGAGGATGACCGCTACCAATAATTCAAACGGCGTGCGGTATTCCAGCTCGGTTTTTGGATGCGGCTTGGCGGTGCGGAAGCGCGTGAAAATTTCGCGGCGTTTGGCGGGGTTCATGGAATATTTGTTGGCGGGATCATTCAGGAATTTGCGATGCACTTTCCGGGTTTGTAGCCCGCATGGCGCATAGCGAAATGCGGGGGCGGGATTACCCCGGAATTCGCGTTGCTACTTCCGGGCTACGCTGGCTGAACGCAAGCTTCGGGTTTAAACCTTTTTCAAAAAGGCGGGGTTTAACCGCAGACCTTTGACCTTGTCGGAATTGCCCTCGACTGCTTCATCGCCTTCGCCGAGGCGGATGTTCTTGATCACCGTCCCTCTCTTCAATGTAACGGATGAGCCTTTCACCTTCAAATCCTTGATGATCGTCACCGAGTCGCCTGCGCTGAGCACGGTGCCATTGCTGTCTCTTACATCCATTACTTTTTCCTCTAAGTTAATAGAAAATCAAGTTACCTGTGGTTATTGCACCCTACGCGAGCTAATTACCGCCATGTGTAACCGCACACCCACCCTCCACTGGCGCAACGGTGGCGCTGTTGCCGCGCGCCTTGCGTTCCTCGCGCAGCTTGAGCCAGTTCTTGCCCGCGATGAGCAGCGCCAGGCCGATGAACGCGCCGGGCGGCAGGATGGCGAGCAGGAAGCCCTGGTAATCGGGAATGACGTGGATGACCCAGCCTTTGGCTGCATCGCCCAGCGCGAGGTCGAGGCCGGAGAGCAGGGTGCCGCGCCCGATGATTTCGCGCATTCCACCCAGCACGGCGAGCACGGCAGTCAGCCCCATCCCCATGGCGAAACCGTCCAGCGCGGAAGGCAGCACGGGGCTCTTGGAGGCAAACGCTTCGACGCGCGCCAGCACGATGCAATTGGTGACGATTAGCGGGATGAAAATGCCCAGCACCACATACAGGCCGTACATGTAGGCATTCATGGCGTATTGCACCACGGTGACCAGCACCGCGATGATGAGGATGAATACCGGGATGCGGATTTCGTTAGGCACATAGCTGCGGATGGGTGAGATGGCCGCGCCGCTCATCGCCATCACGAAGGCGGTTGCCAGCCCCAGGCTGATGCCGTTCACCGCCGAGTTGCTCACCGCCAGCAGCGGGCACAGGCCGAGCAATTGCACCACGCCGGCGTTCTGCTTCCAGACGCCGTTGTGCAGGATTTCCTTGAACTGTTTGATGGTCATTTATTACCCTTTTTATCCCCTCCCCCTTGACGGGGGAGGGTTAGGGAGAGGGTGTGCACGTTGATTTCCCCCTCTTCCCCAGCCCCTCTCCCGCGAGGGGAGAGGGGAGTGAATGTCATCTGGTGCTATTTAATATTTCCTTGTGCGACAGCCGCGAAAAGCTGGTCGCGGTTCTCTTCGTAATAGTGCAGTGCCTTGTGCACGGCCTTGACCATGGCGCGCGGTGTGATGGTCGCGCCTGCCATGTAGTCGAATTGGCCGCCGTCCTTTTTTACTTTCCAGTCGCCTTCTTTATAGCGTGCATGCGATGCCCCGTCAAACAGGCTGATCCAGCGGTTCTTGGCGAACTCAATGTAGTCGCCCAGTCCCGGCGTTTCCTTGTGCCGCACCACGCGCACGCCGGCCAGCGTGGCATCCTCGCGGATGGCCACGATCAGATTGATCTTGCCGCTGTAGCCGTCCGGCGCAATGGCTTCCAGCACCGCTACCGACGGCTTGCCTTGCAGGCGTCCACGGTAGGCGACAGTGGCATCATCGGTGCCGAGTTGTTCGCTGCGCGGAATGCTGAGCGTGTCCTTGATGATGTCGTTATCGAACAGTGCAGGCGGCACGATTTGCATAATCAGCTTGAGCTTTTCCGCTTCCACGCTTTTGATGATCCGGTCGCGGGTCAGGTTGAAAGTGAAGGTCAACACGGCGGTGCCGATCACGGCGAAGGCCAGCAGGTTGAGCGCAGCTTGCAGCGAGGCTTTGATGGGCGTCGCACTCACTTTGCGCCCCCGTCTTTTTTCCCGAATACCGGGGGCTGGGTATAGGCATCAATCAGCGGCACGCAGATGTTCATCAACAGCGTGGCGAATGCCACGCCGTCCGGGAAACCGCCGAACACGCGGATGACGTAGGTAAGGAAACCCGCGCCTGCGGCGAAGATCAGCTTGCCCTTGGGGGTGGTTGGTCCGGATATCGGGTCGGTCAGGATGAAGAATGCGCCCAGCATGGCCGCACCTGCCGTCAGGTGGAACAGCGGGGCGGCGTAATGGCCCGGGTCAATCAGATGAAAAATGCCCGCCGTGACCAACAGCGTGCCGAGGAAGGCCGCCGGGATGTGCCACGTGATGATGCGCTTGAACAGCAGATAAGCGCCGCCGAGGATGTAACCGAGCGCCACCATTTCGCTGCCCTTGCCCGCCAGCGCGCCGTAGATCGGCATCCCCAGAATCTCTTTCACCGGGCGGTCAAGCTGCAACTGGGTCTTCAGCGTATCCAGCGGCGTGGCCGTGGTGACGGCATCCAGCTTTATACCGGATGGCAGATGCCCGCCAAAAATATAAGCCAACTGGTCGGCGAAACTCAACTCGACCTGGCCCAAGCCGTGCGGCGACAGCCAGTGCGTCATGTGCGACGGGAAGGAAATAATCAGCACCGCATAGCCGATCATCGCCGGATTGAACGGATTGTTGCCCAGCCCGCCGTACAGGTGCTTGGCGACACTGATGGCGAACGCGGTGCCGACCACCACCAGCCACCAAGGCGCCAGCGGGGGAATGGATAGCGCCAGCAGCCAAGCGGTGAGCAATGCGCTGTTGTCGCTGAGGAACGGCTTGACCGGGCGGTCGCGCAGCTTGAGCATGGCGGCTTCGGTCGCCAGCGCGGTGATGCTTGCCAGCGTGATCGAGACCAGGATCGCCGGGCCGTAATACCAGACGTACAGCGCAATGCCGGGCAGCAGCGCGAGCAATACCTTGAGCATGATCGCGGATACGCTGTCGGGTTTGCTGATGAACGTGGATAACAACATGGGGTTATTCCTTGGGCTGCCCGGCATCAGGGTGCGCCATTTCGCGGGCCTTGGCGCGGCGCGCTTCGATCTCGGCAATTTCAGCCTGTTGCCGGGGCGTCAGGGTATCAATGTTTTTCGGCCTGGCTGCCGCGGCCTGTTCCCTGGCATGTTCGACGGCGGCCTGAATGCGCAACTGCGCGCTGTTGTCCGCTGCTGCTTCCGGCGTGGCGGCTGACTGCCTGGCAGCCAGCGCGGTCATCTCCTTCTGCGCCAGTTTCTCGGCCTTCTCCTGTTTGTCGCGCTCGATGCGCGACTGGCGGAATTCATAGCGTTCGCGCGCCAGGTCGGCTGCGGCTTGCTCGTGTTCGAGCGCCCGGATTTCGCTCTTGGCGAAACGGTAATACTGCACCAGCGGGATGTGGCTGGGGCAGACATAACTGCATGCCCCGCACTCGATGCAGTCGAACAGGCTGTATTCCTGCGCCTTGCCGAAATTTTTGGACTGGGCAAACCAGAACAACTCCTGCGGTTGCAGGTCTGCCGGGCAGGCTTCGGCGCAGCGCGTGCAGCGGATGCAGGGCAGGGCAGGCGGCGGGGGCGGGAACAGCTTGTCTGAGGCGGCGATGATGCAGTTGGTGGCTTTCACCACCGAGACCTGCGCCGAAGGCAAGGGAACGCCCATCATCGGCCCGCCCATGATGTAGAGATTGGTGTCGGGCAGAGGGTCTGCCAGCGCAACCAGTTCGTTCACCGGCGCGCCGATCAGCACTTCAAAATTCTGTGCATTCCGGACGTTACCGGTCACTGTCACGATGCGCGACAGCAGGGGTTCGCCGAACTGGAGCGCGCGGTAAATGCTCAGCGCGGTGGCGACATTGAAGCACTGCATGCCTTTTTCTGTGGAACGCACTCCGGCTGCGATTTCTATGCCGGTGAGTATGCGCATCAGTTGCTTGGCGCCGCCACTCGGGTAAATGGTAGGCACAACGATGACTTCCATTTTGTCATCGCTGGCAGCGGCAGCCAGTTGCATCGCGGCAATCGCTTCCGGCTTGTTGTCCTCGATGCCGATCAATACTTCTTCGGCATCCAGCATGAAGCGCATGATCTCTGCGCCGCGTATGATTTCCGCAGCGCGCTCGCGCATCAGCATGTCATCGCAGGTGATGTAGGGTTCACATTCTGCGCCGTTCAGCACCAGCGATTTGATTTTGTGTTTGCCGCTGCGCAGTTTCAGGTCACTGGGGAATACCGCGCCACCCAGGCCAACCACGCCGGCCAGGCGCAACGCGAGGCGCACATCTGCACCTGCGGCGGTGCGGTAAGCCATCCCTTCATGCGTTACCCATTCTTCTTGGCCATCCGGAATAAGGGTGGCGCACAAGTCCGGCAGGCCGGAGGCGTGCGCGACGACTGCCATGCCTATGGCGGAAATGGTGCCGGAGGTGGAGGCATGCACCGCACTGGAAACGCCGTCCTCCGGCATGCCGATCAGTTGCCCTTTCAGCACGCGGTTCCCGGCTTTTACCAGCGGCCTGGCCATGTTGCCGACGTGCTGGTGAAACGGGATCACCAGCTTGCCGGGCAGCGGCGCGGGCGCAATCGGCGTGCGCGTGGACTGTGTTTTGTTGGTGGGCGGGTGCACCCCGCCATGAAACTGGTAGAGCGTTCTCATTCGGGTGCCCGGCCAAAAGCACTTCGGCGCACCGGCGCCAGTGCGTAAACGGGATATTTCCACTTCCAGGTGGTGATTTTTTCCTCGATTACCACCATGCTGATGCAATTCACCGGGCAAGGCGCGACGCACAACTCGCAGCCGGTGCACACCGGTGCAATGATGGTGTGCATCTGCTTCGCCGCTCCGGCGATGGCATCCACCGGGCAGGCCTGGGTGCACAGTGTGCAGCCGATGCAGAGGTTCTCGTCAATGAAGGCGACAGCTTTCGGCTTCTGGACAGTGCCGCCACCGAAGGGTTTGAACTCCACGCCAAGCAGGTCCGCCAGCTTGCGGATGCCTTCCTCGCCGCCCGGCGGGCAGCGGTTGATGTCCGCCTCCCCGGCGGCAATCGCCTCGGCATAAGGCCTGCAGCCGGGGTAGCCGCACTGGCCGCACTGTATCTGCGGCAGGATGGCATCAATTTTATCAACCAGCGGATTGCCTTCGACCTTGAACTTGATCGCGGAGAAACCCAGCACCGCGCCAAGCACGAGAGCGATGCCGGACATCACAATCAATGCGGTCAGCACGGCAATTTTTCCAGAGGGGCGGTGAAGCACAGAGGCATTTGGGTACCTCTAAAAATTTGTCATTCCGGCCATCCCTCATCCCAACCTTCTCCCAGAGGGAGAAGGAGCGATTGTCTCCTCTCCCGCAGGCGGGAGAGGATTGAGGAGAGGGCTGCCGGAATCCGGCCTAATAAAAAAACTTCCCCGCAACGCGGGGGCAAGTCCAAAAGGCATGTTAGATAAAACCACTGGATTCCGGCCTTCGCCGGACTGACGGGATTTGAATTTTTAGAGGTTCCCATTATTTGACCAGCCCCGAGAACCCCATGAACGAAAGACTCATCAGTCCGCCCGTGACCATGGCGATGGCCGAGCCCTTGAAGATGCCCGGCACATCCGCGCCTTCCAGCCGTTCGCGGTTGCCCGCGAACAGCACCATGACCAGTGTGAAACCGAGCGCGCCGCCGAAGCCGAAGATCAGCGATTCCATGAAATTGTGTTTTGCCTGCACGTTGAGCAGCGGGATGCCGAGCACCGCGCAGTTGGTGGTAATCAGCGGCAGGTAAATGCCCAGCACCTGATACAGCGCCGGGCTGGTTCTTTGCACCACCATCTCGGTGAACTGCACGATGCCCGCGATGACCACGATGAACGACAGCGTGGTGAGGTATTCCAGCTCGGGGCCGAGCAGGTATTGGTGGATGAGGTAGCTGGCGCCGGAAGCCAGCGTCAGCACGAAGGTGGTGGCGGCGCCCATGCTGATGGCGGCCTCCAGTTTTTTGGAAACCCCCATGAACGGGCACAACCCGAGGATCTTTACCATCACGATGTTGTTGACGAGCACCGTGCCGATCAGGATGAATAGGTAATTGGTCATGCCTTGCCGCCTATGTGATGGCGCGGATTATCCCCTGTTTGCCATGCTGCTTCAACCATGCGCGGGTATAGGGATATTCCTGAGCTGGACGAGCCGGAGCCAAAAATGGGAAGCGTTTCCTCGTAGGAGCGGGTTCCTATAAATATTCCCGAAATCAAATTTCGATTTTCGTTCCCATTTCAATGACACGGTTAGCCGGAATCTTGAAGAAGTCTGCCGCGTTCATGGCGTTTCTGGATAACGCCAGAAACAATCGCTCGCGCCATTTGGCCATGCCGGGATTGGGGCTGGAAACGATCAGCGCGCGGGAAATGAAGAACGAGGTGGACATCATGTCGAAGGGCAACCCGCGTGAAGCGCACAGCTCCAGGGCAGCCGGAATATCAGGTGTTTCCATGAAGCCGTAAAAAACCCTTACCCAATAAAAGTTCTTGCCCAGATCCTTGACCAGGAGCCGGTTACCCTTTGTGACATAAGGCTTGTCCTCGACCACTACGGTCAGCAGTATGTTGCGTTCGTGCAGCACGTGATTGTGTTTGAGGTTATGCAGCATGGCCGACGGGGCGCCCTCGCTCGTGGGGGTCAGGAATACCGCTGTGCCGCCTACCCTCGGCATGTCATCTATGCCGTCAATGATTGCCTGCATGGGGACTAACAGCCGCGCAATCTCGGCGAACAGCAGCTCCCTTCCCCGTTTCCAGGTCGTCAGCACGGTGAAAGACAAGGCTGCAATGCCAATAGGAAACCAGCCGCCTTGCGGAATCTTGATGGCGTTGGCGGCAAAGTAGGTCATGTCCACGATCAACAGAACGGCAATTAAAGGTATGGCGATAACCAATGGCCAACGCCATAGCATCACAATGACGAAGGCCATCAGTATGGTGGTTATCATCATGGTGCCGGTGACGGCGATGCCATAAGCCGCTGCCAGGTTGCTGGAACTTTGGAAGGCAAAAACCAAGAAAACCACCGCCAGGTACAGCGTCCAGTTGGTAAAGGGCACGTAAATCTGGCCTTGTGCCAGATCGGATGTTTGCCTGATTTCCATGCGTGGCAGGAAGCCCATCTGCACGGATTGATTGGCTATCGAGAAGGCGCCGGATATGACCGCTTGCGAGGCAATGACCGTTGCCGCGGTCGCCAGCAGTACCATCGGCACCAGTGCCCAGGCGGGAGCGAGCAGGTAAAACGGATTTTCGATGGCTTGCGGATGCTGCAGCAGCAACGCGCCCTGGCCGAAATAATTCAGCACCAGCGCGGGCAGCACGAAAGAGAACCACGCGAAGCGAATCGGATATTTGCCAAAGTGTCCCATGTCGGCATACAGGGCTTCCCCGCCGGTTATGGCAAGAACGATGGCACCGAGCGCCAGGAATGCTATCCACGGGTCAGCAGTTAAAAAGCGGACCGCATAAACAGGATTCAGTGCTAATAACACTTGCGGACTTTGCGCGATGGAGATGGCGCCAAATACCGCCAGGCAACAAAACCAGAAAATCATGATCGGGCCGAAAGCTGCACCTACTGCACCGGTACCGTGTTTCTGGATAAAAAATAATCCGGTCAAAATAATAACGGTGATGGGCAGTATGTAGCTGTTGAGCTGGTGCGAAACCACACCCAGCCCCTCGACTGCCGACAGCACCGAGATCGCCGGAGTGATCATGCCGTCGCCATAAAACAGCGCGGCGGCAAACACACCGAGTGCGGTGACGAACCACTTTATTTTTGGGTGTTGCGCAGTCAGTTCATTCACCAGGGCCAGCAGGGCCAGCGATCCGCCTTCGCCATGGTTGTCCGCGCGCATGATGATGACGACATATTTGAGCGACACCAGCAGCATGATGGTCCAGAACATCACGGACAGCACGCCGAGGATATTGGTTTCCACCACGGGCAGCGGGTGGTGTCCGGCGAAGGTTTCCTTCAGGGCATACAGCGGGCTGGTGCCGATATCGCCGTACACCACGCCAATTGCGCCAAGCACGAGGGTGGGCAACTTTTGTTTCGTTTGCGTACTGCTCATCTTGCCAATCATCTCTGCGGAAGAATGGAGCGGCACTCTACGCCTGAGTCATGCCGAGTGCAATCTCAAGGCTGCGCTCGTTGCTTGAGGTTGCCAGTTATGGCAGCACAGCATTCGCCGACCAACGCTACGCCGCGGTAAATCAGGCCGCTGTATATCTGCACCAGCGCTGCGCCGGCGTTGATTTTTTCGGCGGCATCCGCGCCGCTCAGGATGCCGCCCACGCCGATGATGGGCAGCGCGCCCTGCAAATGTTGATGCAGGGCGCGGATCACGGCGGTGGATTTTTCGCGCACCGGCGCGCCGCTCAGGCCGCCGGTTTCCGTGCCATGCGGCAGGTTTTCCACGCCCTCGCGCGACAGCGTGGTGTTGGTGGCGATCACGCCGTCGATGCGATGCTGCATCAGCAGGCGCGCGATTTGCGCGATCTGCTCGCCTTCCATATCCGGCGCGATTTTCAGGGCGATGGGCACGTATTTGCCGTGCGTGTCGGCGAGCTTTTGTTGTTCGGCCTTGAGTTGTGCCAGCAGATTGTTCAGCGCGTCCTGGTCCTGCAGCTGGCGCAGATTTTTGGTGTTGGGCGAGGAGATGTTGACGGTGACGTAGCTGGCGTGCGCATACACCTTGCGCAGGCCAATCAGGTAATCATCCGCCGCGTTTTCAATCGGCGTGTCGGCGTTCTTGCCGATGTTTATACCGAGGATGCCGCGATAAGCGGCGCGCTGCACGTTGGCGATGAGGGCATCCACGCCGTCGTTATTGAATCCCATGCGGTTGATGATGGCGTTTGCCTGCCGCAGGCGAAACAGGCGCGGCTTGGGGTTGCCGGGCTGCGGGCGCGGCGTGACGGTGCCGATCTCGATGAAGCCGAAGCCCAGGCCGGCGAGCGCATCAATGTAGGCGCCGTTCTTGTCCAGCCCGGCGGCCAGGCCGACCGGATTGGGGAAAGCCAGTCCCATCACCGTGCGCGGGTTGTCCGCCGGGCGCCTCGCAAACAGCGGCGTCAGGCCAAGCCGGTGGGCGGCTTGCAGGGCATCCAGCGTGACGCGATGGGCGGTTTCCGGGTCGAGGGAAAAAAGCAGGGGGCGGATAATGAACTGGCACATTAGAGGGGAGAAAAGCTAATCGCTATTTTTGGGTGCATCCGGGATGGACAGTGTTTGCCAATCGCCCTGGATGAGCCCCTGCAGCGGGCGGAAGTTGGCTTTGTAAGCCATCTTGGCGCTCTCCCTGATCCAGTAACCAAGGTAGAGATAATCCAGCTCCAGTTTGCGGCATAGCTCGACCTGCCACAGGATGTTGTAGGTGCCAAAGCTGGCTTGCGCCACATCCGGATCATAAAACGTATAGACCGAGGACAGCCCGTCTTCGAGAATGTCAATGATGCTCACCATGCGCAGCATACCGTTTTCGCGGAACTCCACCAGCATGGAATCCACGTGGCTGTGCAGCAGAAAGTTGCGGTATTGCTCATGGCTGTCGCTTTCCATGCCATCGTCGCGGTGGCGTGCTATCTGGTAGCGCTGGTACAGGGCAAAATGTTCTTCGCTGTCTTTCAGCGCATGCAGCGATGCCTCCAGGCCCTGGTGGCGTTTGGCAGCGCGGCGCTGTGCGCGGCTGGGAGCGAACGGGGCCACCTCGACACGCACCGGCACGCAGGCGCGGCAGGTGTCGCAACGTGGCCGGTAGGTGAACGTCCCGCTGCGGCGGAAGCCGCGCCGTACCATATCGGAATACACCGGTGTGGTAATCAGGAAGCTGGGCGTGGCGACCTGCGAGCGTGCCAGCTGATCAGGCAGATAACTGCACGGATAGGGGGCGGTGAGATAGAGCTGCAGCGCCGACAGCGGGATGTCATGCAATAAGTTCATGTTCGTCGAAGCACCAAGGCGAAGTGACGTCCGTGTAGTGTATCAATTCTTGCAGGCGTTGGATGAATTCCGCGCGCGGAATTTCGCGTGCGCCGAGCGAGGCAAGGTGCGGCGTGTTCATCTGGCAATCTATCATGCCGAAGTTCCAGCGGCGCAGCTGCGCGGCGAGATGGGCGAGCGCAACCTTGGATGCATCGGGGCTGCGGCTGAACATGGATTCGCCGTAGAACATGCGCCCGATGCTGATGCCGTACAAACCGCCCACCAATTCCAACTTCAATTCATCGGCGATACTGTGTTGGCTGCCTCGCTCACTTATGGCCGTGCAACGGCGACACGTTACTGGCCAACCCTCTATCCAACTTTCCCCCGGAGGGGGAAAGGGCGATCGTCCCCTCTCCCTCCGGGAGAGGGTTAGGGTGAGGGCCTCTGCCAGCCGATTGCGGGAGCCGTTGCTAGGCCGTTCCTCCCGCACCGAAGGGCTGCGCCCACACCGTGTTGGAACGGCACTTGCACTGTCCATGTCGTTCGCTCGTTGTCGCCTTGTCTCGCCTTCGACTTGAAGCCGGAATAATGTTTTGGGCATCCAAACTTCCACCGAATGAGCCACGCCCATGCGGTGCAATTCGGTATAGGCGGCGATCATGTCCTCGTGTATCCATGTACCTGCCTGCCCAACTCGCGGCGCGGCGCAGGCGCGCATCACCTGCCCGAAGGCAGTATCGGTGCGGATTTCATAGGTCTTTTTGCGCAACGTCTTGCGCAACGAACGGGAAACCTTGAATTCCCCCGGAAACAGCACCATGCGCGGATCGGGGCTCCACCACAGGATGGGGTCGCCGGCGTTGAACCAGGGGAAAATGCCGTGGCGGTAGGCGTCCAGCAGGCGTGCCGGGGTCAGCTCACCGCCCGCCGCCAGCAGGCCGTTGGGTGTGCGCAGTGCCTGTTCCACAGGCGGGAAAGGAGTGTCGCCATGCAATAAAGTGATCAAGAGAATTTTCCCGGGAAAGCCAAACTTACAGGTCTTTTCATATATGGCCAAGTGGATTATATTGACTAAGTATTATGAATAATAAGCTTAGCGGCAGAAGGATGGGATATGTTGGGATTGTTTGGCAAGAAATCGGATCATCCGATGGCGGATCTCAAGTCGGCGCAGGCGCTGCTGGAAGACCTGCCGAAGAGTGATGCGCTGAAAACATTGCAGGAGTTGACTACATGGGTCGAGTCCGTGCGCGAACAAGCGGAGTTCCGCCTGGATCACCAGCTTGCGGTGTTGCGCCTGCTCGATGAAACCGCACGCCCGTTTGAGCGCAAGCTGATGCGCGAATATTTTGCGGCCAACACCCTGTCAACATTCCAGGAAAATCGCCTGTGGATGGCGCTGAATGAATTTTTTGGGCAAGTCGCGCAAGCTTACTTTAACGTGCTGACGCGTTACCGCAACGGTGACAAGGGTGGTTCCGCAATCAAGCCGGTGCTGCCGCTCGTTGCGGCGCGCGGCATTTGTGCCGTGGCAGGCAGGCTGAAATGTGCGGCGGCGCGTTATGCGCTGGCTGACCCGGCAATATGGGGATATCTGGCCGAATTTTACGCGCATGCCGAAACACAACAGTATCTGGATGAACAGGTTTCACTCTATGCCGGATTGAGCGCGAGTACCACGGTGCGTTGCGAGTTTGCCGGTGTGCTGGTGTGGTACGCATCCTGCGCCGGCACGCTCAGCCGCATCCACACACACCTGGCCGAGCGGTTGGCGGCGCACCTGTGCAAGAATTTTACCGTGAGCGCACAGTATGGTCCGGACAGCCTGTTCGGCTTTGATTTGCTGCAACACGCGCCGCCGATGCGGGTGAAGGCGGAAAATACGTTACAGCCCAGTCTGCGCTTTCTTGGTATGAATAACATCCAGCCGCACGTCGAAGCGCTGCTCAAGACGCTGGAAAAGAACATCGTGCCGGAGGCAATCAATCTTGGCGGCACCTACGAGGCGGATGCAGTGCGCGAGGTAGTGCGCCATCTGTCCGTGTGCTGGGCACCCCCGCCGCCGGTGCGGCGCAATGTGCGGCACAACATCAAGGTGAACCTGAACGTGGCGAACGGGTTTTCCAAGGTAATGGAGCAAACCGATATCGGCCTGAATTTTGGCGATGGCAGCAGCATGACATGGGAAGTGGAGGACATCAGCACCGGGGGTTTCCGCTGCGTTTTGCCCGCGTCGCGCGTGGATGGAATAGCGATCGGTTTGCTGGTCGGTATCAAACCGGAAAATATTGATCATTGGGGCGTGGGCATCGTGCGCCGCCTGAGACGCGACCAGCAGAACAATTTGCATGTAGGGGTGGAGATACTCGCCAACCAGATGACGGCGGTGGGGTTGCGCGAGCACAGCGCTGGCGAGGAACAGCCCGCCCTGTGGCTGAACAGCCCCGGTGACGATTCGGGCGAGGCCAGGCTCCTGATGAGCCCCGATACTTTTTCCAGCAGCCGCAGCCTGCACGTGCGGCTGGCCGGCAAGAACTACTTGCTGATGCCGCTGGAACTGGTGGGGAAGGGCGCAGACTATGACTTGGCGCGCTACCGCAGGATCGAAGAGGACACCAGTTCGGACGCGGCCTATTAAAAGCCATCTCAAAAATGTCGCGAGCGCAGACAGGTTGAGCGAGTCCGGAACGCAGGAACCGGAGTGTACGCGGTAGTACATGAGGATTCCGAGTACCGCGCGAGCTCAAGATGTCAAGCGCAGTAATTTTTGAGATGGCTTTTGTTCAAGCGGCGCGTGAGCCAGAGCGCAATGTCGCCCACCTCTTCCATGCACACCGAATGCGGCATGGCGTATTCATGCCACTCCAGCGGATAACCCAGTCCAGTTAATTTTTCCGCAGAGATTTTTCCTAGAGCATAGGGAATGACCGGGTCGCTGCGCCCGTGCGCCATGAAAATGGGCGTGTCTTTTGCACATTCACTGGCCTCATCCGCAAATGTTTCAACCAGTGGCAGATAGGTGGAAAGCGCGAGTATGCCGCCCAGCCTTTCCGCATGGCGCAGGCCGGTTTGCAGCGCGACGGCACCGCCTTGCGAGAAGCCGGCGAGGTAAATATTTTCAGTCGCAATGCCGCGCTGTTTCTCCTGCGCAATCAACTTTTCAAGTTCTGCCTGCGCGACGCGGATGCCCATTTCATCCTGTTCCGCGTCAATGCCTGAGGCAACGATGTCGTACCACGCGCGCATCACATAACCGCCGTTGATGGTGACGGGCTGCATCGGCGCATGCGGGAAAATATAGCGCACCGCCAGCGGCAGGTTCATCTCTTCCGCGATGGGAACGAAGTCCTCGCCGTCCGCACCCAGGCCATGCAGCCAGATAATGCTGTGCTGCGGGGATTTTCCGGTTTCCAGGGTGATGTGGGGCAGGACGTTACTCATGTTTATCCACTTGTGTGGAAGCCTGTTCCGGCAGCATTTCGCGCAGCACCTGAAAAATCTCGCGGTAACTCCTGGGCGGTTTGTCGAGTTCTTTTTCCTTGTGCACGTTGCGGATCAACGCGCGCAGCCGCTGTGCGTCAACTTCGGGATGCGCGGCGAGCAGCTCGGTGAGCGCCGCATCGTTTTCCAGCAGGCGGTCGCGCCAGCGTTCCATTTGGTGCAGGTACGCGATGTGCTGGCGCGAGCTGCCGCCCCATACTTCCAGCTTGGCGATAATGGGCGCGGTATCCACCTCGCGCATCAACCTGCCGATAAACTGCATCTGCCGCCGTTGCGCGCCGAACTTGTTGATGCGCTTCAACTCGCGGATGGCGTCGTACAGGCGTTCCGGCAAATCCAGTTGCTTCAGCCTGTCGTTGCCGAGTTCTACCAGTTGTTCGCCGATGTCCTGCAAATCGTGCATTTGCTGCTTGATTTTGGTTTTGCTGGGCGGCAAATCCAATTCATCTTCATGGTCTTCGTGGTGCATGGTAACGAAATAATAAATGGATGTTGTTATGATAGCGCCTTCCAACAAACCGGTTTGCTGAATTTCCAGACTATGAACTCGATTTCTTCGCCTGCGCCACACCCATTAGCCCACACTCAGGGCAGGCCCTTCGACCACGCTCAGGACAGGTTTTCGCACTCCGCCGACACCCTGCGCCAGCTTGCGCGCGACATGCTCCGGTATGCCGAACAGCAGGGCGCAACCGCCTGCGCGGCGGAAGTGTCGGACGGCTTCGGGCAAGCCGTCACGGTGCGCCAGGGCGCAGTCGAAACCATCGAATACAACCGCGACAAGGGCATCGGCGTCAGCGTGTACCTCGGTCAGCGGCGCGGCAATGCCAACACTTCCGATTTCTCGCCGCAGGCGATGCGCGATACCGTGGATGCCGCCCTGAGCATCGCGCGCTACACCGCCAGCGACAACTGCGCCGGGCTGCCGGAGCGGGAATTGCTCGCCACCGAATTTCCCGATCTCGACCTGTACCATCCCTGGCTGCTGGATGTGGAGCAGGCCATCGGGCTGGCCAGGGAGTGCGAACAGGCCGCGTTCGCGTGCGACAGGCGCATCAGGAATTCGGAAGGCGCCTCGGTCAGCGTGCATGAGTCGCAATTCGTGTTCGCCAACAGCCTGGGGTTCATCGGCGGCTTTCCCACCTCGCGCCACAGCGTCAGTTGCTCCGTGATTGCCGGAACAGGCGGCGCCATGCAGCGCGATTACTGGTACACCGAGGCGCGCGAGGCGAGCGACATGCTGAAGGTGGAGGAGGTCGGGCGCATCGCGGCGGACCGCGCGGTGCGGCGGCTCAAGGCGCGCAAGCTTGGCACCATGCAGGTACCGGTGCTGTTCGAGGCCCCCATTGCAGCCAGCCTGCTCGGACATTTCGTCGGCGCGGTGAGCGGCGGCAGCCTGTACCGCAAGTCGTCATTTCTGCTCGACCAGCTCGGCAAGCAGGTGTTCTCGAAGAACATCCGCATCGACGACATACCGGACATTCCGCGCGGTCTGGCCAGCAGCGCGTTCGACGATGAAGGCGTGAAGACGCAGCGCCGCGCCATCGTCGAGAACGGCGTGCTGCAAGGCTATTTTCTCGGCAGTTACTCCGCGCGCAAGCTCGGCATGAAGACCACCGGCAACGCGGGCGGCAACCATAACCTGATCGTGCAGCCGGGCAAGCTGGACTTCGACGGCCTGCTGAAAAAAATGGGGCGCGGTTTACTGGTTACTGAACTGTTAGGCCAGGGCGTCAACCACGTCACCGGCGATTATTCGCGCGGTGCGGCGGGCTTCTGGGTGGAGCACGGCGAAATACAATATCCGGTGGAAGAGATCACCATCGCCGGAAATTTGAAAGACATGTACCGTCACATCGCGGCAGTGGGGAATGACGTGCTGGTGCAGGGCTCAAGACAGTGCGGTTCGATTCTGGTTGAGAACATGATGGTGGCGGGGCAGTAGAGTTCAAGTGGGGATTCGACCTGAAAACGATCTCAGGAATTTTATGGTCCGGTGGCAATCTGCCCCGGCTTCTCCGGGCATTCCTTTTCCGCAAGATAGAGAATCTCCGCTGTGCGGATAAATTTTTTTGACAGGGCAATTTCGATGGGTATCAGCCCCGCCTCGTTTCGAATGCGGAAATTGACACCGTGCTGGATCAGTATCTGAGTAATGTCGGAATAACCCTTCTCTGCGGCGAGGAGTATCGGCGCCGTGTCATCCCGGACGAAATTGATTTCCACATTTGCCGCCAACAACCGGAGCAAGGTAGCTTGGTCTCCCTTGGCTATCGCTGCCAGCAAGGATAGGCGGGATTCTTCGGTATCTATCCGCGTGTTATTTTTGGGAGCGATGCCTGTCGGCAGCAGTTTGAAGGCCCGGTTCAGCAACGCAACAGAAACAATGATCGCCAGCGCGGCGGTCAATGCAGGAGGACAGATGCCTATGGCGGAAGCCAGCCCCGGCGGCAGGCTGGCGCCGACGGACGAAACGAGCATCACCGTTGACAGCAGCAATTGGAGATAGTGGAACAGAGAGATGACGACGGCGGTGCCCAGGGTGGCCAGCAGCATGCGCTGATCAACAAAGTTGCTCAGAGAGCCTGTCGGCAGATTCGCGACGAGACTTATCAATGAAATGATGGACAGCAGCGCCATTTCGTTGCGTTTTGCCGATATTTGCATGTCGCCTCCCGTAATTACGCGGCGCGCTGCCATCGGGACGGCAAAGATAACGAAGGGATGCTCTGGAAACCGCGAAGAAAGGGGCGCGATTCTTCTGGCATTCCGCTGTCATAGAACCCTTGCGGGTTCCTTAGACCGGTAACTTTGCGTCCCTGCCTTTCGGCAGGTTTGCCTTTTCAGATGTGTTGATAACCTTCCGCAAAAACATCGCGCGTGAAAGTGTGTGAGCATCCTATGCAGGGAAAGACAGCCGGTCAAGCACGCTTGTCGGATTGCTGAAAAGGGACGAACGGCGGGTGTGGGTTTAAGCGGCGCGGATGCTTGAGTTGTCGGGGGTAGACCGGTGATGGGCGCGAGAGTGGCCCCGCAGCTAAGGCCGTTCGTGGTGAGGTATCGAACCATGAATGGCCGGAAACACATCAACACCGCCGGGGGTAGACCGGCGAAGTTGATTTGGATTGGGGCGCCTTTTAGTTTCGGCGTAACATGCTGCGCATGTGAGCCTACACTGCAACTTCGTTGTCTTTGGTTCGCGGATTCAACTACCAAGTGCAACACCCGTACAACAAGCCTGCATCATGACCTCGAAAGGTGTTTCCCAGTTTAGCGTTTTTCTGGGCCGATGATTTAGCCTGTCCATAATTCGATTGATATCCTGGCCC
>JACREC010000119.1 GCA_016218445.1 Nitrosomonadales bacterium
CAGCATCATATCCAGCGACGACAGCCTGCCCGCCGTGGGGCAGGGTGCACTGGGCATCGAATGCCGTACCGACCGCGCCGAACTGGTTGGTGTGCTCGCACCGCTGCACCATGCCGACACCGCTGCCTGCGTGCTGGCGGAACGCGCCATGAGCCGCGCGCTGCAGGGTAGTTGCCAGGTGCCGCTGGGCGGCTTCGCCGAAGCCACGGGCGGCAAGCTGCGGATGCGCGGCTTCGTCGCCACGCCAAACGGTTCGCGCCTGCTGCGCGCTGAGCGCACCGGCAGCGCGAGCGATCCAGAAGCGCTGGGCAATGCCGTGGCCCGTGATCTGCTGGCGCAGGGCGCGGGTGAGATTCTTGCCGCACTGAATGGCTGATCATCCTCTCGCTGGACTAAACATCGTGGTGACCCGCCCGCGTGAGCAGGCGGCGCAGTTGGCGCAACGCATCGGACAGGCAGGCGGCAACGCCATATTGTTTCCGCTGCTGGAGATCAGCCCGGTGTCCGACCCCAGTCCCTTGCGCAAACTTGTCGCGCGCCTGCACGAATTCGATCTCGCCATTTTCATCAGCCCCAACGCGGTGCGCTACGGCATGGAGGCGATCCGTGCAGCGGGCGTTTCCCTCACATCCCGCGACACGTTACTGGCGAAGCCAGCCGATTGCGGGAGCGGGTGTGAGGCGGCCATTCCCGCCCCGGATGCTTCGCAACGCCGTGTCATGGCCGCCACCCCAACCCTCTCCCGTAAGGAGAGGGAGCAAACGAATCGCTGCGCGAGTTCCACGTTAAAGATTGCCACAGTGGGACAAGGCAGCGCCAAAGCGTTGCGCGATCTGGGCGTGCAGGAAATCATCGCGCCGCAGGACAGGTTCGACAGCGAGGCGTTGCTGGCCTTGCCCGAATTGCAGAACGTGAAAGGCTGGCGCGTGGTGATTTTTCGCGGCGATGGCGGGCGTGAATTATTGGGCGACACCCTCAAGGCACGCGGTGCCAAGGTGGAATACGCCGAATGCTACCGGCGCGCCAAGCCGCAGCAGGATGCCGGTGCATTGCTTGCCGCCGATCCCCATGCCATTACCGTGTCCAGCAGCGAGGCGCTCGGTTATTTGTGGGATATGCTCGATGAGCCAGGCAGGATGCGGCTTGCCAACGTGCCGCTGTTCGTGCCGCACGCACGCATCGCCGAAGCCGCGCAACGTTTGGGATGGCGCAATGTGATACCAACCGCGGGTGGGGATGACGGTTTGTTGTCAGGTTTGGTAGCATGGGCAAACAGCAAGTGACGGGTGACAAGTGATAAGTGACAGAAACCGGGTTTTATCACCCATCACCTGTCACTCATCACCAAAAAATTATGAATGAACAAATATCTTCTCCGGAGCAGCAACAGCCATCCGCGCCGCGCCATAACCCAATCGCAGCGGCCATTTCGCGCATGAGCATCATGCAGATGACACTGGCCGTGGTGCTGGTAGTGTTCCTGTGGCAATGGTTCGACGCGCACCGCCAGATCGGCAGCATGCAGCAGGAGCTGGCGCGCCGCCTGGCCGAGATGGAAGGCAACAACAAAGCCAGCCAGATGCTGATTGCGCAAGGGCATGAGGCCACGCGCGAGCTGGCCGCCAAGGTAAGCCTGCTGGAAGCGCGTTATGCCGAGGCGCAGAACCAGCGCGCCGCGCTGGAGTCGCTGTACCAGGAACTGTCCGGCAGCCGTGACGAAACGGCACTGGCCGAAGTGGAGCAGGTGCTGCTGATCGCAGGGCAGCAGTTGCAGCTCTCCGCCAATGTGAAAGCCGCGTTGATTGCCATGCAGCAGGCCGATGAACGCCTGAAACGCATGAATCGAGCACCCCTGAACGGCTTGCGCAAGGCCATCAGCCGCGACATGGACAAGCTGCGCGTTCTGCCCAATGTGGATATGCCGGGCATCAACCTGCGCCTCGACAATCTCATCGCCACGGTGGATACCCTGCCGCTGGCGCAGGACATCCGCATTACGCAGGAAACGGTTACAGCCGCACCTGCAGCACCTGCAGGATCGGGCTGGCAGAAATTGCTGCATGAAATCTGGGAAGAAGCCATGCACCTGGTGCGCATCGAGAACATGCAGAAGCAAGAGTTGCCCCTGCTCTCGCCCACGCAGACATTTTTCCTGCGCGAGAACCTGAAGCTGCGCCTGCTGTCCGCACGCATGGCGCTGCTGGCGCGCGACGAAGCGAGCTTCAGGCATGACCTGCAATCGGCGCAGGAATGGGTAACGCGCTACTTCGACGCCAAATCCAGAGAAGGTGCGCTGGCCGTCACCACCTTGCAGAAGCTGCGCGAGTCCAGCATCAGCATCGAGCTGCCCGACGTCAGCGCCAGCCTGGAAGCCGTGCGCAATTACCGCGTTTCACGCGAGGCTCCTCGCGAAAAGCAGGCGCGATGAAATTCCTGTTCTGGCTGCTGGGGCTGTTCGCGCTGGCCGTAACGCTGACGCTGGCCGCGCACAATCCCGGCTACATGCTGCTGGTGTACCCGCCCTACCGTATCGAGATGTCGCTCTCGCTGTTTGTGGTGGCGCTGCTGGTGTTATTCGTGCTCGGTTATCTGATGCTGCGGGTGCTGTTTGCTGTGTTGAATCTGCCGGCTTACGTGCGCCAATTCCGCACCGAACGCGCCAAGTCCAAGGGGCGCTCGGCGATGATGGAGGCGCTGGGTGCGTTTTTCGAAGGGCGCTACGCGGCGGCGGAAAAAGCGGCGGTGCACGCGATGGAGTTGGGCGAGAATTCCGGCATCAATCCCATCATCGCGGCGCGTGCCGCGCATGAGCTGCGCGAATTCGACAAGCGCGATACTTATCTGGACGCAGCCAAGGGCAAGACCATAGGCGAAGCCACCATGCGCCTGATGGCCACCACCAAATTCAATCTCGACCAGCACCAGCCGCGGTCTGCGCTGGACTCGCTGAAGGCTTTGCGCGAGTCGGGAGTGAAAGGCCATGTCGGTGCGCTGCATCTGGAACTCAAGGCGCAGCAGCAGGCAGGCAACTGGGATGCGGTGCTGGATGTCGTCAACCAACTGGAGAAACGCGACGCGATAGACGCCACCGTCGCCACGCAGATGCGCCAGCAAGCCTGGCTGGGAAAAATCCGCGCGCAAGATCAGGATGCCAAAGCGCTGCTGGCCGTGTGGAAAAGCATCCCCGGAGAATTCAAACAACGCGGCAAAATCGCCGCCGCTGCCGCGCGCGCCTTCATGCAACTGGGCGACTGCCGCAATGCGCAGCAGATACTGACCGGCAGCCTGGACGCGCAATGGGATAGCGAACTGGTCGCGCTATACGGCGACTGCCAATCCGGTGATGTGATGGAGCAAATCGAACAAGCCGAGAAGTGGCTCAATCAGCACAAGAACGATGCCGGGTTGCTGCTCGCACTCGGCAAACTGTGCTTGCACCAGAAGTTGTGGGGCAAAACGCAAAATTATCTGGACGCCAGCATCAGCGTATCTCCCAGCCGCGCGGCCTACACCGCGCTGGGGCAACTGGCGGAGAAGTTGCAGAAACCGGACAAGGCATTCAGGTGTTATCAGCAAGCGATGGGGCTGGAATTGAAATAGTGCTTGCCCAAGGGGGTGTTCATGCGTAACACGTTTGCGCTATTGTTTGCGGCCGCAATCCTGCCCGGCCCATCCGCATGGGCTGATGTGGTCTATAAATGCAAAAGCCCGGAGGGCGGCATGCTCTACCAGGAGACGCCTTGTCCCAAGGAGGTTCAATCAATTTCGTCCTGGGCATCGAAATCCGGGCCGAAGGAAGAAGATGCCGGGACAACCTCTTCCGCTGGCGGCACGCTTGTCATCGGACAGGGCCGCGGGGGTTATTATGTGGATGGGGCGATCAACAACCAATACCTGAACTTCGTTATTGACACAGGCGCTACACTCGTCACGCTGCCGCAAGCTATAGCAAATTCCGCAGGAGTTCGTTGCCAGAAAATAGTGACAATGCAGACCGGGAATGGCACAACCACAGCTTGCACGGGCACTATCCGGGAACTCAAGTTCGGAGCCTTTACGGTCAGGAATGTGGACACGATGATCGCGCCTAACCTTAGCCAACCCCTGATCGGTATGAACGTCTTGAGACGATTTAGTGTCGAGCAGGACGGCGGTGAAATGCGTCTTTCGAAAAGATATTAAGCCTTCGGCGTGAAGGTAAACGCATCCGAAAAAAACGCCGCGTCAGGCAACCCGCGCAGGGTGGTGAAATCGTAGTGTGCTGCTTTTGCCATGTCGTGCGGTGCATTGCCCAGCGAGAAGCTGCGCGGCTTGTCTTCCTTCAACAGAATGTTGATGTATTGTCCGGCAAGGAATTGCAGGCGCTTGTTGGCAGGCAGCTTGAGGTAGAGCAGCATCACGTCATCAGCGAGTTTCTCCATCTTATGCACGCGGCACGGCATGGTTTTCAGCGGAATGCCCTTGGCGGCATCCAGTTCGCGGCACTCGATGACCAGATCGGACCCGGGTTTGGCACAGCAGAGCAAGGCCATGCCCGCCCCCCTTTCCGCCTCGCTCAATGCGCTGCCCTGAAACTTGCCGTAATCCACCGAACCTTGCAGCACGCGGCCCTTGCATGAACTGCACACCCCATCGCGGCAACCATATGGCAGGGCATAACCATGCTTGAGCCCCGCTTCGAGTATGGTTTCGTCTGCCTCCACGGGAAAGCTGTGGTTACCCGGTTTAAGGGTGGTCTCGAACGTCATGTTGCCTTTGCCGCATGCGCAAAAACGGCGATCTTAACGCATGATCACACCATGAAACGAGCTGTCATTCCGGTGGTGGTCAAGCCTTGAAACTATCGCTTACCGCGATGAGTTGTTCCAGCTTGTTTTTCGCCGCGCCGCTGGCAATCACCTGATCGGCTTTTGAGACACCTTCTTGCAGGGTATTTGCCAATCCTGCCACATAGATCGCCGCTCCGGCATTGAGACACACAACATCGTGCGCGGCGCCCGGCTGGTTATCCAGCACGGCGAGCAGCATGGCCTTCGCCTCGTCCGCGTTGCTGACCTGGATCGCGTTCAGCGGTGCGGGCGTCAGGCCGAACTGCCCGGGCTGAACCGTGTATTCGCTGACCTTGCCATCTTTCAGTTCGGCGATGAAGGTGGAGGTGCTGATGGATATTTCGTCCATGCCATCCGTGCCGTGCACCACCAGAACGCGGCGGCTGCCCAATTGCCGCAGCACCTGCGCCAGTTGGACGGTAAGGTCTTTGCGGAACACTCCGATTACCTGATTCGCGGCACCCGCCGGATTGGTGAGCGGTCCCAGCATGTTGAACAGCGTGCGCACGCCGAGTTCGCGCCGCACCGGCGCGGCGTATTTCATCGCACTGTGATGGTTGGGCGCGAACATGAAGCCGACGCCGATGCTGTCCACGCAGTGCGCGACTTGTTCCGGCGTGAGGTTTACGTTGACGCCGAGTTTTTCCAGCACGTCGGCGCTGCCGCAGGTGCTGGAGACCGAGCGCCCGCCATGCTTGGCAACGCGCGCGCCGGCTGCTGCGGCGACCAGCGCGCTGGCGGTGGAAATGTTGAAAGTTTGCGCGCCGTCGCCGCCGGTGCCGCAGGTGTCTATCAGGTGTTCAGTATTCCTTACGCCAACCTTGCTGGAAAGTTCGCGCATCACTTCCGCTGCCGCCGCGATTTCTTCCACAGTTTCGCCCTTCATGCGCAGCGCGGTCAGCACCGCCGCGATCTGCGCGGTGGTGAACTGCCCGCTCATGATGCGCTGCATCAGCTCGCGCATCTCGGCGAACGGCAGGTCGTGGCGTTCGATCAGATGGGTGAGGGTTTGCGAGTAGTTCATTGGGAACGCCCCTCAAGAAAATTCTTCAGCATTGCATGGCCGTGCTCGGTGAGGATGGATTCCGGATGGAACTGCACGCCTTCCACTGCCAGTGTCTTGTGGCGCACGCCCATGATCTCGTTGTCGTCTGTCCATGCGGTGATCTCCAGACAGTCGGGCAGGCTTTCGCGCTCGATCACCAGCGAGTGGTAGCGCGTGGCGGTGAACGGGCTGGGCAGGCCGCGGAACACGCTGGTGTTGTTGTGGAATATGGGCGAGGTCTTGCCGTGCATCAGCTGCTTGGCGTGGATGATGCGCCCGCCGAAGGCCTGGCCGATGCTCTGGTGGCCGAGGCACACGCCGAGAATGGGAATGCGCCCGGCGAAGCGCTTGATGGCGGGCACCGAAATGCCCGCTTCGTTGGGTGTGCAAGGCCCCGGCGAGATCACGATATGCTGCGGCTGCAGCGCTTCAATCTGCTCCAGTGTAATCTCGTCGTTGCGATGCACCGCCACTTCTTCGCCCAACTCGGCAAAATACTGCACCAGGTTATAGGTAAAGGAGTCGTAGTTGTCGATCATTAAAAGCATATTTCGAAGGCCAAAGAATTGGAATTGCTTGTGCTCCGCCAGCCGCTTCTGCGCCAGCGCCTCTGCTTCATTCGATGTTCTGGATTTGTTCGCGCATCTGTTCGATCAGGAGTTTCATTTCCATGGAAGCGCGCGACACTTCAGCATCCACAGATTTCGAGCCCAGTGTATTGGCCTCGCGGTTCAGTTCCTGCATCAGGAAATCCAGCCGCTTGCCTACCGTTCCGCCCTGTCCCAGTATTCGCTTCATTTCCGCCAGATGCGTTTGCAGGCGCGACAGCTCTTCGTCCACGTCAACCTTGCTGGCGAACAGGGAAATTTCCTGCCGCAGGCGTTCATCATCAGCGTTCTGCATCGCCTCACGCAGGCGTGCGGCCAGCTTTTCTTCATAAGCCGCAATGGCGGCCGGGATGCGCGGTGCGACAGTAACGCATAAGGCTTCGATTTGCGCCACGCGCTGCAACAGGAATGCCTTCAGCTTGTCGCCTTCCCGCCCGCGCGCCGCCGCGAATTCACGCAACGCCTGTTGCAGCAATTCCAGCACCGTGGTGCGCAATGCGTCAGCAGACAAAATGGGGCTTTCAAGCACGCCGTTCCAATGCAGCACGTCGGCCACGCTCAAGCTGCGCGCCTCGGGCAAAGCGGTTTGCACCTCGTCACTCCATTGCGCCAGTTGCCGCAGCAAAACCTGATTGAGCCGTGCCGGGTTTTGTTCGGACTGCCGTGCGGCGAACACGATGCGGCATTCCACCTTGCCGCGCGTCAGTTGCGCGGCGATGGTTTCGCGCAGTGCGGGCTCCAGTGTGCGCAACTCGTCCGGCATGCGCAACTGGAGGTCGAGGTAGCGATGATTGACCGAACGGAGTTCCAGCGCGAGCGAACCGGCATCAAGTTCCGCGGCAGCTGCGGCAAAGCCGGTCATGCTGTAGATCATTGCGCCCCCCAAATAATTGTGCTGAATGCCGTGCATTATATTACGATTGGGTTTTGTTTCCGGTCATGATTACGCCCCCGGCTTCATAACAGATGAAATTTGCCGTTTACCAGGCCAGCCGCACCGGCGGCCGCAAATACAATCAGGACCGCGTGGCCTATGCCTACAGCGATAAGGCGCTGCTGCTGGTACTGGCCGATGGCATGGGCGGGCACCTGCATGGCGAAACTGCGGCGCAGATTGCCATCCAAATATTCATGCAGGCCTTTGCACAAGCTGCACAACCGCGCGTTCCGGAGCCGGAGGAATTCCTGCGCGAGGTCGTGCGGCGCGCACATGAGGCTATTACCCAATACGCCCGGGAACAGCACCTTGGCGGCAACCCGGGCACCACTTGCGTGGCGGCGCTGGTGCAGGACGGGCAGGTGTGCTGGGCGCATGCCGGTGATTCGCGCTGCTACCTGCTGCGCGGCGGCGGGACAGCCGCCGTGACGCGCGACCACTCCGCGGTGCAACAATGGGCCGACTGGGGCATCATCAAGCCGGATGAAATGAAAACGCATCCTGACCGCAACAAGATCACCAACTGCCTCGGCGGCGTGGAAGACATGTTCTATGTCGAGTCCACTCATGCCGTGCCGCTGCAACCGGGCGACGTGTTGCTGCTGTGCAGTGATGGACTGTGGGGCCCCTTGGTTGATGCTGAGATAGCGGCCGCATTTTCCAGCGCGCCCCTGGCAACAGCGCTGGATCAACTGATGGACAAGGCTTTGTTGCTGGGAGGTGCACACGCCGACAACACCACTGCGGTGGTCGCGCGCTGGGGCGACGCCGAAGATGAGCAGCCCGCGCCCGTCCCGGTGTGCGTGGCACTCGAAGTGGAACAACCCCAACCCTAGGAACCACTTCTCCCTTGGCAGCGTGTGGTTGGGAGGGGTTAGTCTTACCGCGCTATAATGCGCACCGTTTTCATTTCATGAGATTTTCAACATGCGTCCCAGCCAGCGCCAGCCCGATCAATTGCGCACCATCCGCATCACCCGCCACTACACCAAACATGCCGAAGGTTCGGTGCTGATCGAGTGCGGCGACACCAAAGTGATTTGCACCGCCAGCGTGGAGGAGAAAGTTCCGCCGCATAAAAAGGGCAGCGGCGAAGGCTGGGTCACGGCGGAATACGGCATGTTGCCGCGCTCCACCGGCAGCCGCATGGCGCGCGAAGCGGCCAAAGGCAAGCAGTCCGGGCGCACGCAGGAAATCCAGCGCCTGATCGGGCGCAGCCTGCGCACCGTGGTGGATTTGAAAAAACTGGGTGAGCGCACCATCCAGATTGATTGCGACGTGATCCAGGCCGACGGCGGCACGCGCACCGCCAGCATCACCGGTGCCTTCGTCGCGCTGCATGATGCGGTGAGCGGTTTGACCGACAAAGGTTTGCTTGTGGAAAGTCCCTTGCGCGATTTTGTCGCCGCGATTTCGGTGGGCGTCTATCAAGGCACGCCGGTGCTCGATCTCGACTATGACGAAGACTTTGCCTGCGATACCGACATGAATGTGGTGATGACCGGCAACGGGCATTTTGTCGAAGTACAGGGCACGGCGGAAGGCCATGCCTTCAGCCGCGCCGAGATGGACGAACTGCTGGAGCTGGCGAAATCCGGCATCGCGCAACTGATCGAAATGCAGCGGGCAGCGCTGCAAAATTAAAAGAGCCGTCATTCCGGCGCAGGCCGGAATCCAGCGGTTTTATCTAACATGGCATTTGATTTTGTCCCGCTTTGCGGGGGATGCTTTTAATTGTCTGGATTCCGGCCTGCGCCGGAATGACGGAATTAAGGTTCGGTTCATGCAAAAACTCGTCATCGCCTCCAACAATCCCGGCAAGCTGCGCGAATTCCAATTCCTGTTGCAGCCGCTCGGCTTCGAGGTGCTGACGCAGGCGCAACTCGGCATTGAAGAAGCCGAAGAACCGCACTTCACCTTCATCGAAAACGCCCTCGCCAAAGCACGCCATGTCAGCCGGTTGAGCGGCCTGCCCGCGCTGGCGGATGATTCCGGCATCTGCGTCACCGCGCTGGACGGCGCGCCCGGCGTGCTCTCTGCGCGCTATGCCGGTGAACCAAAATCGGATCAACGTAATAACGAAAAACTCCTGCAAGACATGCACGGCGTGGCAGATCGCCGCGCGCATTACTACTGCGTGCTAGTGCTGCTGCACCATGCCGACGACCCGCAGCCGCTGATCGCCGAAGGTGAATGGCACGGCGAGATTGCGCATGAGGAACGCGGCGACGGCGGCTTTGGCTACGACCCGCTGTTCTGGCTGCCTGAATTGGGCAAGATGAGTGCGGAACTGTCGCATGACGAGAAACATGCCATCAGCCATCGCGGCAAGGCGTTGCGAGTGTTGCTGGAGAAATTGAAAATTATGTAGGGTGCAATAAACGTAGTGCATTGCACCGGATGTTTTAGCGATACATGCTGCGCTCATCCGCCCTACAAAACCAATAACCATGACCTCCCACCCCCTGCAACCCGTCGCCCTTAAATCACAAACCGTGAATTTTCAGGCCTTGCCGCCGCTGTCGCTGTACATCCATATTCCGTGGTGTGTGCGCAAATGTCCGTATTGCGATTTCAATTCGCATGAGGCGCGCGGGGCGTTTCCCGAGCGGGAATATGTTGCAGCATTGATCCGCGATCTGGAGCTGGCCTTGCCGCTGATATGGGGGCGCAAGGTGTATACGGTGTTCTTCGGCGGCGGCACGCCGAGTCTGTTGAGCGGCGAGAGTGTCGAGCAGATTATCCGCAGTGTGCGCATGTTGCTGCCGCTGGACGTGAATGCAGAGATCACGCTGGAGGCGAATCCCGGTACGGTGGAAGCCAACAAATTCGCGATCTTCAAGGAAGCTGGTGTGAACCGCCTGTCGCTCGGCATCCAGAGTTTCAATGATGCGCATCTGCAAGCGCTGGGGCGCATCCACACTGCCGGCGAAGCCAGGCGCGCGATCGGGATTGCGCAGCAGCATTTCGATAACCTCAATCTCGATCTGATGTACGCGCTGCCTGATCAAACGCCGGAGCAGGCGTTGCAGGATGTGCGGACCGCGTTGCAATTCGCGCCGCAACATCTGTCCTGCTATCACCTCACGCTGGAGCCGAACACGCTGTTCCATCACAATCCGCCCGTGCTGCCGGATGATGACGCGAGCAGCGACATGCAGCAGCGCATCGAGGAACTGCTGGCAGCGCACGGCTATCAGCACTACGAGACTTCCGCCTTCGCGCAGCCGAAGCGCCGCGCCAAGCACAATCTTAACTACTGGCAGTTCGGCGATTACCTGGGCATCGGCGCGGGCGCGCACAGCAAGCTGAGTTTTCCCGACAAGGTAATGCGCCATGCGCGCCACAGGCAGCCGCAGGCTTATATGCAGCAAGTGGCAATAGACGCGCCGGTACAAACCGAACATGAGGTCAGTCGCGATGAACTGGGATTTGAATTCATGATGAACGCGCTGAGGTTGAATGAAGGCTTCGACAGCGTGCTGTTCCAGGAGCGCACCAGCCTGCCGTTGCTGAACATACGCCACGAACTGGAAGAGGCTGAGCGGCGCGGGCTGTTGACGAGAGACCATCAACGCATTGCCCCAACGGAATTAGGGCAGCGGTTTTTGAATGATCTGCTGGAGATATTTCTGGCGAAAAGCTAAAAAATCGTCATTCCGGCGCAGGCCGGAATGACGGAAGTTGAGTTTTTACTTATTTACTTCCGCCGAAACACCAAATCCCATACCCCATGCCCGAGGCGTATGCCGCGCTGCTCGAACTTGGTGAGCAGGCGATAGGCCGGACGCGGCGCGTAGCCGGCGGCGGTATTTTCCAGCAACGGCTCCGTGCTTAGCACTGCCAGCACTTGCTCGGCGTAATCCTGCCAGTCGGTGGCGACGTGAATGTAGCCGCCGGGTTTAAGCTTCTGCACCAGTTGTGCGATGAACGGGGCTTGAATTAACCGGCGCTTGTTATGGCGGGTTTTGTGCCACGGGTCGGGGAAGAAAATATGCACGCCGTCCAGCGCGTTGTCCGGGATCATGTCGCGCAGCACTTCCACCGCATCGTGCTGGAGGATGCGAATGTTGGCCAACCCCGTTTCGCCGATTTGTTTGAGCAGGCTGCCCACGCCGGGAGTGTGTACCTCGATGGCGAGGTAATCATTTTGCGGATGCGCACGTGCGATGGCGGCGGTAGTTTCGCCCATGCCAAAACCTATTTCCAGAATCCTGGGCGCACTCCTGCCGAAAGCGGCATCAAGGTCGAGCAGTTGTGCGGAGTAGGAAATGCCGTATTGCGGCATCAAGGTGTCGTAGCAGCGTTGCTGCGCATTCGAGACGCGGCCTTGGCGCAACACGAAGCTGCGAATATGGCGGTTAACGTGAGGCTCGCGTAGCGATTCGTTCGCTCCCTCGCCCGCTTGCGGGAGAGGGTTGGGGTGAGGGGAACAAGCATGGTTTGTTTCATCATCAGTGGCATCTTTGCCATGCTTGTTGCGAAGGTCGGTGGTGTCGGACATGACGATGGTTATTCAGTTACCCTACCCGTCCTGTCGGGCACCTTATCCCGCTTGCGGGATAACCAGCCACTTGATTGCCGTCTTTTGGCAATCATAGTGGAATGGCTAGTTGTTTCACTAAACATAGCGTCTTAAATAATGCCGCATAATCTGAACAGCACCGCATTCGGTTTTCGCCAGCAATCGAAACATGATTCGACTGCATGGAGCAATTCGCCCAGAGTGGCGAAGAACCGGTTGTGTGTGGCCAGCCGCCG
>JACREC010000120.1 GCA_016218445.1 Nitrosomonadales bacterium
TGTGTAATTCATCTCGTGCAACTCGATTTGGCGATCAAGAAGCTCGGCAGATTACCTCACCTTACTCCTTGTCGCGTTGACTCATCGTTGCACTTCGTTGTTGAATCCGCGGTTACTTTATTTTGGCGAAGCAAAAGAAAGAAACCAGCTGCCGGGCTGCCACCGGCGAAGTTGTTTTGGTCTGGAATTTTTATTCTTCGGGAGAGGGGTAATCAACGATTTCACCCTCTCCCCAACCCTCTCCCGTAAAGGGAGAGGGTGTCAAGCGGGAACACTCTTCACCCGCGTAATCCTCACCACCTCCTCAATCTTCCGCAACCCGCGCATGACGTTGGCGAGGTGTACGCGGTTGGAAACCTGGAGGGTGAAGTACAGCGCGGTGTAGTCGCCCTCATTGGTGAAGTGCACGTTCTCGATGTTGGATTCGGCCTCGGCGATGGCGGCCGCGACTTTCGCCAGCACACCGCGCTGGTTGGCGACGATGAGTTTGATGCTGACTTCGAAGGGGCGGCTGATGTTTTTGTCCCATGTCACGTCCAGCCATTTGTCCATGCCGCCGCGCCCCTTGCGCAGCGAAGGGCAGTCGTGGGTATGCACGATCAGCCCCTGCCCGCTCTTGATGACGCCGATGATGGGGTCGCCCGGAATGGGGCGGCAGCACTTGGCGAACTGCACCGCCATGCCTTCCGTGCCGAGGATGGTGACCGCACCGCTGGCTGGGTGGTGTTCCTGCGCGCCGGCTTCACTTATGCGTGCGAGCTGGCGCGCAATGACCATGTTGAGGCGGCGTCCCAGGCCGATGTCAGCCAGGACTTCTTCGCGCGATTTTGCGCCGCTGTCCTTGAGCAGCTTGTCCCAGTGGGCGCTGTCATCAATGTCCTGCGGCTTCAGTCCGAGCGAAGAGACTGCCTGATGCAGCAGGCGTTCGCCCAGCGCTGCGGATTCCTGAAAATGCATGGTGCTGAGGAAATGGCGGATCTGGCTGCGCGCCTTGCTGGTTATCACATAGCTCAGCCAGGCCGGGTTCGGCTTGGCATGCGGCGCGGTGATGATTTCCACGCGATCGCCATTCTTCAGCTCGGAGCGCAGCGGCACCAGCTCGAAATTCACCTTGGCGGCCACACACCGGTTGCCGATGTCGGTGTGCACGCTGTAGGCAAAGTCCACCGCCGTAGCACCGCGCGGCAGCGCGAGAATCTTGCCTTTCGGGGTGAACACATACACCTCGTTCGGGAACAGGTCCACTTTCAGGTGCTCCAGAAACTCGACCGAATCTGCGCTTTCGCTCAGGCTCTCCAGCAAGCTTTGCAGCCACTGGTGGGTCTTTTTGTGCAGGTCGTTGATCGGTACAGGCCCGGACTTGTACAGCCAGTGCGAGGCGACGCCGGCCTCGGCAATCTTGTGCATTTCCACGGTGCGGATCTGCACCTCGATGGGCGTGCCGTATGGCCCGAACAACGTGGTATGCAACGATTGGTAGCCGTTTGCCTTGGGGATGGCGATGTAGTCCTTGAACTTGCCGGGAATGGGTTTGTACAGGCCATGCAGCGCTCCCAGCGCCATATAACAGGCTGGCACATCGTCCACCAGCACGCGGAATCCGTAGATGTCCAGCACCTGCGAAAAGGCCAGCGATTTTGCCTGCATCTTCTGGTAAATTCCATACAGGTGTTTTTCGCGCCCCTGCACCTGTGCGTTGATATGATGCTCTTTCAGGCGCTGGCGCAGGGCATCCAGAATTTTGCCCACCACTTCGCGACGGTTGCCGCGCGCGACCTTGAGCGCCTTAACCAGCACCGCATAGCGGTTGGGGTACAGATGCTTGAAGCCCAGATCCTCCAACTCCTGGTAGATGGTGTTGAGGCCCAGGCGGTTGGCGATGGGCGCATAGATTTCCATGGTCTCGCGCGCGATGCGTTCGCAATTTTCACGCGACATGGATTCCAGTGTGCGCATGTTGTGCAGGCGATCCGCCAGCTTGATCAGAATGACGCGCACATCGCGCGCCATCGCCATCAGCATCTTGCGGAAATTCTCCGCCTGCGCATCCTCCTTGGTTTCAAACTCGATCCGGTCGAGCTTGCTCAAGCCGTCAACCAGGTCGGCTACCGGCTTGCCGAATTCTTTTGTCACATCCTTGGCGCTGACGGGGGTATCTTCCACCACGTCATGCAACAGGGCGGCCATGATGGTTTGCGCGTCGAGATGGAGCGGAGCGAGGATGCGTGCGACGGCAATCGGGTGCGAGATGTAGGGTTCGCCGGACTTGCGGAGTTGTCCCTCGTGTGCGGATTCGCTAAATTCGAGCGCCTGCCGGATGTGCTCGACATCCCTGGGCTTCAGGTAGGTGGCACACTCCTGCAGGAGTGCTTCGGCATCGGACATTTGACATGCTGGGCTTGTGGCTGGTAGCTCGTAGCGGGTAGCAGAGCCGGGTTGGCTGCTAGCTACCCGCTACTGGCTACATGCTGGAGTCACGCCATCCCGCGGTTGAGAATTTCCAGCCCTACTTTGCCTTCGCTGATTTCGCGCAGGGCGATGACGGTGGGCTTATCCTTGCTTTCTTCCACCAGATAGCTGGCGCCATTGGCCAGCTGGCGCGCGCGGTAGGCCGCAGCCAGGGTGAGTTCGAAGCGGTTGGGGATGCGTGCCAGACAGTCGTCTATAGTGATGCGAGCCATGGTGAACCTCTCTATTAAATTATTGCGATGGGTTTTGCAGTTGGTTGATTAAATTTTGCTGGCGGACGAGTTGCCTCTCGCGGCGCAGCCCTGCGGCAACGGTGATGGCATCGAGTTGCCGCAGTGCCTCATCCAGCTTGTCGTTGATAATAACATAGTCGAACTCCGCGACATGCGCGATGTCCGCCTGTGCCGCGCGCATGCGCTGCGCGATCACCGCGGCGCTGTCCTGCTTGCGCCCTTGCAGGCGCACTTCCAGCGCATGCAGCGAGGGCGGCAGGATGAAGATGCTGATGCAGTCCGGAAATTTGTTCCGCACCTGTACCGCGCCCTGCCAGTCAATCTCCAGCAAAATGTCGCGCCCGCTGGCGGTTTCCGCCGCAATCCAGGATTGCGAAGTGCCGTACAGGTTGCCATATACCTCGGCGCTTTCCAGAAAATCCCCATTCTTTGCCATGGCCAGGAAAACCTCGCGGCTGACGAAGTGATAATCCTTGCCATCCACTTCACCGGGGCGCGGCGGCCGCGTGGTGTAGGAAACCGATACGTCAATCTGCCGGTTGCAGGCCAGCAAGGCGTTAACCAGGCTGGTTTTGCCCGCGCCGGAGGGCGCGCTGACGATGAAAAGAATTCCGGACATTGGATTCGATTATGTGGTTGACGTTTTAAATAGTGTGGAATAGCGGTTTAAGGTTTTGCTTCTCCCATGGTTTGTCACAGGCACCTGGTGCAGATTGTATCACCAACAAATTCCGTCAAGTCCAATAGAGAACCTGCCATACGTAGTTGTCCGCTGCTCGGCACACCGTATAATGGCGCGCACAACTTTAGGGGTTATTTACCGTGTTTGATTTTTGGCGGCGCGCGCTGATTTTTCCATTAACCCTGCTTTTGTTCTCCCTGCTTTTGTGGGCCGCTGCCGGCGCCTTGCCCGCTGCTCTGTTTTTTGGCGTGTTTCTGCTGATGCGCCTGGTCTTTCATCTGTACCAGCTTGCTTTGCTCGACTACTGGCTGGCTGATCCCGATGCGCGTGTGGTGCCGGATGGCGCGGGGCTGTGGGAGGAGGTCTTCGCGCGGTTGAACAGGATGGTGCGCCTGTACCGCAAGGAGCGTGAACAACACACCGTCGCGTTGCAGCACATGGAGCAGGCTACCTCGGCGCTGCCGGAAGGAGTGGCCATCCTCGACGAGGCCGACCACATCGAATGGTGCAACCCGCTCGTCGAGCAGCATTTCGGCCTGGATGGCGCGCGCGACATCGGCCAGCAGATTACTTACCTGGCGCGCCAGCCGGAATTTGTGCAGTACCTTGCCATGCATAATTTCAGCGAACCGCTGGTGTTGCGCGGTGCGCGCCAGGACGGGCTGACACTCTCCATCAAGCTGATCCCCTACAGCGACAACAAGAAGTTGCTGATCAGCCGCGACATCACCCATATTGAGCGTATCGAAACCATGCGCCGCGATTTTGTCGCCAATGTATCGCATGAATTACGCACCCCGCTGACGGTGGTAAACGGCTTTGTCGAAACGCTGCGTGACATGCCCAGCCTTGAAAATGACATGGCGCGCCGCGCCTTGCACCTGATGGGAGAACAGACACAGCGTATGGAACGCCTGGTGGACGATCTGCTCACCCTGTCAAAATTGGATAATGCGCTTAATGCCTTGCAGGAAGAGACGGTGGAAGTGCCCGCGCTCCTGCGCGCGCTGTACCATGAATGGCACTCGTTGGACGGGGAACAGCATTCATTGCGGCTGGAGTTGGGGAGTGACTGCGCTTTGCTGGGCAATACCGCGGAACTGCGCAGCGCTTTCGGCAACCTGGTATCCAATGCCATCCGTTATACACCGCAGGGCGGCGAAATTGTGTTGCGCTGGCAGGAACAGGATGGCCAGCCGGTTTTCAGTGTGCAAGACAGCGGTCTCGGCATCGCGCCACAGCATATTCCACGTTTGACCGAGCGTTTCTATCGCGTGGACCACAGCCGTTCACGCGAAACCGGCGGTACGGGCCTGGGGCTGGCTATCGTCAAACATGTGGCAAACCGGCATCAGGCGCGGCTGGAGATAGTCAGCGAGGAAGGCAAGGGCAGCATCTTCAGTATTGTGTTCCCGGCCAGGCGCCGTTTGCCATTAGGGAGCCTCTAAAAATCCACATTTGCGAGCAGCCGCTACGCGGCTTGCCTGCTTACCTCACTTCATCCCAACTGATGTAACAACTAGCCATTCGACTAAGCTGTCAAAAGACGACAGCCAAGTCGCTGGTTATGCTGCGTTGCATAAAAAATTTCTTGCTTACATATAAATCATATGCGGCGCGGCAAAACGAAGTTTCAGTGCAGGGTAACCTTTAGGTTGGCCGAAACTAAAATTTTTCCCGCGCCTTGCATTTGGGCGAACTCTGAATTTTTAGAGGCTCCCATTACCGGCGGCGGAGGCGCCCGGCTAAACCGGTGAGAAGCTTATCCGTTCGTAATCCGAACCTTTCTCAACACTAAACTCCATTTTTACACTCAGCTTTATCTTGTCCGCCTGGATAATTTCAACTACCCGACCGGGCTTGAACCAATCGCGTGGAGTAATCAGGCTGGTTGGGGTCTTTAGCGCGGGAACGGCAGGCAGCAGCAGTGCTGCGACATATTTGTCCGATACGGCAAGGTTGATCCCGGTCGCCTTCATCGCGATGCCTTGCGGCAAGCCGGGCAGGTAGCGCACCCCTGCATGCAATTGCCCGGCCTGTGTGACTTTGACCCAACGCACCGTGCACAGCATGAACGCCTTGACATTGGTTGGGCGCACCGCAACGAGCTGGTTCGGGCCAAGGCGCATGCCCGTACTTTCCTTGCGCAACAGGCGCGCGCCAAGAATGCTCTCGTCTTGGATCTGCCAGGTTTCCAGCGCAAAACCCATCCCGGACAGATCGTGGCGGTCAGTGTCGGACAACACGTGGCCAAAGGCCTGGATTTGCTTGCGGGAGAGCGTGTCCGCACTCGCCTCCTTGTCTGGCTGTTTGAATGGTTTGTTGGCGATATACGCGAAGCAGCCTTCCATTTCGTAGCACATCTGCGCTTGTTGTTGTGCAACGCTGCGCTCGGCCAGACGGTCGCTTCGTCCTTCGCACCAGTACTGGTGCAGGTAGTTAAGGAACCAGGCGCAATCTGCGCTGTTGCAGCCCTCACCCAACTCCATTTGCCGGGGTGATTGTCCCTGCTGCAACAGGACCATCTTCACGCGCAGCAGTTTGCTTAATGGCACCATCGCCAGATAACGCACGTTACCTGAAGGGTTCACCTGCTGTGGTGGCTGCAAACCTTGCAAGCCGCTCAGGTCAACCGCCAGCGGTGAGGCGTCGCCCTTGCTTGTGGCGCAGCTACGCTCCACGGTAATGGTTGGACTCCATAACGTCAGCCAGTGATCCAGCAGTTGCAACTGGTTGCGCGTCAACTCTGCCCGGTAGGCGTAGCAGGCAAGCAGCAGCTTGGCATAAGCGGCACGGCACGAAGTGGGCCTGGTGTTGCCGTTGAGGCCGTCTGCCACCTCCACAAGCTGCAAACCCTGTTCCTCGCTGAAGGCATACAGCTCATGCAGTTGATGCCACAACTTGCCATCGAATTCATAACCGGTGCGCAGGTGTTCGAAAATCTGCAAGCCGCTATACAACAGACAGCGCTGGCACAGCAGCGCACCGTGCGGGGCGAGTCGCGTATCACCTGCCATATAGGCTTGCAGGCAGCGTTGGTAGCCGGTGACCATGCCTTGCCATAGCCCGATGATGGAAACGAACACAGTGAATTCATCTGTGCTCAGCGGCAGCTTCATGGCGGCCAGCTTCCTGGCGTAATCGGCTTGTATGGATGATACCGTTTCACGCAGCAGCTCCAGGGTGTGCAGGCGTTCCAGGCCGCGCATCGGGTAACGGTTAAGCTCATCCAGTTGCGCGCGCAACACGCCGTGCGCCAGATGCAGGTTGGTGAGTTGCAGTTGCCCCAGCCATTGCGCGCAGCCGGCGGCATCCTTGAACACCGGATTGGCGCGGTCATCGGTGGGGTCTAGCGGCAGGGTCAGCATAATTCAGGATTGAGGCTCGAGGACTGAGGACTGAGCAAAACCCGTTGCTCTGTTTTTAACTCAGTCCTCAGTCCTCGAGCCTCAGTTCTCACAACATCACCCGTTCAATGCCGCCGTTATTGGCCTGGGCAACGTAGTCCGCCATCCAGTTCTCACCCAGCAGGTGCCTGGCCATTTCGATCACCACATAATCCGCAGTAGTTCCGGAATCGTCATTGTAGCGTGAAAGCCCCTGCAGACAAGACGGGCAGGAAGTCAGTATCTTGACCTCTCCGGTGTAGCCATCATCGCGCAACGCATCCGCGCCCTTGCGCATTTCCTCTTCCTTGCGGAAGCGCACTTGGGTCGAGATGTCCGGGCGCGCTATCGCCAGCGAGCCGGATTCGCCGCAGCAGCGGTCATTCAGGGTGACCGGTACCCCCATCAGTTCATTTACCACTTTCAGCGGCTGGTAGGTCTTCATCGGCGTATGGCAGGGATCGTGGTACATGAAACGCGTTCCTTCCACGCCTTGCAGCTTTACCCCCTTCTCTAAAAGATACTCGTGAATATCGAGCAGGCGGCAACCGGGGAAAATCTTGTCGAACTGGTAGTGCAGCAACTGGTCCATGCAGGTGCCGCACGATACCAGCACGGTCTTGATGTCCAGGTAGTTGAGCGTATTGGCCACGCGGTGGAACAGCACACGGTTGTCCATGGTGATCTTGCTGCCGCGGTCTTCCTGCCCGACGGCAATCTGCGGGTAGCCGCAGCAAAGGTAGCCGGGCGGCAGCACGGTAATCACGCCGATTTCGTACAGCATCGCTTGGGTGGCCAGACCTATTTGCCCGAACAGGCGCTCCGAGCCGCAGCCGGGGAAATAGAACACTGCCTCGGAATCCTCATTCACCTTGCGCGGGTCGCGGATGATGGGCACCACGGTGCTGTCCTCAATATGCAGCAAGGCGCGCGAAGTTTTTTTGGGCAGGATGCCGGGCATGGGTTTGTTGACGAAGTGGATCACCCGCGACCGAACAAGCGGTGAAACATAGGGGGGAAGCCCCAGTGTCGCGGGAGGATGCGCGGTTTGGTCGCGGAACAGGCCAAAATGCCTGGCGAGCCGGTAGCCGATACGCTGCGCCTTGTAGCCCCACTCGATCATCAGCTTGCGCACCAGCTTGATCGTGGCGGGATCGGTGGCGTTGAGAAAAAACATCGTGGCTGCCTTGGCCGGATTGAATTTGCTCTTGCCCTGTTTGCGCAGGAAATTGCGCATGGCAATGGAAACATCGCCGAAGTCGATATCCACCGGGCAGGGGGCTTTGCATTTGTGGCACACCGTGCAGTGATCCGCCACATCGTTGAATTCGTCGAAATGCGCGATGGAAATACCGCGCCGCGTTTGTTCCTCATACAGGAACGCCTCGATCAGCAGTGAGGTGCCGAGAATCTTGTTGCGCGGCGAATACAGCAGGTTGGCGCGCGGGATGTGCGTGTTGCACACCGGTTTGCACTTGCCGCAGCGCAGGCAATCCTTGATCGAATCGGAAATCTGGATCAACTCGCTCTTTTCCAGGATCAGGCTTTCCAATTCCATCAGGTTAAAGCTGGGCGTGTAGGCGCGCTCCAGATTGCCGCCGCTGAGCAGCTTGCCCCTGTTGAAACGCCCTTCCGGGTCGATGCGATTCTTGTAGGCAGCGAATTCGGCGATCTCCTGCGGCTCGAGGAAATCGAATTTGGTAATGCCGATGCCGTGCTCGCCGGAGATCACCCCGCCCAGGTCTTTCGCCAGGCGCATGATGCGATCCACCGCAGCGTTGGCCTGTTGCAGCATGGCGTAGTCGTCCGAGTTCACCGGAATGTTGCTATGCACGTTGCCATCCCCCGCGTGCATGTGCAGCGCGACAAATACGCGGCTTTTCAACACACCCTGCTGGATGGCGTTGCACTGGTCGAGTATGGGCTGGTAAGTGCTGCCGCTGAAAATCTGGCGCAACGGCTCGCGCACTTCGAGCTTCCACGAGGCGCGGATGGTGTGGTCTTGCAGGGCGTGAAAGACCGTTGAGTTGTTAGACGTAAGACGTAAGTTATTGGTTAGGGTTTGCTCAGGACTTACGTCTTCCGACTCGGAACCGGGTTTATCCAGATTATCCCTCAGCCATTGCCAGCGTGCGCGCACCCCGCTCAGCAGCTCCTGTGCCTGTTGCGCGCGGTTGCCGAGCAGTTCGGCGCTGCCCAGTTGCGCGTCATCCTGATAGTGCAACGGCAATTCGCCGTTGAAGAATTCATCCAGCGCGTCCAGCAGCTTGAGTTTGTTATGCAGCGACAACTCGATGTTGATGCGCTCTATACCGTCGCAGTAATCGCCCATGCGCGGCAGCGGAATCACCACGTCCTCGTTCACCTTGAACGCATTGGTGTGCTTGGCGATGGCGGCGGTGCGCGCGCGGTCCAGCCAGAATTTCTTGCGCGCTTCGGCGGATACCGCGATGAAACCCTCGCCGCTGCGCAGGTTGGCCAGGCGCACGATTTCCGAGGCGGCTTGCGCCACGGCGTTCTCGTCATCGCCCACCACGTCGGCGAGCAGCACCATCTTGGGCCGCGTGCCGCGCCTGGCTTTGGTGGCATAGCCCACCGCCTTGAGATAACGCTCGTCCAGATGTTCCAGCCCGGCCAGCAGCGCAGGCTGGCGGCCGTTGAAGTAAGAAGTGATTTCGATGATGGCGGGCACCGCCTCGCGCACCTGGCCGAAAAACTCCAGGCACACCGTGCGCGTATGCTGATGTGCGCGGTGCAGGATGAAACGTGCCGAGGTGATGATGCCGTCGCAGCCTTCTTTCTGGATGCCCGGCAGGCCGGACAGGAACTTGTCGGTCACGTCCTTGCCCAGCCCGGTCTTGCGGAATTTGCCGCCGGGGATCTCCAGTATTTCCGGTGTGTCATGCGGGGTCTTGCCGTCCAGCTCAAAACGGCTGATGCGGAAGCGCGCCACTTCCACATCGTGTATCTTGCCGAGGTTGTGGTCCAGCCGCTCCACTGTCATCCACAAACCATCCGGCGTGACCATGCGCCACGAGGCGAGGTTGTCCAGCGCGGTGCCCCACAGCACGGCTTTCTTGCCGCCCGCATTCATCGAAACGTTGCCACCGATGCACGAAGCATCCGCTGAAGTCGGGTCCACCGCAAACACCAGCCCGTTGGTTTCCGCAGCTTCCATCACGCGGCGTGTCACCACGCCCGCACCGCAATGGATGGTGGCATAAGGCTCGCTCAAACCCGGCAGGACGAGAGGATCTATGCCGGAGAGCGCATCCAGTTTTTCGGTATTGATCACCGCGGAGATTTTATCCAGCGGCACTGCGCCGCCGGTATAGCCGGTGCCGCCGCCACGCGGGATGATGGTCAGCTTGAGTTCGATGCAGGCACGCACCAGCGGCGCGACCTCTTCCCCGGTGTCCGGGGTAAGCACTACAAACGGATATTCCACGCGCCAGTCGGTGGCGTCGGTCACGTGCGAGACACGCGCCAGTCCGTCGAACTGGATGTTGTCGCGGCGCGTGATGCGGCTCAATACGCGCAGCACGCGGCGGCGCAGCCGCAGGGTATCCTCCAAATCGGCGGAAAACTTGTTGACCGCACGGTGCGCCAGTTCCAGCAGGCGTTTTACCCCCGCGTTTTCCTGGCGGCGTTGCTCGATGGCATGCAGGCGATGGCGCAACGCCCCGACAAGGGCCCCGCGCCGCTTGCGGTTGTCCAGCAGGTCATCCTGCAAATACGGGTTGCGCAATATCACCCAGATGTCGCCCAGCACTTCATACAACATGCGTGCGGAACGGCCGGTGCGGCGCTCCCCGCGCAGGCTGTTGACGATGTCCCACCCCTCGTGGCCCAGAATGCGGATGGTAATCTCGCGGTCGGAAAACGAGGTGTAGTTGTAAGGGATTTCACGCAAACGTGCGGCCATCTGGATTCTGGATTACGCTGAAAGAATTCATTTTACCGCATCACACGCGCCCGCTCGACCCCAAATGAAGTAGTGACAAAATGCTAAGCTATACCGGATGAACAACCAAACCAAGCCAGAAGCATCTGCCCGCGTGTTCTTTGCGCTGTGGCCGGATGCCGCGGAGCGCGCCGCCCTTGCCGCATGGCAGCCGGCGTTGCACAAGCTGTGCGGCGGACGCAGCATGCGCGCCGACACCTTGCATACCACGCTGGTATTCCTTGGTGATGTGCTGCTGCACCGGCTGGAAGCCTTGCAGCTGGCGGCGCAGGAGGTGGAGGGAGAGTCCTTTGACCTGGCCTTCGATGTAGCACACTACTGGGGGCACAACCACATCGTGTTTGCCGCACCCCATATCGTGCCGCCGCAACTGGCGCCACTGGTGCAAGCATTGGAACAGCGCCTGAGCAAACACCGCTTTCATTTTGACCAGCGCCCCTACAAGCCGCACATTACCTTGCTGCGCCATGCGCGGTGGAGCGACGCACCGTTGCCTGAGATGCAAAGGGTGGTATGGCGGACGAGAAGTTTCGCACTGGTGCAATCGGTGCCTGACGAGGAAGGCGCGAACTACCGGGTGCTGGCGAAGTTTCCGCTGCGTTAATGAATTGAGGGCATCTGCGGGTGAGATAGCGCAGCGTAGCAAGGGTGGACAGACCTGCCCAACCTGTTAAGCTGCGTCAAACAGCCATGCATCCATCGCCAGCAGGCCATACGTCAGCACACGGTTCAGGTGCAGTGCAGTATCAATTCTGTTTGCCGCACCGAGAGCCACGAACAGCGGCAGCAGGTGCTCATCGGTGGGATGGTTCTGCACGGCGTGCGGCGCATGGCTGCGGTATGCGATGAGCGCCTGCAGATCGCCTGCGGCGATCTTCGCCGCAATCCAGTCGCAAAATTCGGCCACCCATTGCGGTGCAGGTTCGCCCTGCGGGTGTTTGAATACGGCGCGCAGGTTGTGGGTAATGGCACCGCTGCCGATGATCAGCACGCCTTGTTCGCGCAACGGGCGCAAGGCGCGGCCCAACGCGACATGCCACGCCGGATCTTTATCCGGTTGCAGCGAGAGTTGCGCGACGGGAATGTCCGCCTGCGGAAACAAGAAACTCAGCGGCACCCACGCGCCGTGATCGAGGCCATGCGTATCGTCCAGTTGCACCGGAATTCCAGCCTGTTGCAGTGCGAGGGCTGCGGCTTGCGCCATTTTCGGTGCGCCGGGCGCGGGATAGCGCAGCTTGTAGAGAGCTTCGGGAAAGCCGCTGAAGTCGTGGATGGTTTCCGGCTGGGCGGCACGGCTGACCGTCGGGATGGATGTTTCCCAATGCGCCGAGATCATCAGAATGGCGGAAGGCTTGGGCAGTTGCGCACCGAGTTGCTGCCACGCCATGCCGGTCTCGCCTGGTTCGAGCGGCAGTGTGGGTGCGCCATGCGAGAGAAACAGAACGGGCATCATTTCATACCCCGCCAATTGAGTGTGCTACCAGCAAGAATCCCGGGAAATGTCTGATTAAAACAGCAGCAGCTACTGCACCGTCACGCGCCCAAACTTGCGCTTGCCAACTTGTGCGACCACTACCGCGCCGGTCTTGAGTTGCAACGCCTTGTCGCTGATGCGCTCGCCATCCAGCCTCACCGCGCCTTGGGCAATCATGCGCAAAGCGTCTGAGGTGCTGTCCACCAGTCCGGCTTGCTTGAGTAATTGTGCAATGCCGATAGATCCCCCGCTGGCGGTCACCGCCACTTCCGGCATGTCATCCGGCAATATGCCTTGCCTGAACCGCGCCTCGAATTCCGCCAGCGCCTGTTCAGCGGCGGCACGGCTATGGAAACGGGCAACCATTTCCTGCGCCAGCAGCACTTTGATGTCGCGCGGATTGCGGCCTTGCTCCACTTCGGTGCGCCATTTGGTTATGGTGCTCATCGGCTCGAATGACAGCAGCTCCAGATAGCGCCACATCAAATCGTCCGGAACCGACATCAGCTTGCCGAATATTTCCTGCGGCGGTTCGGTGATGCCCACATAGTTGCCGAGCGACTTGGACATCTTGTTCACGCCATCCAGTCCCACCAGCAGCGGCATGGTAAGCACACACTGCGCAGGCTGGCCGTAATGCTTCTGCAGCTCGCGCCCCATCAACAGGTTGAATTTCTGGTCGGTACCGCCCAGCTCCATGTCCGCCTTGAGCGCCACCGAATCGTAGCCCTGCACCAGCGGATAAATGAACTCATGGATGGCGATAGACTGGTTGCCCTTGTAGCGTTTGCCGAAATCGTCGCGTTCCAGCATGCGCGCCACGGTGTGTGTGGCCGCCAGCTTGATTAAATCAACCGCGCTGAATTTATCCATCCAGGCGGAGTTGAACACGATCTCGGTCTTGTCCGGATCGAGCACCTTGAACACCTGCTCGCGGTAACTCTGCGCGTTCTCCATTACCTGCTCGCGCGATAGCGGCGGGCGGGTGGTATTCTTGCCGCTTGGATCGCCTATCATGCCGGTGAAATCGCCGATCAGAAACAGGGCGTGGTGCCCCAAATCCTGTAACTGGCGCATCTTGTTGAGCAGCACGGTATGCCCGAGGTGCAAGTCCGGCGCGGTGGGATCGAACCCGGCCTTGATGCGCAGCGGGCGGCCCAGCGCCAGCTTCTGTTTCAGTTCGGCTTCCAGCAGCAGCTCATCGCAGCCGCGCTTGATCAAGTCCAGTATTTTCTGTTGTGTCATGTTTTAAGTATCGTTATCGTTAATCCAAACCCGCGCGATTCACCGCTCATCCCCGATTTCCCGCCGTTCGTCGGTAGCGTTTCGCCTTTCATTCCGGCGGCCGGCAACTGTCCGGGCGGATTTTGAGCGGCAGCGGCTTTCTGGTACAGTGGCGGCCAATCTGAAGCAGCAAGCGCTCATAACTTAATAAAGAAAGCAGTAGCCGGAGGCGCAAATGTTAACCCAAAACACCCTGACACAAGAACGCAAATTGAAACTGCGCTGGTTCGTTGCCATGTCCAGCCTGCCCTTGCTTGGCGTGGTTACCGCATTCGGCATCGTGCCGCAGAATGAAATCACCATTACCCAACTGAAAACCGTAGTGGAAGAAATCACCCTGCCACCCATCACTCCGGTTGCCGGTAGTGTCGCCACTTTCTGGCGCAATGAGCGCGTGCAGCGCGGCGATACCGTGGCCGAACTGCTGCGCCGCATGAACGTGGAAGATACCGCTGCCAATGAATATCTGCGTGGCGACCAGGCTGCTGAATCCTTCCGCCAACTCGCCGTGGGCAAGGCCGTGCAAGCCGAGACCAGCATGGATGGTGGCCTGCTGGCACTGCGCTACCTGAGCAACAGCGGCAGCCAGATCGTCATCGAAAAAAGCAGCAGCGGTTTCAAGGCCAGGGTGTTGCCTCCCCAGCTTGAACAGCGCGTATTCATGCGCAGCGGCGAGATCAAGAGCACCCTGTTTGCCGCAACCGATGCGGCCGGCCTGCCGGAACCGGCCGCCAACCAATTGGCTGAAATTTTTGGCGGTGATATTGATTTCCACCGTGATCTGCGCAAGGGCGACAAATTTACCGTGGTTTACGAAATGAGTTACAGCAACGGCGAACCGGTACGCACCGGGCGCATCCAGACTGCCGAGTTCATCAATCAGGGCAAAACCTACCGTGTGGTGTATTTCCAGACCGACAGCAACCATGGCGACTATTACACCCCGGACGGCAAGAGCGTACGCAAAGCCTTCCTGCGCTCACCCCTCGAATATTCGCGCGTCAGTTCCGGCTTCAGCCTGTCACGCCTCCACCCCGTGCTGGGCACATGGCGCGCGCATAAAGGCGTGGACTATGCCGCACCGATAGGCACCAAGGCCAAGGTGACCGCCGATGGCACGGTATCTTTCGTCGGCAAACAGGGCGGCTACGGCAACATGGTCATGGTGAATCATCAAGGCCGCTATACCACCGTGTACGGCCACCTGTCCCGCTTCGCCAGCGGCCTGCATCGCGGCCAGCATGTCGGACAGGGCGATATCATCGGCTATGTCGGCATGACCGGCCTGTCCACCGGTCCGCACCTGCATTATGAGTTCAAGATCAACGGGCAACAACGCGATCCATTGCGTGTCGCCTTGCCGGATGCCGCTCCAATCGGCGCACAGCAAAAAACCGCCTTTCAGGAAGCCACCAACACCCTGACCGAGCGCTTGGGTTTGTTGAGCAATGTCAGCTTGGCCAGAATTGATTAAATGCGGGTGTGAATAGCTCCGAGCTATATGCAGGCATCATGTCCGGCACCAGCCTGGATGGTGTGGATGCCGTCCTTGTTGATTTAAGCGCTTCCCAAACGCAACTGCTCGCCAAGCACTACCTGCCCTTTGACGATGCACTGAAAAACGCCTTGCTGGCGTTGCACCAACCCGGTCACAACGAACTGCATCAGGCGCAATTAACCGGCAATGAGCTGGCACGGCTGTACGCGGCAGCAACGGTAGCCCTGCTGCAAACGGTCAACATCACCCACGATCGAGTGCGCGCCATCGGCTGTCACGGCCAGACCATCCGTCACCGTCCTGATCAGGGCTATACACTGCAGCTCGGCAACGCCGCGCTGCTCACCGAGTTGACCGGCATTACCGTGGTCAGCGACTTCCGCAGCCGTGACATTGCGGCAGGCGGGCAGGGAGCGCCACTGGTTCCTGCGTTTCACGATCAAGCGCTGCGCCACCCCGGCATTCACCGCGTCATCGTCAACATCGGCGGCATCAGCAACCTGACCAACCTGATGCCAGACTGTCCCACCACCGGCTTCGACTGCGGTCCCGGCAACCTGCTGATGGATCTTTGGTGTGTGCAACACCTGGCCAAACCCTATGATGACAACGGCGCATGGGCGGCATCCGGCAAGGCATTGCCCGCGCTGCTGGAGCAAATGCTCAACGAACCGTTTTTCGCCCTGTCGCCACCCAGGAGCAGCGGGCGCGATCTGTTCAACATGGCGTGGTTACGGAACAAACTGCAAGGCGGCGAACGGGCGGAAGATGTGCAGGCCACCCTGCTGGAACTGACTTGCCGAACCATCGCGCAATCAATTCGACAACACTGTACCGGTGCAAAAGAAATTTATCTATGCGGCGGCGGCGCACATAACCAGACTCTGCGCACCCGCCTCGCTGCCTTGCTGCCCGACAGTAGCGTGCAAACGACTGATGTCCTCGGTGTAGATGGCGACTATCTGGAAGCCATTGCCTTCGCCTGGCTGGCACAGCAAGCCCTGCACGGCAAACCCGCCAACCTGCCGTTGGTCACCGGTGCAAAGCACTCTTGCATATTGGGCGCGGTTTATCGCAATTTGTAGCCCATACCACATATAAAAATCAGTTTTTATACGCTGGTTCGCCAAGGTTTTCATTCCGCACAAAATGCAAACGGGGCGCATCGCGCCCCGTAGCTTTCCAACCAAAAAAACAGTTAAACCGAAAACGATGAACCGCATCCGCAAGTCGTCGTAGCACTTGGGTTCTTGATAACGAACTGCGAGCCTTCCAAGCCTTCCTGGTAGTCGATTTCCGCACCCACCAGGTATTGGAAGCTCATCGGGTCAATCAGCAATTGCACACCGTTCTTGCTCATCACGGTATCGTCTTCGTTGGCCACTTCATCAAATGTGAAGCCATACTGGAAGCCGGAACAACCGCCGCCACTGACGAATACACGCAGCTTGAGCTCGGCGTTGCCTTCTTCATCAATCAATTGTTTTACCTTGTTGGCCGCGTTGTCGGTGAAAATCAACGGGTCTTGCGTTTCAGTCACTGTATTCATGTTTCGCTCCTTAAAAATAATTATTCGGCGCTGTTCAGTTTGAACGCCACCACCTTGTCCGACACCGCATCCGCCAAATGGATAAGCCTGCCTTCGACTATCGCGCCCAACTGGATTTCCAGTGTTTTGTAATAGATATCCCCTATGACCTTGGCCTTGCTTTGCAGTTCCAGATATTCTACTGCACGCACCGGGCCTTCCACCACGCCGTTTACCACCAAATGTGTCGTATTGATCTCGCCGTTGATACGCCCCTGTTCGCTCAGCACCAGTGTGCTGGGCTTGCCCGGTGCAGCAATGACGTTGCCATTGATCTCGCCATCCACGCGCAGGCCACCGCTGAAGCTGAGATTGCCATCTATCGCGGTTCCTGCACCAATCAATGAATCAATGCGGTTTTGCGGTTTGCTGTGTTTCTTGCTGAACATGCTTTCTCCCTCTTAAGACAGGCTGACGTCCTGCTTGATTTTAGGCTCGCTCGCACCGTTTTCAAAAACCCGCACCTGGACACTTTCGACTGACATGTCCGGCGGCAACTGGAAACTGTGCTCGATGCGTTGATAATACTTGAAATTAAGCTTGTATGCCGCATCTTCCGCCGCCATGTTTTCCTGTGGGAATACCACTACCATTTTCTTGCCGTTTTGCTGCACATTAACCAGTAATTGCAGATTACCCTGAAATTCTTTCGCGCGCTGTTGCCCGCTTCGCACCAGCAACAGGCGATAGCGGTATTCACCGGGCAGGGCATCGTGCTCAATCTTGAAGCGCTGTATGGACAACTCGCCGCCGCGCGCGCCGGACAAAGACAAATTCTGAAAAAACGCCAGGTCTTCCTGAATGCGGACATTTTCCTCGTTCAGCCCTTTCAGTTGCTTCGCCGTTTCAAGATTGGCGGCATGCTCTATCTGCGCCTGCCGTTCATAGTATACAGACTGGCTGACCAACTTGGCATTTTCGTCTTTCAGAGTGGCAACCTGCTCACGCAGCTTGGTCAATTCACGCTCTGCCTGCCCACGATGAAAGCCGGCGAGCGCCAGTCCGGTATCGTAAGCCCACCATACCACCCCGCCGGCCATCAACAGAAAAGGCAAGGTGATTGCCCAACGCACATACCACGGCACATGCGGCCGCACCGCCAAGCGTGGCGCGGAAATGCCGAATTTTCGTTTGATTCGGCGCAGCACGGTTAGGGCAGCAATGGAACGTTGGTCAGCGCCGTGGTTTCAGGCAGCCCGAACATGATGTTCATGTTCTGCACCGCCTGGCCTGCCGCACCTTTGACCAGGTTGTCGATCACTACCAGCACCACTACCGTGTTGCCACTTTGTGGCCTGTGCACCGCAATGCGGCAGTGGTTTGCACCGCGTACCGAACGGGTCTCCGGATGGCTGCCGGCAGGCATCACGTCCACGAATGCTTCATCCGCATAGCGCTGCTCGAACAGTGCCTGTAAATCGGCATCACGCTTCAGGCGAGCATACAGCGTGGCATGGATGCCGCGTATCATCGGCGTCAAGTGCGGCACGAAGGTCAGTCCCACCTCATGTTGCGCCACCCGGACCAAGCCCTGCCTGATTTCCGGCAGATGGCGGTGCCCCGGCACACCGTAGGCCTTGAAGTTATCCGCCGCCTCGGAAAACAGGAAACCGATCTCCGCCTTGCGTCCCGCGCCGGACACCCCGGATTTCGCGTCGGCAATCAGCCCGGTCGTGTCCACCAGCCCGGCTTCCAGCAGCGGGATAAAGCCAAGTTGCACTGCCGTCGGATAGCAGCCCGGATTGGCCACCAGCCTAGCTTGCCTGATCCGTTCCCGGTTAACCTCAGGCAGGCCATATACCGCCTCGGCGACCAGGTCTGGACAGGCGTGGCTCATGCCATACCATTTTTCCCACACGGCCACGTCCTGGATACGGAAGTCTGCTGCCAGGTCGATTACCCGCACCCCTGCGTCGAGCAAGGCGCGCGCCTGCTGCATGGCAATACCGTTGGGCGTGGCGAAAAACACCAGATCGCATTGGTCCAGGTGCGCTTCATCCGGGTGGGTGAAGCACAAGTCCACATAGCCGCGCAGGCTGGGGAACATCTGGCTGACTGGGTTGCCCGCATCGGCGCGCGAGGTAATGGCGCGCAACTCTGCTTGCGGATGCTGCGCCAGCAGCCGCAACAGTTCCACCCCCGTATAGCCCGTGCCCCCTACGATGCCGACCTTGATCACGTCTTGCCTCCTGTTTTTTGGCAATAATACAACGGAAATGAAAAAGCCGCCCGAAGGCGGCTTGGCCAAACATCTCCAACAAGCCTTAACGCTTGGAGAATTGCTTGCGGCGGCGCGCCTTGCGCAGACCGACTTTTTTGCGTTCCACTTCCCGCGCGTCGCGCGTAACCAGGCCTGCCTTGCTCAGGACAGGCTTCAGGTTTGCGTCATAATCTATCAGGGCGCGGGTGATGCCGTGACGCACCGCACCGGCCTGGCCGGATTCACCGCCACCAAACACGTTCACCATGATGTCGAACGTATTAAGCATGTCGGTCAGTTGCAGCGGTTGACGCACTACCATGCGGCCGGTCTCGCGGGAGAAGAACACATCCAGCGGCTTGTCGTTCACCACGATATTGCCCTTGCCGGGTTTGATGAACACACGCGCTACCGAGCTTTTGCGGCGGCCGGTGCCATAGTTGTAATTTACGCTCATAATTTACGCCTTCAGCAGTTCAATGGGTTTGGGTTGCTGTGCAACATGCGGGTGCTCCGCGCCGCCGTAAATCTTCAGCTTGCGCAACATGGCGTAGCCGAGCGGCCCTTTCGGCAGCATGCCTTTTACCGCTTTTTGCAGCACGCGGTCAGGATGATGCTCCTGCAACTTGGAGAAGTTCGTCGTGTAAAGCCCGCCGGGATAAGTGGTGTGACGGTGGTAAACCTTGGCTTCCGCCTTGTTTCCGGTCACGCGCAACTTGCTGGCGTTGACCACAACAATAAAATCGCCCGTATCCACGTGCGGAGTGTAGATCGCCTTGTGCTTGCCGCGCAGGCGCGCCGCGATCTGGCTGGCCAAGCGGCCCAGCACCTTGTCTGCAGCATCCACCAGAAACCAGTCGTGCTGGACTTCGTGGGGTTTAGCGGAAAATGTTTTCATGGCATTTCCTAAAACAATGAATTAGTAAATCTCGAAGGGCGCGAATTCTATGTCAGATGACAATCCCCTGTCAAACCATTTTACCCTTGCACTCGCAAAACCCTGTTCCGTAAGGGTTGCAACCAAAACGGGTGCGCACGGTGTTGCGCTCCTCGGTGCAACCGCCCCGACACAGTGCTTCGCCATAAGCAGCGACTTGGCGAGTGTAGTTGGCTCGCCTAGTCGAATGGCTAGTAGTTCTACTAGCGTGTCGCAGTTGCAGCCCCGGCTACGACCTTTAGCTCCGGCATAACCTGAAGCTGCGCAACCGTATGGCGCGGCTGCCAGTGTTATACTTTGACACATTTTGTTTTACCGCACCCATGAGGAATACATGAAACGGTTTTTGATGGTACTGACGATTGCTTTGACCTGCCTGAGTTTGTTTGCCGCAACGGCGGAAGCCAAGCGTTCTGGCGGGGGCGGCAGTTCTGGCAGGCAGCGCTCAATGGCTCCGCCTTTGCACTAAATCATCGTGTTTGCCCAATCCTCTGCCGCAGCCCAACTCCCACGCGTGTGCGTGGGGAACCGTTGATATGCGCCTGCTGCGCCTGCTAAAAATAATCTTTGTGGTGTTGCGCTTCGGGCTGGATGAATTCCTGCTTGCGCATGAACGCACGCGCTGGATGCTGGCGCCGCTCAATATCCTGCTGTTCTTCCGCAACACTTCTGCGCCGCGCGCGGAAAGGTTGCGCCTTGCCCTGGAAACCTTGGGGCCGATTTTCGTCAAGTTCGGCCAGCTGCTTTCCACCCGGCGCGACCTGATGCCCACCGATATCGCCGACGAGCTCGCTAAACTGCAAGATCAGGTGCCGCCCTTTCCTTCCGCGCAGGCCGTGGCGCTGCTGGAGACCGCATACAAGAAAAAACTCGGTGAGGTGTTCCACAGTTTTGACGAGACGCCCATCGCCAGCGCATCGGTGGCGCAAGTGCATTTTGCAGTATTGCCGGATGGGCGCGAAGTCGCGGTGAAGATACTGCGCCCCGGCATTGCGCGCATCATCGCGCACGATGTCGCGCTGCTCAATATCTGCGCTGGGCTGATGGAGCGCTGGTGGGAGGATGGCAAGCGGCTTAAGCCGCGCCAGGTGGTAGCGGAATTCGAGAAGTACCTGCGCGATGAGCTCGACCTGATGCGCGAAGCCGCGTGCGCCAGCCAGTTGAAACGCAACTTCGCCGACTCGCAATTGCTGGTCGTGCCGGAAATCTTCTGGAACTGGTGTACCAGCGAAGTGATGGTAATGGAGCGCATGGAGGGTATCCCCGTCAGCCAGGTGGATGCGCTGCGCGCGGCGGGTATTGATATCCCCAGGCTTGCCGCAAACGGCGTGGAAATCTTCTACACCCAGGTGTTCCGTGATGGTTTCTTTCACGCCGACATGCATCCCGGCAATGTGCTGGTTGCGCCGGATGGCCGCTTCATCGCGCTGGATTTCGGCATCATGGGCACGCTCACCAACACCGACAAACATTACCTCGCGCAGAACTTCATCGCCTTCTTCCAGCGCGATTACAAACGCGTGGCGGAAGTGCATATCGAATCCGGCTGGGCGCCTGCGGATACGCGCGTGGACGAACTGGAATCCGCCATCCGCGCGGTGTGCGAACCGATCTTCGACAGGCCGCTGCGCGAAGTATCGTTTGGCCGCCTGCTGCTGCGCCTGTTCCAGACCTCGCGCCGCTTCGGCATCGAAATCCAGCCGCAACTCGTGCTGCTGCAAAAAACCCTGCTCAACATCGAAGGGCTGGGCCTGCAACTCGATCCCGAACTGGACCTGTGGAAGACCGCCAAGCCCTGGCTGGAACGCTGGATGAGCGAACAGGTGGGCTGGCGCGGCTTCCTCAAGACGCTGCGCGAGGAAGCTCCGCATTACGCCACGTTGTTGCCACAGCTGCCGCGCTTGCTGCATCAACGCCTGCATGAAAATCCCACGGCTGAAATCGAGAACACTTTGCGGCAACTGGTCACACAACAACGGCGGCGCAATCTGCTGTTGTCAGTCATCATTGCATTGCTCCTGCTGGAGTTTGTCTGGACAAACTATCGCTGAACCTTGCGATCGCGCGGTTTGTGGTTACGGCCGCCCTTTCGGGTTCCATCCGGGCGATGCTAGCCGGGAGTTTTACCTGACGGTAACAAACCGTCTGGCAATGACCGCTATCGGGGTGGCTATAATCGCAGCTCGGCGTGCAGCTCGGTGCCAAAACCAGCCAGTCGACAATCAACTAAACATAGCGACATAAATAACGCCGCATAATGGCGTATACTGTTGGCGGTTCCATGCCAAAGGTGACGCCGTTATGCGAAAACTGGAAA
>JACREC010000019.1 GCA_016218445.1 Nitrosomonadales bacterium
TCACTCACTGATGTCAATTTTCAGCGCGTGGCCACGGTAGATACTTCCAACCCTTTTATCGCGCGTGATATTCCTACGCCGGATGAAAGTTTCGTGGTGATTCGCTTCCGCAATCCAAAAGGGGTGAACTTTCCTTACTTTCTGAACATGATCCACAATTCCTTCATGTCGCGCTCCAATACCATCGTGGTTCCCGGCGGCAAGATGAGCTTGGCGATGGAAGTGATCCTCACCCCGCTCATGCACAACTTGATGGATAACAGGAATAAGTAATTTGCTGTACAAGCAATGAGGGTTAATATGCCCCAGGATGTTGCCGTTTTTGCTGAGGCCTGTAGCAATACAGGCCTTATTCATTGGAAGCCGGCATTGGAGGCTGGCTGGCTTTCGTAGCGGTGAGCCACTATAATTCCGGCCACGCTTAAATCTTCAGTGGCCATTCGCCTTTATGCAGCTATTCACCTTTGGCATTAACCATCAAACCGCGCCGCTTTCGGTGCGCGAACGGTTTGCGTTCAATGTTGATGCAGTGGAACCGGCATTGCACAATCTGGTTGAGCATGGCGCGGCCAAGGAAGCGACCATACTTTCCACCTGCAACCGCACCGAGGTGTATTGCAACACGCACGAGCCTGCGCAGGCCATCAACTGGCTGGCCGGTTACCGCCAGATGGAGGCCGGTGAAATCGAGCCCTATCTCTATACCTTGCAGCGCGAGCAGGCGGTGAAGCATGCGTTTCGCGTTGCCAGCGGGCTGGATTCGATGGTACTGGGCGAGCCGCAAATCCTGGGGCAGATGAAACAGGCGGTGCGTTATGCGGAACAGGCCGGCACGCTCGGCTTCCTGCTGCACAAACTGTTTCAGCGCACCTTCTCGGTGGCCAAAAATGTGCGCACGCAAACCGAGATCGGCGCCAACCTGGTTTCCATGGCCGCAGCCGCGGTGAAGCTGGCCGAGCGTATTTTCCCCAGTATCGCCGAACAGCGTGTGCTGTTCATCGGTGCAGGCGAGATGATCGAGTTGAACGCCGTGCATTTCGCTGCCAGGAAACCCAAGCTTATCACTGTCGCCAACCGCACTCTGGAGCGCGCCCAAGTGTTGGCGCGGCGCATCAACGGCCATGCCATCACCCTGAATGAACTGCCGGAGCAACTGGCGCAGCACGATATCATCGTAACCTGTACCGCCAGCCCGTTGCCGATATTGGGCAAAGGCATGGTCGAGCGTGCGCTCAAAACGCGCAAGCATCGCCCGTTATTTATTGTGGACCTGGCCGTGCCGCGCGATGTGGAAGAAGAGGTTGCCGAACTGGACGACGTGTTCCTGTACACCGTGGACGATTTGTCCGAAGTGGTGCGCGATGGTTTGGATGCGCGCCAGGGCGCGGTTAAGGAAGCCGATGTCATTATTGATTCCGGTGTGGCTGATTTCATCCACTGGATGGAATCGCGCGAAGTGGTGCCCACCATCCTTGCGCTGCGCAACCATGCAGAACGCCAACGCCGCCACGAGATGGAAAAAGCCCTGCGCCTGCTGGCTAAAGGCGAAGATGCGGCAAAAGTGCTGGAGGCATTGAGCAACGGTTTGACCAACAAATTTCTCCACGCGCCGACCCATGCGCTGAATCAGGTGCAAGGCAGCGAACGCGAGGCGTTTCTCGATATGGTGCATCGCATCTACAACCTGCATACCCCGGAATGAACCCCAGTATTTCCGCCAAACTCGCCCGGCTGGGTGAGCGCCTGGACGAGGTTGGCCGCCTGTTGAGCAGCGAAGATGCCACGCGCGACATGGACAGTTTCCGCAAACTCAGCCGTGAGCGCGCCGAGCTTGAGCCGGTGGTGGCGCTGTACCATGCCCATCAGGCTTGCGCGGCGGACATCGCGACCGCGCTGGAAATGGCGAACGACCCCGGGATGCGCGAATTTGCCGAGGCCGAGGTAAAACAGGGTCGGGTGCGCCTGGAGCAGATCGAAGCGGACTTGCAAAAACAGTTGTTGCCGAAAGATCCCAACGACGAGCGCAACGTGTTTCTGGAAATCCGCGCCGGCACAGGCGGCGACGAAGCGGCGCTATTCTCCGGCGACCTGTTCCGCATGTATTCGCGTTTCGCCGAGCGCAACCGCTGGCAGGTCGAGATCATCTCCGAAAGCCCCGGCGAAAAAGGCGGCTACAAGGAAATCATCGCGCGCATCGTGGGACAAGGCGCCTATTCGGTGCTGAAATTCGAATCCGGCGCGCATCGCGTGCAGCGCGTCCCCGCCACCGAGGCGCAGGGGCGTATCCACACCTCGGCTTGCACGGTGGCGGTGCTGCCGGAAGCAGACGAGGTCAGCGACGTGGTGCTGAATCCCGCCGACCTGCGCATCGACACCTTCCGCGCCTCGGGCGCGGGCGGCCAGCATATCAACAAAACCGATTCGGCGGTGCGCATCACCCACCTTCCCACAGGGACGGTGGTGGAATGCCAGGACGGGCGCTCGCAGCACAAGAACAAGGCACAGGCGATGGCGGTGCTGGCGGCGCGCATCAAGGACAAGGAGGAACGCGAAGCCCACAGCAAACTGGCCGCCGAGCGCAAATCGCTGGTGGGCAGCGGCGACCGCTCCGAACGCATCCGCACCTACAACTTTCCGCAGGGCCGCGTCACCGATCACCGCATCAACCTCACGCTGTACAAGATGGATCACATCATGGACGGCGACATCGGTGAACTCACCGGCGCGCTGATGGCGGAACACCAGGCGGAGCAGCTCGCGGCGCTGGCGGATGAAAGCTGATGCCTTGCCACGCACGATCCAGGATACCTGTGCTCAAGATGCTGCACGCCTGACAGCAGCGCTGGCGCTTGATGTCAGCGGAGCGCGCATCGAGGTGCAGTGCCTGTTGCAGACCATCTTGCAAGTGAATCGCGCTTACTTGCTCACGCATCCGGAACAGCACCTCAACGCCGGGCAACACGCGCGATATGTGGCGTTATTCGAGCGTCGCCTGAGCGGCGAGCCAATCGCCTATATCCTTAGTGAGCGCGAATTTTACGGGCTGAATTTCAAAATTTCGCCAGCGACTTTGATACCGCGTCCCGATACCGAATTGCTGGTCGAGCTGGCTTTGCAGCGGTGCGGAAGGGTGGTGCCGGTGCCGGAACAAACGTTTCACGTGGCACCGTCGCCGGGTACCCACCGGCCTCCCCCTGACAATTCCGCATGGGCTTTAGCCCATAGCGGATTGCGTACTTTTAGTGCTTGCGGGGGCATCCCGCAGCATGAACCGTATCGCGTGCTTGATCTTGGCACGGGCAGCGGCGCGATTGCCCTGGCTATCGCCCACGCCCGCCCCGCTGCCGAAGTGCTGGCCTGTGATATTTCCCCTGCGGCACTGGCCGTGGCGCGCGAGAACGCGCAGCGGTTAGGTATCGCCAATGCGGCTTTCGTGCAAAGTGACTGGTTCGCCGCGCTCGGTACGCAATGCTTCGACCTCATCGTGTCCAATCCGCCCTATATCGCGGTGGGTGACCCGCATCTGCAATGCGGCGATGTGCGTTTCGAGCCGCCTTCCGCACTGGCCTCCGGCGACGATGGACTGCTTGACATCCGCCGCATCGTGGCGCGCGCCCAAGCGTATCTGCAACCCGGCGGCTGGCTGCTGCTCGAACACGGCTACACCCAAGCCGCTCAGGTGCGTGAGCTCCTGCGGCAGGCCGGGTTCGGCGAAGTATTTTCAGCACAAGATCTGGCGGGGATAGAACGGGTCAGCGGCGGGCGCTTCTTGGCTTGACCCGGCAGGCCGAGTACCGCTAAAATTCCCGACTTAATTACTCAACTAAACCAGAGGCGATAATATGGACGTGCAAGAACTCATCAGGCAACAGGTAACCAGCCATCCTGTGGTGCTGTACATGAAAGGGTCGCCGACCTTCCCGCAGTGCGGATTTTCCGCCAACGCAGTGCGCATCCTGAACTCACTCGGAGCCAAAGGGTTTTTCAGTGTGGATGTGCTGACTAACCCGGAAATCCGCCAGGGCATTAAGGATTACGCCAACTGGCCAACCATTCCGCAGCTTTACATCAACGGCGAGTTCGTCGGCGGCTCGGACATCATGGCGGAAATGCATCAAAGCGGGGAGTTGCAGAAGTTGCTTAAGGCATAGGCAAGATTGGGCGATCACAAGATCGCCCATTTTTATCCTTGGAGATGCTTGCGCGCGCGCGCGATGGCGGTTTCCACTTGCTGCGGCGCGGTGCCGCCGATGTGGTTACGGCTGGCCAGTGAGCCTTCCAGCGTCAGCACGCCGTAAATGTCCGGCTCGATGAGCGGCGAGAATTTCTGCAGCTCTTCCAGCTCGAGTTCGCTCAAGCCGCAGCCGCGCTGCTCGGCAAAGCGCACCGCCAGCGCCACCGCTTCATGCGCATCGCGGAATGGCAGGCCTTTTTTCACCAGATAGTCGGCCAGGTCGGTGGCCGTGGCATAACCCTGCAAAGCCGCACTGCGCATGGCTTCCGGCTTGACGGTGATGCCGCCGATCATGTCGGCGTAAATGTGCAGGGTCTGGGTCAGCGTATCCACCGTGTCGAACAGCGGCTCCTTGTCTTCCTGATTGTCCTTGTTGTAGGCCAGCGGCTGGCCCTTCATCAGCGTCAGCAACGCGACCAGGTGGCCGTTCACGCGCCCGGTCTTGCCGCGCACCAATTCCGGCACGTCCGGATTTTTTTTCTGCGGCATGATGGAGGAGCCGGTGCAGAAGCGGTCGGCAATGTCGATGAAGCCGAAACGCGGGCTCATCCACAAAATCAGTTCTTCCGACAGGCGCGACAAATGCGTCATGATCAGCGCGGCGCAAGCGGTGAATTCGATGGCGAAGTCGCGGTCGGACACCGCATCCAGCGAGTTCTCGCACACCCCGTCAAAGCCCAGCAATTCGGCGACGTACTCGCGCTTGATCGGGTAGCTGGTGCCGGCCAGCGCAGCCGCACCCAGCGGCAGGCGGTTGACGCGCTTGCGGCAATCCGCGAGGCGCTCCGCATCGCGCTTGAGCATCTCGAAATACGCCATCAGGTGATGCGCGAAGCTCACCGGCTGCGCCACCTGCAAGTGGGTAAAGCCGGGCATGATGGTGTGGGTGTGATGCGCGGCAAGGTCAACGATGGCGGTCTGCAGCGTATGGGAAAGTCCGCGCAGTTCATCTATGGCATGGCGCAGATACAGGCGCACATCGGTCGCCACCTGGTCGTTGCGCGAACGCCCGGTGTGCAGGCGCTTGCCCGCATCGCCCACCAGCGCGGTGAGCCGTTTCTCGATGTTGAGGTGCACATCCTCCAAATCGAGCGACCAGATGAATTCCCCGCTGATGATCTCATTCTCGACCTGCGCCAGGCCGCGGCGGATGTCGTTCAAATCCTGCGTACTGATGATGCCGCATGCCGCCAGCATCTGCGCATGGGCCAGCGAGCCCTGAATGTCGAACAGTGCCAGTCGTCGGTCAAATTCGACCGAAGCGGTATACCGCTTTACCAATTCTGCCACTGGTTCATTAAAACGGCCCGACCATCCTTGTTTGTCTTGCATCATCATCGTCTCTTGTCCAGAATGTGCGGCATACCAAGGCCATTTACCATGCCAAGAACGCAAAGTATAAATCAAAACCACCTGCCCGATGCATTGCCTGATTTCCGCAGCCTGGGCGTCACCTTGCGCGTCGTGTTGCTGGTAAACGGCATGGCGTTGCTGGTTGCGATTGCGCAGGCTGCATCCTGGCCGGATATTGCGCAACGTATGCTCGCCATTTCCGCCCTGCTGCAACCGGTATTGTTGTCGAGTTTGCTGCTGCTGTTCGCGCTCAATTCCTTGCTGGGGCGGCTGACCTACCGCCAGGGCGCTGCCGCCGTGCTGCTGCTGGCGGGGCTGGTCACGCTGGCGATTTACCAACTGGGCGGCGAACTGTATGCCCCGCCCATCGAGAATGGTTATTTCCACCCGGTGCGCAATGCCCTGCTGGGCAGCGCCATCGCCGCCCTGCTGCTGGCCTATTTCCGGCTGCGTGCGCAAGCGCTTTCCCCGGCCCTGCATCAGGCGCGCTTGCAAGCCTTGCAGGCGCGTATCCGTCCGCACTTCCTGTTCAACAGCATCAACGCCGTGCTCGGCATCGTGCGCGCCGACCCCAAACGTGCCGAGACCGCGCTGCAAGACATGTCAGACCTGTTCCGCATGGCGATGGCGCACGACGGAGCCCTGGTTCCTGTGCGGCAGGAAGTGGCGCTTGCCCGCCAGTACCTCGATCTGGAACAATTGCGCCTGGGCGAACGCCTCAAGGTGAACTGGCACACTGAGGACATGCCGGATGATGCGCTGCTGCCGCCGCTGATGTTGCAACCGCTGCTGGAGAACGCCGTGTATCACGGCATCGAGCCGCTAACCGGGGGCGGGGCGATAGACATCAAGCTGTATCGCAGCGGCAAAGAGATGCATCTCGAATTGTATAACCCGCGCCAGGAACAGGGCAGCCACCATGCCGGCAACAAGATGGCATTGACCAACATCCGCGAACGGCTGGCCTTGCAGTTTGATCTTGAAGCGCGCTACACGGCGGAAGCCGGCAAGGACTTTTACCGCGTGCATATCATGCTGCCTTATGTACAGGAGAAAATTCCATGAGCGTCGTTGAACTCCCTCTTGCTGTATTTGTGGTGGACGACGAGCCGCCCGCGCGCAACCGCATCAAGGAATTGCTCACCGATTGCGCCGAACAACTGCCGCTGGAAATTGTCGGCGAAGCGGGCAATGGACACGAAGCGCTCGACAAGCTGGCCGGGACGCACGCCGACGTGGTGCTGATGGACATCCGCATGCCGCAGATGGACGGTATCGAACTGGCGCAGCACCTCAACAAGCTGCCCAAACCGCCGGTGATTATTTTCACCACCGCCTATGATGCTTACGCCATCAAGGCGTTTGAACTGCACGCCATAGATTACCTGCTCAAACCCATCCGGCTGGGCCGCCTGTTCGATGCTCTCACCCACGCACGCACCGCCGTGCCGCTGCGCACCGAAGTGCTGCAGGAACTCACCCCCGAACCGCGCAAGAACTTATCCATCCACGAACGCGGCAAGATCCTGCTCATCCCGATCGAGGACGCGCTCTACCTGCGCGCCGAACTGAAATATATCACCGTGCGCACTGCCGAGCGCGAATACCTGATCGAAGAATCGCTCAACGCATTGGAAAAAGAATTCGCCACGCGCTTCGTGCGCATCCACCGCAATTGCCTGATCGCAAAGGACGCGATTGAAGGTTTTGAAAAAGGGGGTGATGAAGGCGAAAGCGGCTGGATGGTGAAGCTGAAAGGCCTGGATGAACTGCTTGCGATCAGCCGCCGTCAGCAGCATATCGTCAAGGAATTCGGTTGATCTGCCCACTATCGTTCCTCTTAAAGATCAACCGGTAATTAAAATTGAGCGACCCCCCTTTATGGAAAGGGCTATTTGGCTAATAGGATTGGCGTAGCTGCGCAAGTCCCTGCCGCTTCACGGGTTCGATTTTCCAGCCGCTTTTGCCTTCTTTGCAGCGGCATCTTGTGCAGCAACCGAAGAAGCGGATTCGATAGCAACTCCCCCTCTGTTGTAGTCATAAAAAATAGACTCGATAGTTATGCGGGAGCCTTGGTCATCCACCCAGGCAAAAGTCTCCTTGTCCTGTTGGGTTCCTATTGCATTTTTTACTATCGTATGTTCCTTCAGTGGCTTCCCGTACTTGGTCTCCAGGGCTTTGGCAAGTGCCAGCATGTCTGGCGTGGAACCATTTATTTCGACCTTGATGAGGGCTTCGTCGCTGCCCAGGGTAACCAATGCAAAAGTGTCAACCACGTTTTCGTAATTGAGCAATATCATGCTTTTTTCATCTGTGAAGGAGCATCGGTCATTCTTGGGGTTGAATTTTTTCTCCATACACATTTTCTGCAAGGCACCCTTTACTCCCGGCTTGCCAAGAGGAATGCCTTTAAAGGAAATCGTCCCCTTGGCCTTGCTGGAGAGTTGCTTTTGCGGCTGCTGTTCCGCTGCAGGGCTGCTCTTTTTCTGTGCTTGAGATTCGGCATTGCCATAACTTGAAAAGAGCAATGCACCAGTAACTGCAATAATTGACAGCAAAATCCGCTGATTCATTTTATAAGTCTCGGTAATTAAATTGTGACAATATTATAAATTATACTCTATTGCCATGATAACTGAAGTACATGGATGTCGCCAAGGCGATGTCTTCCGCCAATACATATTGCACTGATGATGTTCTTGCAAGAACTCACAAGGAGATTTTAACCCAAGGCCATAGTGAGGGCGCTCGGTGTTGAACCAGACTAGGTAATCGAGCAATTTATCGTTGAACAGA
>JACREC010000020.1 GCA_016218445.1 Nitrosomonadales bacterium
GGGTTGACCGTATTCCACCGGCTGGCCGTTTTGGCTTTGGCCGCCGCTTCGCGGCTTAACGTTCGCTACGCTTACGTGAGCCTCCGCCGAAACGGTCGAGAGGATGGAGGTAACTTTGGGCATGGCTTATCCAATCACAAAAAGGGGTTGACCGTATTCCACTGGCTGGCCGTTTTGGCTTTGGCCGCCGCTTCGCGGCTTAACGTTCGCTACGCTTACGTGAGCCTCCGCCGAAACGGTCGAGAGGATGGAGGTAACTTTGGTCATGGCTTATCCAATCACGAAAAGGGGTTGACCGTATTCCACTGGCTGGCCGTTTTCCACCAGAATGGCCTTGATGATGCCGCCTTGGTCGGCTTCGATTTCATTAAGCAGCTTCATGGCTTCGATGATACACAGGGTGTCGCCCACGTTCACGCTTTGACCTACCTCCACGAAGGACTTGGCACCGGGGGAAGGGCAGCGGTAGAAACTGCCGACCATGGGCGATTTCACCAGATGGCCTTCCGGTTCGGCGGCCTTGGCTGGTTCGGCAGGCGTAGCGGCGGCCGGTTGTGGCACAGGTGCGGCCACCATCTGCTGTTGCGGCACGGCATAGACTTGCTGCATCGCAGCGGTGGGGGAGCGCGTGATGCGCACACGTTCCTCGCCTTCGCTGATTTCCAGCTCGGCGATGCCGGAGCTTTCAACCAGTTCGATCAGGGTCTTGAGTTTGCGTAAGTCCATGGCTGGCTCCTAAAAAACGGTAATGGGAGACGGGTAAATGGTGACAGCCACTCACTTATCACCTGTTTTCGATAGCGCGTATTGCAGCGCGAGTTCATAACCGGTTGCCCCCAAACCGCTGATGACACCAACAGCGAGATCGGAGAAATAAGACTCCTTGCGGAACGATTCACGCGCAAACACATTGGAAATGTGAACTTCGATAAACGGAATGGATACCGCTGCCAGTGCGTCGCGTAACGCCACGCTGGTATGGGTGAATGCCGCCGGATTGATGATGATGAAGTCGGTGCCGTCCTGACGCGCCAATTGCACACGTTCCACCAAGGCGGCTTCGGCGTTGCTCTGGAAGAATTGGAGATCAGCCCCTTCCGCTTGGGCTAATTGCTTCAATCTTTGGTTAATGTCGGCTAATGTAACGTGACCATACACATCCGGCTCACGGTGGCCGAGCAGGTTCAAGTTGGGGCCATGCAGTACCAGAATGTTTTTCATGTGCGTATATTGCCGCAAATTGGGGGGAGTTGTCCAGATTTTAGCTGAAATTATGCTAAAGGACTGTTTGGCGCAGGGTATGAGTCCAAACCTTCACCCTGCGCGGGCTAAACGCCTTGAAAAAAATAGATTATCAAAACGATGCCCAGCAAGGCAACAGCCAGGTTGGTAAAAACTCCCGAATTGACTCGATAGCCTTCCGGGATTTCAATGGGCTTCAAGGTCTTGAGCACCTTGCGGTACTGCACGGTCGAGTAGGCGGCAATCGCCGCTCCCAGCAGGACGAAAGCCAGCCCCACCCAGAACGAGGTGCCGCGTTGCTGGGGTATGGCGCGTTGCATGAGGACGGACACGAACAGGCCGAAGCGCTCAATGACGAACCCGAAAGCCATCAGGGCAAGACTGGTACGGTTCCAGGCGAGCAACGTCCGCTCGGCTGCAAAAAAGACTCTTGGGTCATTGAGGTCTGACATGGTTTTCCTTTGTCCAGCCGCGCCTGCCGCTTACAGCCCCATGTTTTGCAGCGAGGTGAGGAACTGCGGCGCATCCTGATAGCCCGTCACGCGGAAATCGGCCAGTTCCTTGCCTTGCGTATCGAAAAACAAAATGGCAGGCGGGCCGAACAGTTCAAAGCGCTGGAGCAGCGCCTTATCCTCCTCGCTGTTGGCAGTAACGTCGGCCTGTAGCAGCACGGCGTTTTTCAGCTTGGCCTGTACCTTGGCATCGGCAAAGGTATTGCTCTCCATTTCCTTGCACGACACGCACCAGTCGGCATAGAAATCCAGCATTACGGCCTTGCCGCGCGCTTGTGCAATGCGCCCATTCAGTTCAGCCATATTCTTTACCCGTGCGAACTTCATGGTTGCGGGAGTTTCCGTCTGGGTGCTGCCGATAGCTGACAACGGACGCAGAATATCGCGTGCGCCGGAAAGCGCACCAACGAGATAGGCGCTACCGAGCAACAGGGCGAGGATGCCGATACCCTTCCATAGCCTGTGCCAGCCGCTGCCATTATGGGGCAGTGCATCCAGCGCGCGCAGGTAAACGGCGGAAAGCACCAGCAACGCCGCCCACAGCAGCATCTGCACCCCCACCGGGATGAGTGATGAAATAATCCAGATGGCGACTGCCAGCAGCAGCACGCCGAAGAAGCTTTTGACCGATTCCATCCATGCGCCCGCCTTGGGCAACAAGGTCCCGGCGGAGGCGCCGAGCAGTAACAGCGGCAGGCCCATGCCTATGCCCATGGAGAACAGCGCGACCCCGCCCAATACGGCATCGTGGGTCTGTCCTATATAGAGTAAAGCGCCTGCCAGCGGGGGGGCCACGCACGGCCCTATGATGATGGCGGACAGCGCGCCCGTCACGAACACGCCGGAGAGATGGCCGCCATGCAAGTAGTTGCCGGTAGTCAGTTTGCTTTGCAGCGCAGACGGCAATTGCAACTCATAAAAACCAAACATCGACAGCGACAGCAGCACGAGCAGTGCGGAGAAACTGCCCAGCACCCACGGGGTTTGCAGTGCGCTGGAAATCAGGTGGCCGGAATACCCCGCCGCCACACCGGCGGCTGCATAGGTGATCGCCATACCCAGCACATAAGCCAGCGACAGTATGAAAGCTTGCATCTTTGGGATATTGTGCCCGCTCCCGACCCTGCATCCGACGATGATGCCGGACAAAATCGGAATCATCGGGAATACGCACGGGGTCAACGCCAGCAACAGCCCGGCGCCGAAGAAAAACGACACGATGAGCCAGAAGCTGCCCTGCTTGAATAGCTTGGCAATCTGAACGTTCTCGCTCTGAGCGCTCGCACTGCTGGCGGCGGGTTGTGCGGATTGTGGCGTGGCCTGCGCCTGCTGCGCCGCAGCCGGCACAGCTGTTGCGGCTGTACTCGTTTTTGCGGGCGGCGTGTCTTTTACTTCGGGTAGCGCAATATTGATGGATTTATTGATGGGTGGATAGCACAGGCTTTTGTCTTTGCAACCCTGGTAACTGGCTTCCAGCGTAATGCCTTGTGCTGCACCGCCAGTTCGTTCCAGCGTGATTTCCACCTGGAAAGGTTGATGGAACACCGCCATATCGCCAAAGTTGGGGTCATGTTTTATTTCTCCTTTCGGCATGGCTATGTTGGTAATTTTGGTGCCCGTGGCTTTTGCCGAATCACCCTTTATGCCGAAGCTGACCTTGTCGCGATAGAGATAGTAACCGGGTGTAATTTTGAAGCTGGCAAGCAGGGTGTATGCGTTGGGCGCAGTGACATCCAGCCCGAATGCCTGGTCCGGAGGCAGAAAAGTTTCTTGTTTTGCTCCTCCAGCCAACGGCAGGCGATCCAGAAATCCTTCCGCGTGGGATAAGGGGGCAAGGCACAACAATAACCATATTACATGACGCATGGGTCTCATTCCTCGGTTGCTTGAGTTTCCTGCGCTACCCATAGCAGATAGCCGGGAAAGCCCGCATTAACAGGGACAGCGATGATTTCCGGAAGTTCATAGGGATGATGCGCGCGGATCGATGCCTCAAGGCGCGGGTAGGCGGCGCGCGTAGACTTGACCAGCAGCGGCACCTCGCTGGCCGTTTCTATTTTCCCCTGCCAGCGATATACCGAGTTGCATTCTGCCAGAATATTAACGCAGGCGGCAGTATGGTTCTCGATCAGCGACTGCGCCATTCGCTGTGCACTGTCGCGATCCGGCAAATTGGTGAGTACCAGAATAATTTCATCCATAAGTGATTATGCCGCTTTTGCGCGGGCGCAGCGTATTCCCAGTTGCAGCAATTCGTCCCACACATCGCCCTGGCGCAAGCCCTTTATCAACTTGTCCACATGTGCGGCCTGGCGCAGGGCGCGTTCCGCTATCACCGGGCTGAAGCGCCGCACCGCGCGCTCCACCAGTTTTTGGCGCACGCCCCACACGCGCGCATCGCGCAGTGCGGAAGCCAGGTTGCCACTGCGCTGCATGGAGCGCAACACCTTGCCCAGCGCACGAATATCCTCGGCTAACGCCCACAGGATCAGCACGGTGGCCGTGCCTTCCGCGCGCAGGCCGTCGAGGATGCGCGCATAGCGCGCGGCATCGCCTGCGAGCATGGCTTCGGACAGTTTGAATACGTCGTAGCGCGCCACGTCCATCACCGCGTCCTTTACCTGTTCAAAGGAAAGGTGTCCGGCAGGAAACAGCAAGGCGAGCTTCTGGATTTCCTGGTAAGCCGCCAGCAGATTGCCTTCCACGCGCTCGGCGAGAAACGCCAGCGTGTCCGTGTCGGCGGACTGGCCCTGCCGCTTCAATCGGCCTGCAATCCATACTGGCAGCGCATTAAGTGCAACTTCCTCGGTGGCGATGACCACTCCCTGCACCGCCAATGCGGTAAACCATTTGCTGTCCTGGGCAGCCTTGTCCAGCCGGGGCAGTGTGATTATCGTAACCGTGTCGGCATTCAGTTGTTCGCAATAATCCTGCAAGGCTTGTGCACCTTCCACGCCCGGCTTGCCGGACGGGATACGCAGTTCCACCAGCTTGCGTGTGGAGAACAGCGACAGGTTTTGTGCGCTGTTGCGCAATTCCGCCCACTTGAAGACGGGTTCGGCAGTCAGCACCTCGCGTTCGCTATAACCCGCCGCACGCGCCGCCGCGCGGATGGCATCGGCCGCCTCGATGGACAGCAGCAGCGCCTCGCCGTGGATGATGTACAGCGGCTTCAGCCCCGCGGCGAGATGGCGCGGCAGGTCTTCACCCAGAAGTTTCATAATGGAGCCGCTAATTTCATTGTGGTGGCCTCGCGTGGTTCAGGCGGCGCAATATTTGCTGCACCGCGTCACTGCGCATATTCTGGTAGAGCAGCGCCTCTTCCTGCTCCTTGGCGAGAACCCGCGTGTCGTCATAGGAAAAATCGCGCCGCATGGTGATCTCCTCCGGGGCAAGCCAGTCTTGCTGTTTCTGGTCATAGGCGCGCAGCGAGATGCGGTATTGCAAGCGGTATTCGCGCACGCGTCCGCCGCCGCTCAGGGAAAGAATCTGCTTGTCCGATGTTTCGGAAACGATCTGCAGCGTCAATTGCGCCTGCCCGGGCGCATCGGTTATCCGCACGCTATTTGCCTCAATGGCGCGTTTCAACTCGGTGATGAAGGGAGCGTAGTCGTTGGCCGACTGCACATACAGCGTCTTAAATGGCAGCGCAAATGTGCCCTGCCCGCGCAGGTGAAAGCCGCATGCGCCCAGCAGCAGGTTGAGCATCAGCACTATCGGCAAGGTTGCGCGCATCGGCATTTTGTCAGATCACCACGTTGATCAAGCGTCCCGGCACCACGATAATCTTTTTTGCCGTCCCGCCCGCAAGCAGTTTCTGCACTGCCTCGTGCGCCAGCGCCAGCTGTTCCAGTGTCGCCTTGTCCGCGTCTTTGGCGACACGCAGGCTGCCGCGAAGTTTGCCGTTCACCTGGATCACCAGTTCAATTTCGTCCTGCACCAATGCGGCTTTATCCACTTCCGGCCAAGGAGCTGAGAGAATATCGTCGCCGTACCCCAGTTCTTTCCACAGTGTTTGGCAGATGTGCGGCGTAATGGGTGACAGCAGACGAAGCAAGGTGCTAAGCCCCTTGGCAATTACAGGGACTTGTGTATTTGCCGTGCTTGTACCAAACAGCATTGACCGTTCCAATGTTTTTAGGATTTTCATACAAGCCGAAACTACCGTGTTGAATTGCAAACGACCAATATCAAAATTGGCCTGTTTGAGTGCAGCGTTTATCTCACGGTATGCATTCTTTGGCTCCCCATCCATGATGCTAAGATAAGCGTCATTAAATGAAGGGTCTTTAAAATATATTGTAACGTTGTGCTTTTTTGCGTGTGCCAAGTTCCATAACCGCTTGAGAAAGCGGAAAGCGCCTTCCACTCCCGCATCCGACCACTCCAGTTGCTGGTCGGGCGGGGCGGCGAACATCATGAACAGGCGTGCGGTGTCGGCGCCGTACTGGTCTATGATGGCCTGCGGGTCCACGCCGTTGTTCTTCGATTTGGCCATCTTCTCGGTGCCGCCGATGATCACCGGCTGGCCGTCGGCCTTGAGTGTCGCGCCGACCGGGCGGCCGCGGTCATCGGTTTTGACTTCCACCTCCACAGGGTTGATCCACAGCTTCCTGCCTGCGGTATCGTCACGATAGAAAGTCGGTGCGACCACCATGCTCTGGGTCAGCAGATTTTTAAAAGGTTCGTCGCCTTGCACCAGCCCTTCGTCGCGCATCAGCTTGTGGAAGAAACGCGCATACAGCAAATGCAGAATGGCGTGCTCGATGCCGCCGATATATTGATCCACCGGCAGCCATTGTTGCGCGGCCTGTTTGTCCACCATGCCGGTGGTGCAGTTCGGGCTGGCGTAGCGCGCGTAGTACCAGGAGGATTCCACGAAGGTATCCATGGTATCGGTCTCGCGCCTGGCTTTGCCGCTGCACTTGGGGCAGGTGCATTCGTAGAATTCCGGCATCTTCGCCAGCGGCGAACCCGCACCGTCCGGCACCACGTTTTCCGGCAGCACCACAGGAAGCTGATCGTCCGGCACCGGCACATCACCACAAGTTGTGCAGTGGACGATAGGGATCGGGCAGCCCCAATAGCGCTGGCGCGAGATGCCCCAATCACGCAGGCGGAACTGCACTTTCTTTTCACCGAGATGAAGCTGCGCCAACTCGGTTGCAATGAAATCGACTGCCTCAGAAGATGACAAACCATTCAGACCTTCAAATGATGTTGGAGAACCGTAGGCGTACCCAAACTCAGCGTATTCGTCACGCCATTTATTTTTATCAAACCATGCCGGGTCAACCAGTATTGGCTTCATTCGTAACTCAGCAACTGATACAAGTTTTTCGTTCTCTGCAACTCCTATGGATGACCGAAAAGCATGGCGGGGCGCAATGACAGGTTTAATTGCTAAGCCATACTTCTTTGCAAAGCCGAAATCGCGCTCATCGTGCGCCGGCACGGCCATCACCGCGCCTTCGCCGTATCTCATCAGCACGTAGTTGCCGACCCACACCGGAATCTGCTCGCCGGTGAGCGGATGAGTGACGGAGATGCCGGTGGGCATTCCCTTCTTTTCCATCGTGGCGATGTCGGCTTCGGCCACGCCGCCGCGCTTGCATTCCTCGATGAAGGCGGTGAGTTGCGGATTGTTCTTCGCGGCATGAGTCGCCAGCGGGTGCTCGGCGGCAACGGCGCAGAAGGTGACGCCCATTATGGTGTCGGCGCGGGTGGTATAGACCCACAGCTTTTCATCTTTTCCATCGAGTGTGTAAGGGAAAGCAAAGCGCACGCCGTAGCTCTTGCCGATCCAGTTGCGCTGCATGGTCTTGACCTGCTCCGGCCAGCCGTCCAGTGTGTCCAGGCCTTGCAGCAACTCCTCGGCATACTGGGTGATGCGGAAAAAATACATCGGGATTTCGCGCTTTTCCACCAGCGCGCCGGAGCGCCAGCCGCGTCCGTCGATGACCTGTTCATTGGCAAGCACGGTGTGATCCTCCGGATCCCAGTTCACCGTGGCGGTCTTCTTGTAGATGATGCCCTTCTCGAACAAACGGGTGAACAGCCATTGCTCCCAGCGGTAATACTCCGGGCGGCAGGTGGTCACTTCGCGTGACCAGTCTATGCCCAGCCCCAGCGACTTGAGCTGCCGCTTCATGTGCGCAATGTTGGAATATGTCCACGCGGCGGGCGGCACGTTGTTGGCCATTGCGGCGTTTTCGGCGGGCAGGCCGAAGGCGTCCCAGCCCATCGGTTGCATCACATTGTAACCCTTCATGCGGTGGTAGCGCGCGAGCACATCGCCGATGGTATAGTTGCGCACATGCCCCATGTGCAGCTTGCCGGAGGGGTAAGGGACCATGGACAGGCAGTAGTATTTCGGTTTCGGGCTGTCTTCCCTGGCGCGGAATGCCTGTTGTTCTTCCCAATGTTGTTGCGCGGCTGCCTCAATGTCTTTGGGTGTGTAATCCGGTTGCATATTTTTTCGATTGTTCTGCGTCATGTCCACGTAAGCTGGCATTATATACGGAGAGAACGATGAAACTGCTTTATGCCTTATGCGGTTTACTGCCGGCAAGTATGGCTTGGGCAATGCCGGACATGCTGCTGCGCCCGTTAGCCCCCAGGGTGGCATTCTGCTAGAATTGCCGCACAAAATTTATTACATCACCTCTGGAGAATATAACCATGTCCCGCAAGTACCCCGTGATTGTTGTGACCGGCTCGTCCGGCGCCGGCACCACTACTGCCAAACATGCCCTTGAAAATATCATTCGCCGCGAGTTTCAGCCTGATCACGTGAAGGTTGCCGTAATTGAAGGTGACAGCATGCACAGTTTGGACCGCATGGCGTTCCGTGCGGCCATGGCCGAAGCAAC
>JACREC010000121.1 GCA_016218445.1 Nitrosomonadales bacterium
GGTCGCACCCGGTTTCCCGAAGATGAATTTCCCGGCGGGTATGAGCACCATTTCGTCATAGTTCTTGGCTTTTTCACCCGCCAGGGCACTCGACATCCCTGCCACCAGAATAGTCAAGAGCCCTAGAACAGCCTTACTCCAAACAAGTCGTTTTTTCATAATAAAATAAACCTCCTTTAAAGTGAGCCTTCCATTTTATGGGCGCCGCTACTGAAAAAATATGGCAACACACCCTGATTCAAGACCCACTCCTGCCATGGCATCGATGACTGTATTTGGGGGAGTGTAAAACATGTACAATCAGCCTCTTCCATCAGTTCATCACGTTGCTGTTGTTCAACGCTGACAGCTTCAGACATGTGTTTCATGAAAAGCAGCAGCAACGCAATTATGCCGACAATCGCACCCGCTAGGATGTTGTTCACCCAATGTTTTCTGGATAGCAGACCGGCGCGCTTGGCTTCGAGAACAGCAATCATGATTGCAATGATATTTGTGATCTAATGTGAGTTATATTAACATATAATTAACATTTAATGGAAGCGTATATGGAAAACCGCACCGCCCGACTCACCCTCTTGATTGACCCCACCAAGAAACAGATATTCGAAGAAGTCTGCGCCCTGCACGATCTGACACCATCACAAGTGGTGCGCCAGATGATTCGGGATTATGTTAAACAATATGGCACTTCCGAGCAGATTGCCCGCATGCCTCTTAACGCCAAGGCAAATGACCGATAAAGTTCCAATTTATCATCAACCACTGCTTGCAAACGATTAACCCGAATTGATCAAGCTCTGGCGGCGGCTGGCTATGCTCGATAAACGGATTCCCCAAAGGACTTGGCAAAATTTTTATACAGGAATCCGGCCTGCAACTATGGAGCTAATGGTCGCTGGTCTGCCCGACGCCGCTGTCTCACACGCTTGCGCAGCGAAACCGATTAAGCTTTAGATGAATCATGACACCCCACAAATTTGCCTGCTACCAACACGCTGCAATGATATTGGGCAGCCAGATGTCAGGCGGAAGGTTGCCCGCTGATAATGCGGATGTCGCGCTGCGGGTAGGGAATTTCGATGCCTGTTTCCTGGAATTTACGCCAGATTTCCATGTTGATGGCGGAGCGCAGGTTGAGTTGACCCTCTTCCGGGTCGTTGATCCAGACGCCCATTTCCAAATCAATGCCGTTATCACCGAACGACTTGAGAAAGACTTGAGTTTCAGGGTCGGCCAGTACCCTGGATTGATTCGCCGCTGCTTGTTTCATGATTCCCATGGCGCGGTGCAGGTCGCTCTGGTAGCTGATTTGCACAGGTATGGCGATGCGCATGTTGCGGTTCGTGTAGGAATGATTGATAACCGTAGAGTTAATCAGGATTTCGTTTGGGATGATCGCCTCGGTGCCGTCACTGCTTTGCAATACCAGGTAGCGGGTGGTCAATTGCGAAACCTTGCCGAACCGGCCATCCACTGTCAGGACATCACCCGGATGGATGGAATGGTCAAGCAGGATGATGAAACCGCTGACGTAGTTGCCGGCAACTTTTTGCAAACCAAAACCGATGCCCACGCCCAGGGCGCCACCAAATACGGAAAGCACGGTGATGTCGATGCCCGCCAAGGGTAATGCGACCAGAATGCCGATGACGACCAGAGCGGCGCGGATCAGCTTGGACAGTACCACGCGAAAACTCATGGACATGTTTTCTGCAACCAGGACCTTGCGCTCCAGCGTACGTGCAAGCCACATTGCCACCAGCATAGTGACAAGAATGGAGAGGATGCTGCTCAGGATGATGAGCAGTGAGATTCGCTGCTTGCCGATGTTGAAGCCGAGGTTGTCCATCGCATCGAGGATTTCAGGAAGAAATCCGCTGAGATGCAGTGCGAACCCAACCCAAATCGTCATGGCAATGAGGCGTTCGGAGCCGTGAAACCAACTGCTCGGAACGAAGACTTGGCGCAGGGCGTAGACGACAAGGCGAATCAGCATCAATGCAAACAGGAGGGGAACAACGATATTCAGAAGATTGACGGAATACCAGTTTTTGAGCACGGTCCTTCCGATCAACACCAGCAATAACGCCATCAGCGGAAAAGTACCTCGGGATACGCCACCCAAACCGACTTTTAACATGCCTTCCGACTTGGGAAACTGGCCCAACAACAAGCGGTTTATCTGCCAGGCAAGCATCAGGCTGAATACCAGCACAGCTATCTGCCAAAGAATTGTGGTTTGATCCAGGTCGGAAAAAAAATCAATGAGCAGATTGCGGGAAACGTTGGGCATGAACTGGAATCCGTCTCAGATAAACAGGTTAAATTTTAGCATGCTCGGTATGATGAAATTCAACAACGTAAAAGCGGGCGCATACAAGGGTAGCTTAGCTGCGGGCCCCAAGCATCCGCTCCATGCCCGGGACGCTCATATCTGCTGGCTTTGGCGCAATGAAAGACCACAATCATTGAGGGCATCTGCTGGTCGAAATATGCCGTTGGTCAATGCCTGGAATTGGCGCACTTTCCAGCCATTCAAATGAGTTGATCTAGAATCAGACACTGCCTGCCAGATCAAGCTGGCCGCACTCAAGGCGTATAGTTGATACTGACGTTTCGCTCGCCCAGCGATTTATTTAACCCATCGATTAAATCGCTGTGCAGTGTGACGCCCCACTCTTCACCCAGCCTCAGTTGGGCGCCGGCTTTGTCATTCCGGTAGCGGATCACCACCGGGCATTTCCCGTCGCGGTAAGGGGTAAGTAGTTCTTTCAACCGCGCCACGCTGATATGCTTATCCGCAGAAACAGTTAACTCCAGGCACTTGGCGAAAGAGGAACGCGCCGAGGCGAAGTCGAACAATTCCTCGCCGCTGATGCGCATGTTGCCGGAATACTCGTCCAGGCTGGCCTTGCCGCGCACCACCAGCAGTTCGTCCTCGCGTATCCAGGGGCGGCTGGCCTCGAACACTTCGTTGAATACGGTCATCTCCAGCTGTGCGCTGCCATCGTCCAGCGTCACCACGCCCATGCGGCCGCGCCGCGTCTGCTGGATGCGCACGCCGGACACGATGCCGGCCAGCACTACCGCCATGCTGGCGCGGCGGCCATTGTTATTCTGCTGCGGCAGCAGGTTGGGGCTGAGGTCGGACAAACGCGTCTTGATGAAATTCGCCAGCTCCCCGGCATATTCCTGATAGGGATGGCCGCTGAGATAAAAACCCAGACTGAGTTTCTCGTTCTGCAATTGTTCGCGCACCGGCCAGCGCGCTACATCGGCAAGCTGCACCGGCATGGCCGTGCTTTCGTCGTCGCCGAACAGGTTGTTCTGGTTGGCCGCGCGCGCCTGCTGCTCGGCGCTGCCCAGCGCGGCATCGAGCGTAGCCAGCAGTTGATGGCGATGATCCGAGATCGAATCAAACGCCCCGCCGCGGATCAGCGCTTCGACGGCACGGCGGTTCACCACGCGCTTGTCCACGCGGCGGCAGAAATCGAACAGGTCACGGAACGGCCTCTCCTCGCGCGCCTTGACGATATTGCTGATGGCCGCTTCGCCCGTGCCCTTGATCGCACCGAGGCCGTATGCAACGGTCTTCCCGTCCAGCGGCGTGAAGCGGTACTCGGACGAATTGATGTCCGGCGGCAGAATAGTTACGCCCTGCGCCAGCGTGTCGAGATAGAAAGTATGCACCTTGTCGGTGTTGTCCATATCCGACGACAACGTCGCTGCCATGAACGCCGCCGGGTAGTGCGCCTTGAGGTAGAGAGTCTGGTAGGACACCAGCGCATAAGCTGCGGAGTGCGACTTGTTGAAGCCGTAGCCGGCGAACTTCTCCATCAGGTCGAACAGGTGCGTCGCCAGCTTTTCGTTGATGCCGCGATTGACTGCGCCGCCCACAAAGATGCTGCGCTGCTGCGCCATCTCTTCGGCATTCTTCTTGCCCATCGCGCGGCGCAGCAAATCTGCGGCGCCCAGCGAATAGCCGCCGATGATCTGCGCGATCTGCATCACCTGTTCCTGGTACACGATCACACCGTAAGTGGGGGTCAGTGCGGTTTCCAGTTCGGGATGAAAATAATCTGCCTTGGCGCGGCCGTGCTTGCGGTTGATGAAGTCCTCCACCATGCCCGATTCCAGCGGCCCCGGGCGGTACAGCGCGACCAGCGCCACGATATCCTCGAAGGTATCGGGTTGCAGGCGGCGGATGAGGTCCTTCATGCCGCGTGATTCCAGCTGAAACACCGCCGTGGTGTTGTAAGCCTTGAGCAGGTCGTAGGTGGGTTTGTCCTCAAGCGGAATTTCTTCCAGCTTGAAAGGAGCAATGCCGCCAGCCATGCGTGCAATGTGGCGCATCGCCCAGTCAATAATGGTCAGCGTGCGCAGCCCCAGAAAGTCGAACTTCACCAGGCCGATTTTTTCCACGTCGTCTTTATCCAGCTGGCTGACCGTGCTGTCGCTGCCCTCGGTGCAATACAGCGGACAGAAGTCGGTGAGTTTGCCCGGTGCGATCAGCACGCCACCGGCATGCATGCCGACATTGCGCGTCAAATCCTCCAGCCGCCCGCCGAGCTCGAGCAGCTCTTCCACGCCTTCTTCGCTGTTGATGATGGCATTGAATTCCGGCTCCAGCTCGCGCGCTTTTTTCAACGATACCGGCTTCACGCCTTCCAGCGGAACCAGCTTGGACAGGCGGTCACACAGGCCATACGGAAAATCCAGCACGCGCCCGACATCGCGGATTACCGCCTTGGATGCCATGGTGCCGAAGGTGGCGATCTGTGACACGCTTTCCGCGCCGTATTTCTGCCTGACGTATTCGATCACGCGTTCGCGCCCGTCCTGGCAGAAGTCCACGTCGAAGTCCGGCATGGAAACACGTTCCGGATTGAGGAAGCGCTCGAACAGCAGCGCGTAACGCAATGGGTCAAGGTCGGTGATCCCGAGGCTGTAAGCTACCAGCGAGCCCGCGCCGGAGCCGCGCCCCGGGCCGACCGGCACACCGTTGGGGAATTCCCCGGAGCGGAAGGCCCTGGCCCAGCGGATGAAATCCGCCACAATTAAAAAGTAGCCGGAGAAACCCATTTTGATGATGGTCGCGATCTCGAATGCCAGACGCCCGGTATATTCCTGCCTCTTCACCGCGCGCGCAGCCTCGTCCGGATACAATTGCGCCATGCGCTGTTGCAAACCGCGTTCGGATTCCGTGCGCAGAAAATCATCCAGGCTCTCGCCGTTGGGCGTGGGGAAATCCGGCAGGCGCGGTTTGCCCAGCACCAGAGAAAGATTGCAGCGGCGCGCGATCTCCACGCTGTTCTGCAACGCTTCCGGCAGGTCGGCGAACAGCTCCGCCATTTCCTGTTGTGTCTTGAAATACTGCTGCGCGGTAAATTTTTTGGCGCGGCGTTTGTCGTTGAGCACATAGCCTTCGGCGATGCACACGCGTGCCTCGTGTGCCTTGTAATCGTCCACACTGAGGAATTGCACCGGGTGCGTGGCAACTACCGGCAGCGCCAGTTCCGCAGCCAGCCGGACTGTTTCGCGCAGGTGCGCTTCCTCGCGCGCAAAGCCGCTGCGCTGCACTTCCAGGTAATAGCGCCCGGGGAACAGCGCTGCCCATTCCAGCGCGAGTTGGTGTGCCGTCGCCTGATTGCCGTTCAGCAGCGTCATCCCGACCTCGCCGAGGTGCGCACCGGACAGGGCGATCAGCCCGTCCGTCCCCTCGCGCAGCCACTGCTTGCGTATCTCCGGGCGGCCGCGATACTGGTTTTCCTGATAGGCGCGCGTGAGCAGGTCGCACAGGCGCAGATAACCTGCATTGGATTGGCACAGCAGCAGCAAACGGAACGGCTGCTCGCGCTCGGCTTCGTTACTGATAAACACGTCGCAACCGATGATGGGCTTGATGCCGTTGCTGCGTGTCTCCTGATAAAATTTGACCAGGCCGAACACGTTGTTGAGGTCGGTCAGCGCCAGCGCAGGCATGGCATCCTGCCTGGCGGCGGCAACCGCTTCCGGAATACGCACTATGCCATCAGCAATGGAGTATTCGCTGTGCAGGCGCAGGTGAATGAATGAGGGTTGTGGCATGGCGGCGGGGTGGCGGTTTCTGCCTGAATTTTACCACTGCCGCAGTAACGAAAAACCGAAAGATGTTTCCCTTTGATGTAACTCAGGAAAGTGCTGTAGAAGCAGATTTGACGGTCACTGGTGCGGTGCCGGGTTCAGGCCGCGCTCGCGCATTGCGCGCTCGAAGTCTTGCAAACTGAAGCGCGGTGTCTTTGGCGCCGGCATTACGGCACTTAGCACATCGTGATATACCGCGCGCTTGCCGCTCCCGGCATTCAGCGCAAGCAAATGGTAATTGCCGTGCGGTAGTTGCGGCCACTATCCATGCCAAAATGTGAATATAATCGCGGCTTACGTTCAGGAAGACCATGGATACTATTCTGCTGCTCAAAGCCGCAATTCTCGGCATCGTCGAAGGCCTCACCGAATTCCTGCCCATCTCCAGCACCGGCCACCTGATCCTGGCGGGCGACCTGCTCGACTTCAACGACGAAAAGGGCAAGGTGTTCGAGATCGTGATTCAGTTCGCCGCGATTCTGGCAGTGTGCTGGGAATACCGCGCAAAGATTGTTGCTGTGGCCGGCGGCCTGCCGCACGAACAGGCGGCGCAGCGCTTTGCGGCCAATCTCCTCGTGGCCTTCATGCCCGCCGCGGTGCTGGGGCTGCTGTTCGCCAGCAAGATAAAACAGTATCTGTTTGCACCGGTGCCGGTGGCGCTGGCGTTCATTGTCGGCGGCCTGTTCATCCTGTGGGCGGAGAAACGCGATCACAAGATCACCGTCGAAGCGGTGGACGACATGGGCTGGAAGGATGCGCTGAAGGTGGGCTGCGCGCAGGCATTGGCGCTGATTCCCGGCACCTCGCGTTCAGGTGCCACGATTATCGGCGGGCTGTTCTTCGGCCTGTCGCGCAAGGCGGCGACGGAATTTTCATTCTTCCTCGCCATTCCCACGCTGTTTGCCGCAACGGTTTATGAAGTGGTGAAATACCGCCACCTTTTTCATACGGAAGACATCGGCATGTTCGTTGCGGGCGGCATCACTTCGTTCATCAGCGCCTTCCTGTGCGTGCGCTGGCTATTGCGCTATATCAGCCGCCACGACTTCACGGCGTTCGCCTGGTACCGCATCGTGTTCGGGCTGGTGGTGCTGGGCACTGCGTACAGCGGTGTGGTGAGCTGGTCGGCGGCGTAGTTCGCAGCTTGTAGCCTGGATGCAGCGTAGCGGAATCCGGGGAAAGCTGGGATGTTGAATCCCGGATTGCATCCGGGCTTGTATGATTCAACTCGCACCCATAGGGTGCCGGGGTGGAGGGACGATCCGGGCTATCTGCCGTTGTTGCGGACAGACTCAAGTAGCCATGTCCCCA
>JACREC010000122.1 GCA_016218445.1 Nitrosomonadales bacterium
CGGTGCGCTGCTCGGCCAAGACCGGAGAGGGGGTGCCGGACGTGCTGGAGGCGATGATCGCCAGGGTGCCGCCGCCCAAAGGGGATGCAGACGCGCCGTTACAGGCGCTGATCATCGACTCGTGGTTTGACAATTATGTCGGCGTGGTGATGCTGGTGCGGGTTTTTAACGGCACGCTGAAGCCCAAGGAAAAAATCCTGCTGATGGCGACCGGCGCGCAGCACCTGACCGAGCATATCGGCGTGTTCACGCCCAAGTCGCAGCCGCGCGAGACTCTCTCCGCCGGTCAGGTGGGTTTTGTCATCGCGGGTATCAAGGAATTGAAAGACGCAAAGGTCGGCGATACCATCACCCTGATGAACAAGCCGGCAGATGCGGCCTTGCCGGGCTTCAAGGAAGTGCAGCCGCAGGTGTTTGCCGGGCTGTTCCCGGTCGAATCGAACCAGTATGAGGCATTGCGCGACTCGCTGGAAAAGCTGAAACTGAATGACGCCTCGTTGCAGTATGAGCCGGAGGTGTCGCAGGCGCTGGGCTTCGGTTTCCGCTGCGGCTTCCTTGGCCTGCTGCACATGGAGATCGTGCAGGAGCGGCTGGAGCGCGAGTTCGACATGGACCTCATCACTACCGCGCCGACGGTGATTTACGAGGTGCTGTTGCGCGACGGCACGGTGCTGATGGTGGACAACCCGTCCAAGATGCCAGACCCCTCGAAAATAGAGGAAATCCGCGAGCCCATCGTGACGGTCAACCTGTACATGCCGCAGGAATACGTCGGCGCGGTGATCACGCTGTGCACACAGAAGCGCGGCGTGCAGATCAACATGAGCTATCACGGCAAGCAGGTGTTGCTGGTGTATGAGATTCCGATGGCGGAAATCGTGCTCGATTTCTTTGACCGGCTGAAATCCATTTCGCGCGGTTATGCCTCGATGGATTACGAGTTCAAGGAATACCGCCCGGCTGACGTGGTCAAGGTGGATATGCTGATCAACGGCGAGAAAGTGGATGCGCTGTCCATCATCCTGCACCGCAGCAACAGCCAGCACCGAGGCCGCGAAGTGGCGGCCAAGATGCGCGAGATCATTCCGCGCCAGATGTTCGATGTGGCAATCCAGGCGGCCATCGGCTCCAATATCATCTCGCGCGAGAACGTCAAGGCGCTGCGCAAAAACGTGATTGCCAAGTGCTACGGCGGCGACATTTCACGCAAGCGCAAGCTGCTGGAAAAGCAGAAGGCCGGAAAAAAACGCATGAAGCAGGTGGGTAACGTGGAAATTCCGCAGGAGGCTTTCCTGGCTATTTTGCAGGTGGGCGAGAAATAGCAAGCTCGTAGCTGGTGGCTGGCAGCCTGTAGCCAAACCCCGGTTTTGCTACCAGCTACAAGCTACCGGCTACAAGCCAAAATTAGGAGTAGTAATGGATTTTGCACTGATTATGTTTGTACTGCTGCTGGTCACCGGCAGCGTGTGGCTGCTGGATCGCTTCGTGTTGCAGCCGAAACGCGTTGCAGCGGCCGCGGAGCCGTGGTGGGTGGAGTACTCCAAGAGTTTTTTTCCGGTGATCCTTGCGGTGTTCCTGTTGCGTTCCTTTCTGGTCGAGCCATTCAAGATACCGTCCGGTTCGATGATCCCCTCCTTGCAGGTGGGCGATTTCATCCTGGTCAACAAGTTCACCTATGGCCTCCGCCTGCCTATCGTGGGCAAGAAACTGGTCGAGATCAATTCCCCCAAACGCGGCGATGTGATGGTATTTCACTATCCGGAAAACCCCTCGCTGGATTATATTAAGCGTGTAGTCGGCCTGCCCGGCGACAATATTGCGTACCGCAACAAGAAAGTGTTTGTGAACGGTGCGTTGCAGGAGCAGCAGCAGGACGGTGAATACAATTATGTGGAAAGCGGCCTGAAATTTGTGCATACCGAACGCTACAGCGAGAATCTGGGCGGGCATACCCATGCCATTCTGATTAATCCGGAGACGCCCAATGTGCATCTCGGAGCGGTGGCAGAATTTCCGCAACGGGAGGTATGCAGTTACAACGATGATGAGATGCGTTGCACGGTGCCGGCCGGGCATTACCTTATGCTTGGCGACAACCGCGACAACAGCCGCGACAGCCGTTACTGGGGCTTCGTGCCGGACAACATGATAGTCGGCAAGGCGTTCATGATCTGGATGAATTTTGGTGATTTGAAACGTATCGGCTTATCCATTAACTGAGGGGATGCATGATGAAAATTATGGCGAACAAGCAGCGTGGCGTGAGTTTTTCCGGTTTTTTGATGGTGGTCGTCGTCCTCATCTTTGCTGCGGTCGGCGGCATGAAGATACTCCCGGCATACATACAGAATAATGAGATCAAGGGGATATTCGACACCATCGCGCGTGATCCGGAAATGCAGGACGCCCAGGCCAAGGATATCCGTGAGTCGTTTGCCAAGCGTGCCATGATGAATAACATCACGGTGGTCAGCCCGGCTGACATCGAGGTAAACAAGGCGGGGGGAAGGTTGGTGCTGCGCATCAGCTATGCAGTGAAAATACCTCTGGTTGGCAATGCCAGCCTGTTGCTCGAATTCAACACGAGCAATTCATCAAGATGACCTGTTGATGAACCGTGACGCATTGTGCCGCCGGCTTGGCTATGCCTTTGCGCAGCCGCAACTGCTGCAGCGCGCGCTGACGCACCGCAGCCACAGCCAGGCGCACAACGAGCGCCTGGAATTCCTCGGCGACAGCGTGCTGAATTGCGTGATCGCCAAATATCTTTACGATACCTATGCAGACTTGCCCGAAGGCGACCTGTCGCGCCTGCGTTCCAACCTGGTGAACCAGCAGACCCTGTTCATCCTGGCGCAGCAACTGGATCTGGGCGAGCTGCTGCTGCTGGGTGAAGGGGAGCGCAAGAGCGCCGGATTCCGCCGCCCGTCCATACTTGCCGATGCGATGGAGGCCCTGTTCGGTGCAGTATTTATGGATGCCGGTTTCGCGGCGGCGGAGCGGGTGGTGCTCGGGTTATATGTGCCGTTCATCGCGCAGGCCGATGTGCAAACGCTGGGCAAGGATGCCAAAACGCTGTTGCAGGAATACCTGCAAGGCAAGCGACTGGCGCTGCCCAAATACACGGTGATTGCCACCCAGGGCGAGGCGCATGCGCAGTTGTTTCAGGTCGAATGCGAGATCGGGCAATTGAACCTCACCACACGCGGCGAAGGCGCAAGCCGTCGCGCCGCCGAGCAGGCCGCCGCCGAAGCCGCTTACCTGCAACTCAATGCGAACGGGCATGGCAAACGATGATGAAACCCGCTATGCCCGTTTCCCTCTCTCCTAACTCTCTCCCGCAAGCGGGCGAGAGGGACGCGGTCTCGCTATGCGAGTTTCACGTTAAATCATGAGCGACAACACACTATTTCACAGCGGCTTCATCGCCATCGTCGGCCGTCCCAACGTGGGCAAGTCCACCCTGCTTAACCACCTCATCGGGCAGAAGATCAGCATCACTTCGCGCAAGCCCCAGACCACGCGCCATCGCATCATCGGCATCCTCACCGACGCGCACAGCCAGTTCGTGTTCGTGGATACGCCCGGTTTTCAGACCCGCTACCTGAATGCGCTCAACCGCGGCATGAACCGCGTGGTGAGCAGCAGCATGCGCGACGTGAATGCGACCCTGTTCGTGATCGAGGCATGCCATTTTGACGAGCGCGACCGGCAGGTGCTGGAACTGCTGCCGCATAATGTGCCGGTGATTCTGGTCATCAACAAGGTGGACAATCTGGCCGACAAGGGCGAGTTGCTGCCGTTTATCGAGCGACTTGCCACCGAACGCGAGTTTGCCGCTATCGTGCCGGTGAGCGCCAGCCAGGGCAAACAGCTGGATACGCTGCTGGATGCCATCCGCCCGCTGCTGCCGGAAGGCGAGCCGATTTATGCCGAGGATGAGATCACCGACCGCAACGAGCGTTTTCTTGCCGCCGAGCTGTTGCGCGAAAAAGTGTTCCGTTTCACCGGCGAGGAACTGCCCTACTCGGTCAGCGTAGTGATCGAACAGTTCAAGCAGGAAGGCAAGCTGCGCCGCATTAACTCAGCCATAAAGGTGGACAAGGAAGCGCACAAGGCCATGCTGATCGGCAAGGGTGGCGCCAAGCTCAAGGAAATCGCCACTCAGGCACGGCTGGACATGGAAAAACTGTTCGACGGCAAGGTATTCCTCGAAGTGTTCGTCAAAGTGAAGAGCGGCTGGGCGGACGACGAGCGGGTTCTGAAATCCTTGGGCTATGAATGACAGCAAATAAGCAGCGTCTGGAAGACCAGCAGGCGTTCGTATTGCACAGTTATCCCTACCGCGAAACCAGCCTGGTGCTGGAGGTGTTCAGCCGCCAGCACGGCCGCGTGGCGCTGGTGGCGCGCGGTGCGCGGCGTCCGAGATCGGCGCTGCGCGGGCTGTTGATGGGGTTCCAGCCGTTGCTGCTTTCCTGGTTCGGCAAGGGTGAGCTGCGCACTTTGCACCGCGCCGAGTGGCAGGGCGGACAACCGCAGTTGCAGGGCACCGCGCTGCTGTGCGGCTTCTACCTGAATGAACTGCTGCTCAACCTGATGGCGCGCGACGATGCGCACGAGCAACTGTTCGACTATTACCAGCACACATTACAGTGCCTGGCGGGCGAGGCGGATCATGCCGCCACGTTGCGCCGCTTCGAGAAGCACATGTTGCAGGAACTCGGTTATGCGCTGCTGCTGGAGCGGGAAGCGGGCACGGGCAAACCGATTGATCCGGACAAGCATTACCGCTATGTCATCGAACGCGGCGCAGTTGCCGATACGCCCGATGTTTCTGAGGGTCTGGCAGTGACGGGCAAAACCCTGCGGGATATGGCGGCAGACGATTACCGCGATGCAGTCAGCGCACGGCAGGGCAAGCAGCTCATGCGCATGCTGCTCAACCATCACCTTGCAGGCAAGACGCTGCATACCAGGGAATTGATCAAGGACTTGCAGAGAACGTAACTATCCGGCGTGAATTATTGAGGTTTTCATAATTGGCGACAACATGCGAAACCCGCCACTCCGTCATTCCGGCGGAGACCGGAATCCAGCTTGTCATACGGCTCCGCGTAGCGGACAAGGCCGTATTGTGAGTGTGTCCCACTGTTGTAACTACTAGCCATTCGACTAAGCTGGCAAAAATCGCCAGCAAAGTCGCTGGTTATGCGTGGAAGCATTGTAAATTGCCTGGATTCCGGCCTCCGCCGGAATGACGGCTGTTGAAAATGCATGTGTCATGAATTATGGAAAGATCAATAAGTTGAGCGCATTACGCTTTCCCCTTTCGCGCTACGTTTTTCAATACCCCGTCAGCCGCCTTCTTCCATCGCCATTTCAAGCTCCAGCCAGCTTTCCTCCAGCTCGGCCACCTTGGCTTCCAGGCTTGCATGCAGGGCGTTCAGTTGATTGATCTTATCGCGGTCTGGGTTGGCATAGGTGGCCGGGTCGGCCAGTTGCCGGTTGACTGCGGCGAGCTCCGCCTGGGCGGTTGCCAATGCGGTTTCGAGCTTGCCCTGTTTCGATTGCAGCGCTTTTCTATTCGGTTTGGGAGCGGTTTCACGGCGCGGTTTTTCCGGCTGGGGTTGAGCTGCGGCTACACTTGGGCGGCGGGTTTCGATCCAGTTTTTGTAGTCTTCCAAGTCGCCATCGAACAGCCTGGCTGCGCCATCCGCAACCAGCCACAATTCGTCGGCTACGGCGCGGATCAGGCTGCGGTCATGGGACACCAGCACCACCGCGCCGGTATATTCCTCAAGGGCCAGCGTGAGGGCATCGCGCATGTCCAGGTCGAGATGGTTGGTGGGCTCGTCGAGCAGCAGCAGGTGCGGCTTCTGCCAGGCGAGCAGGGCGAGCGCCAGACGGCTTTTTTCTCCGCCCGAGAAGCTTGCCACCGGGCGGTCTTCGCTGTCCGCGCCAAGGCCGAAACGGCCAAGGAAAGTGCGCAGCGCCAAGGTCGTTTCCCTGGGGGCCAGCCGTTCCATGTGTTGCAGCGGCGTCGCCGCGCTGTCCAGGTTTTCCAGCTGGTGCTGGGCGAAGTAGCCGATGCGGATGTCGGGCGTGGTTTCCAGTTTGCCCCGGGTCGGTTTGAGCTCGCCCACCAGCAGCTTGATCAGCGTGGATTTGCCTGCGCCGTTCGGCCCGAGCAGGGCGATGCGCGCGCCTGCGCGCAGGGTGAGGTTGACGTTGCTGAACAGCATCTTGTCGCCATAGGCAAAGCCCATTTTTTCCGCGCGCAGCAGCAGGTCGGGGCTGCGTTCCGGCGCTTCGATCTCCAGCTCGAAATGGCCGTCCGCGACATGGGCCGGGGCGATGCGCGTGAGCCGCTCCAGCGCCTTGACGCGGCTCTGTGCCTGCTTGGCCTTGGTCGCCTTGGCGCGGAAGCGGCGCACGAAATCTTCCAGATGCGCGATCTTCGCCTGCTGCGTCTGGAACGCCTGATTCTGCTGGGCGATGCGCTCGGCGCGGGCGCGCTCGAAATCATCGTAGTCGCCGGTGTAGCTGTCGATGGTCTGGTCGTGAATATGGGCGATGCGGTTGACGCAGGCGTTGAGGAATTCGCGGTCGTGCGAGACCAGGATCAGGCTGCCGGGGTAGCGCGCCAGATACTGTTCGAGCCAGAGAATGGCTTCGAGGTCGAGGTGGTTGGTGGGCTCGTCCAGCAACAGCAGATCGGCCCGGTGCATCAGCGCGCGCGCCAGGTTCAGGCGCATGCGCCAGCCGCCGGAAAAACTGGCGACCGGGCGCTCCAGCGCGTCGTTGGCGAAGCCCAGCCCGTTCAACAGTTGCGCGGCACGCGCCTTGGCGACGTAACCATCGATGGCTTCGTAGCGGTGCTGGGCATCGAACCAGGCCGGATCATGCTGTTCCCGCGCCAGCGTTTTTTCCAGCAGGCGCAACTCGGCATCGCCATCGAGCACGAATTCCAGCGCGGGCTGATCGGAGTTGGCGATTTCCTGTTCGACAAAAGCGATGGTCTTGCCCGATTGCAGGGCAATTTCGCCGCAGTCCGGCCTGACCTCGCCGCGTATCAGGCGGAACAGGGTGGATTTGCCGCAGCCGTTTTTGCCGACCAGACCGATGCGCTGGTTGGCGTACGCCTGCAAATTCACATTCTGCAGCAGCGGGATGCCGCCTTGCAGGCAAGTCAGATTCTGGATATTGAGCATGGCGCGATGATAGCAGACACGTCAGCAATTATTTAACGTGAAACTCGCGCAGCGAGTCCTTGTCCCCCTCGCCCGCCTGCAGGTGCTGCGGGATAACCAGCGACTTGGCTGCGGCCTTTTGCAGCCTGTAACCAGCCACTTGGTTGCCGTCGTTGGGCAACCTAGTGGAATGGCTATAACCAATGACTTACCCAGCGTATTTTGATGGGTTAGTCAGATGGCTAGTAGTTTTATCAGTAGTTGCACCAGTCGAATGGCTAGTTAGTTAAGGGGCGCGCCGCTTTTGGCGCGTCCTGCTTGAACGCTGGGTTAGGCTGGGCGATGGCTCTACAAGACGCCCAGTGACGTACTTGTGAAGGACACTAGCCATTAACGTCTGATAAGGGATAGCTTCTTCAGCGGCCTTTGCTTGAATGTCATCGAGGTCTCGGGAGGAGATGCGAATGTTGACTCGCTTGTCTTTAGCCAGAGATGCAGAGGCCATTGCCGCATAACGTGCAATTTCACTTTTGCCTTTTGGAGAGGGTTGCCATTCACCTCTTTCAAAAGATGCCAGAATTTCTTGTTCAAGTTTACTTTCTTTATCCATTTCAACGTTCCTCATCAAGATAAATGCGAGTGGCTTTCCGGCTCGGGATAATTGTTTTCAGGAAGACCTCTTGCCTCGTTTCCACAAACGGCACCAGATAGGCGTAGCCACGAATACGAACCACAAACATGCGTTGGTCCGGATATTGATCTGTGTTCGGGTGATCCAGCACGACAAGAAGGCCGCCATTCGACATGGCCGATAGAACCTCCTCAAAAGATACGCCTCGCTCAGCTTTGAGACGGATATTTTTCTCGGTGTTCCAGTTCACAGGCTTCATGCTGCGAATATTACACCTGTGTGCCTTATGGCATCAAGTGGCCTAATGTTGAGCCAAGGGGCGGCGGGTTTTTACGATCGGTCTGGCTTAAAACGACGAACCCGGTGTTTTCAGAAAATCAATCTCCTCTGGTGTTGATGTGCGGCCGAGGATTGAATTGCGGTGCGGGTAACGGCCGAAACGGTCGATGATTTCCTTGTGCCGCAGCTCGAAATCGAGTTTTCCTTCCATCCCCGGCGTGCTGAACAGGGAGACCGCAACCGTGTGGATTATTGGCGACTCACTATGCATGTAGGGCATGTAGAGAAAGGCTCGCCGCTCAATATCAAGTTCGCGGTCGGCATTTGCGGCAACCGCCGTTTGCGCCAGCGCCAGCGCAAGGGTGTCGCACGCGAAGGCCCGTGGTTGATCGCGATAAATGTTACGCGAAAACTGGTCAAGAACAATGATTTCCGCCAGTCGGCCGTTGGCCGTTTCACGCCAGCCATAAAGCTCGCAACGTTCTGCTGCGCTATGCACAGCACCGAAGCGCGATTCGATCTGCCGGTCGAAGTCGTCAGATCGCGCCCACCACTGCTTGGGTGTGACCTCCTCAAACCAGAAAGCGAGGATGGTGTCCGGGATGTGTTGTGTTGATTTCATTGCGATTGATGTCCAGGGGCATGGGCGTACATTTTTCTATAGGCTAACGTCGAAGTTCAGCGGACGCCCGCTTGCGGGCAGTCCGCAGGAACGTCCTGTTGGGCGGCAGTATGGAGTAACCAGTGTCATCCATTGGGGGTAAATGGGGGAATGTTGGCATTCAGACGGAAGAAATTAGTCGGATCAAGCCGCGTTTTGATTTCCCTTAAACGCTGATAGTTCACAGTCCCGTAGGCACTTGGAACACGGTCCCCTTCTTCCGCGCCAATGAAGTTCGAGTAAACGCCACCCGTCGCAAAAGGCGTAAGGGATTTCAGTAGATCACATGCCCATGCGAGATTCTCTGCTGTGTCCTCTGAGTGCTCCCACCTGGCTTGAACTACCACGGCAAAACGTGCCTTGCGATTGCCAAACGCTGTCGCTTCTTCTGGAATCCGACTGACGGCCCCTCCAAGATGAAAGATCTTTACATCGCTCCACGGCGATCGCAGCCGCTCGATGAACTGAGCGAAAATATCCACGCAATCGGGCGTCAGGTCATTCAGATAGTGGCTACGCCAGTCATTGTAGAATCCATTTCCCCACCGGGGATCGAGACTCCGTTGCCATTCGGCATAAGGGATCGGGCGGATGAGGCAGGCAAGGGGTTCGCGAAATTCTCTCAGCCGCTTCGCCCATGGCTCACCTTCAGCAATGGCCCCGCAGTAGCAAAATCCGACTGCGACAACAGGCTGACCTTGGCTGTCTTCAGGGATGGCTGGATGGGGCGGCGCCCTTCGGAGAAAAAGACAGGCGATTAGCTCGTCGGGCGCATCCGCAATGTAGGCCCTATAGAAATCGACCAACGCCGCAAACTGATCAAGCGGGAAATAGACCAGACCAGCCAATACCTGCGGGCCGATAGGGTGAAGTTGGTATTCCATCAACGTCACCACACCGTAGTTTCCGCCTCCGCCTCGCAGTGCCCAGAGCAAGTCCGGATTGTTGTCTGCATCCGCTCTTAGCAGATTGCCATCTGCGGTCACAACATCGGCGGACAACAGATTGTCGCATGCTAAGCCGCACTTGCGGTGCAGCCATCCAATTCCACCGCCTAAAGTAAAGCCCGGGAGACCCGTCATAGAGACGATAGGCCCAGTGCAGGCCAGCGCCCAAGCTTGTGTTTCGTGGTCGAAATCGGCCCACGTAAGCCCTGGCTGAGCATAGGCGCGGTGCTTTATCGGGTCGATACGTATTCCCTTCATGGGAGACAGGTCGATCACCAACCCATCATCACAAACAGCATGCCCTGCGAAATGATGACCCCCACCCCTTACTGCAACTTCGAGTTGGTGTTCTCGTGCGAACCTCACAGCGCTAGCAACGTCTGCGGGTCCGGCGCAGCGAACGATCAACCGGGGATGGCGGTCAACCAAGCGGTTCCAGACTTCTCGTGCCATGTTGTACTCCGCATCTTCCCGAACGAAAAGCACGCCTCGAAGCTGTGTCCTGAAATCCTCGATTGCTGATTGGCTGACCATGAGGAACTCCTTCTTAACGGATATTTATCCACGCTCGATGTAGTGTGTTTGCCCAACGTATCGAATTCAGCCGCGCGGGCCGCAGGCACGCGTCGGCTGCAATGATTGGTTAGACGGCGTATTCAAATTGGTTCAGCCTAGAATACCAGGACCCCATGGATTGTCGACGGCGATTAACCATTGTCCATTGGTCTGCCGTCGCAGCACGTCCGAGGATGTCCCTCCCATTTGCACGATGCTTCCATCAGGAGCGACTCCTTTCAGATTCCATTTCGAGCAGTAAAGCGCGATATCGCCGGATTGTACGACCTGGTATGACTCCGTTGTTAGGGTTGGCTTCAAAGCGATAAAGCCAGCGAGCGCGTCACGAAGCGCTTTTGTCCCAGTAGCCACTTTTCCGGGCTGGACAATGAGGGTCGCTCCTGGTTCGTATGAGGCCACCGCGGCATCAAGGTTGCCCTGATTGATCGCTTTGACCAATTGTGTAACTGCGTCTACTGGACTAAATGTGGGCATACTTTTTCTCCTCTCGGTAACGACGTCTAACGTGGAGCTAAGGGGCTGCGCGCTTTTGCGCAGGAATCTTCCCCCGATTTAATTGACACCTGTTTAAGCCAACTGATTTTCATACGTTGCTGGCGACACGTAGTTTAAAGACGAGTGCATTCTACTGTGGTTATAGAAAGGAAAGTAGCTGCGCAACACCGAGAGAAGTTGCTTGTCCTCGTTGAAGGTGCAGCCGTGAATCACATCCGCCTTCATGGAATGAAAGAATGACTCCATGAATGCATTGTCCGTTACCTTGCCCGGGCGGTTCATGCTCTGGGTAATTCGTAATTGTTTCAGACGATCACGGAAGGCATTTGCATAATATTCGATGCCGCGATCTGTGTGGAAAATGAGCCCGGGTGGTGGCCGGCGTTTACCCACCGCATGATTGAGCGCACGCAAGGTCAGTACGACATTCCGCTGCTGGCCCAAGGCCCAGCCAATAATGCGCCGCGAGCACCTGTCCATCACCACTGCCAGATAGCGATAGATCGCCCTGACCTTGAGATACGTGATGTCAGCCACCCACACCTGATTCGGCGCCGCTGCCGGATGCTCATGCTGTTGGTTGGGCAGGCTGCCAAAGAACTTCTTCAGATTGGGGGAGGTATAGCGCAATGTCGCAATCCGGCCCTTGATGCCACAGCTGCGCATCAGCCTTGCTACACGATTCTCGCCGACGGATATGCCCTGTTGTTGCAGCCGCTGATACACTCTGGGGCTGCCGTAGGTACCGCGGCTGGCCCGATGTACCTGCCTGATCTGTTCGGTCAAGGAAGTATTCTCCTGTGAGCGTGAACTGGGGCCACGGCTGCGCCAGACATAGAAGCCGGCACGGGTGACGCCATACACACGGCACATCAACGCGATGGAGTGGTTTTCCCGGTTTGCTTCGATGAATTCGAAGATTTCCGTTTTCGATCGGAAGCAAACCGGATGGCTTTTTTTAGGAGTTCATGCTCCTGCTGCAACAGTTTGTATTTCTTTTCCAGATCACGCAGCCGCTTGAGTTCGGCTGTCGTCTCGTCATCCAGCTTGATGCCTTTGGTCACAATCAACCCCTCCCTGGCTTGTTTGCGCCATCGTGACAGCATGAAGGGATGGATGTCCAGTGCCTCGGCAACATCTTGGATCAGGACATCGGGGAGCTCACTTAAACGTACTGCGGTTGCCTTGAACTGCATGCTGTAACGATGCACTTTTGGCGGTCTTGATTTGCCCATTAAACACCTCCGTTTGGTTAGGCGGAGGTGTCAATTATTTTGGGGGAAGAATACCGTCCCTCTTGAGCGCAAGGTTAGGCATATCTGAACTCAATCTTGCGTACTTTTTTCAAGTCCACGGTCTGCTTGGCTTGCCATAAATCGTAATTGTCCTGCATCGTCAACCAGCTCTCGGGTGAGCGTCCCAATGCTTTGGACAGACGGAGGGCCATTTCAGGGCTCACGCCACTGGTTTCGTTCAACACGCGGTTAAGGGTCGATGCGGCGACGCCCAATTTGAGGGCGAGCTCCCTGCAACTGATTTCGTTCGGCGCAAGATAAACCTCTTGAATAAATGCTCCGGGGTGCGGTGGATTGTGCATAGCCATTAGTGATAATCCTCGTAATCTAAAACAAATGCGTTGCCGTTCTCAAACTCGAACGTGACGCGCCAATTGCCATTTACCCATATTGACCAACGCCCACGCTCACTTCCCTTTAGCGGGTGAAGCCGGAAGCCGGGGATATCCATGTCCTCGATAACATGAGCGGTATCGAGTGCCGCCAACTGCATTTTGAGACGATTCGCGTGTGCAGGTTGGATTCCAGCCAGGCTGCCGGATTCAAAGTATTTTCGCAGGCCTTTGTGGCGGAACGATGTAATCATTCGTGAATGATAGCGTGTTGCGTGGTGCGCAACAAGAGCCTCGCATTCAAATGCCTAACGTAAAAGTGAGGGGCTGCGCGCTTTTGCGCAGTCCCTCTCGACTGCCGGGTTAGCGTAGTAATCGGGCTTCAGCCGCAAATCGCCCAAAAGTCGCTCAAATATTGTCATATTAAATCAGCATGTTATGAGGAGCGACTTAAGAGGGGCGCTTGGCAGATATCCCGTTTAAGAGAGTGAGCTAGACGACGTACCCGATGTGGCGCCACATTCCAAACCGAATGATGGAGATAATCATGGTGCAACGCAA
>JACREC010000123.1 GCA_016218445.1 Nitrosomonadales bacterium
AACAGCGCACGCCAGGCTTCCTTGCTTTTAATCAATGGTTTCATGGCAGCGGACACCTCCTTGGCAATAGCCGATATGGTGACAAGCAGCGACAGCCCGGCCAGGTTCTTGAAAAAATCCCTACGGTTCATGATCGCCTCCTGATCAAGGTGTGAAGAAATCCAAAAGCAGCCTATCTGCAAGTATTGTACCCGCGATTGCGACTCTATCAACCAGCATGAAGGAGTGGATATGGGACTGGCACAGAAGTGGTTGGTTGGGAGTGTTGCGCGTTTTCTCTCGCGGCGTCAATATGAGCGGCGCGGATAAATCGCTTGAGCAATGGGCATTGAACGCGATGACAGATAGGCTTGTGACATTAACCCCCGTTTTTGAACAAATGGAAGCGGTATTTAGTTGAAATGAACTCGATTTGGTCACACTTGATGTATTTGTGCTGCGGCGTTGTCTGCGCTCATGCCAACGCCAACGCGGCAGCTAACACGATCCCCGCATTGATCGAGATTCCGGCAGGAATTTTTATAGTGGGCTCCGATGCAGGCGAGCGCGATTTGGCTTATCGTCTGGATGAGTCGGCCTACCACGAACCGATAACCCGCGAGCAAGGCTGGTACGCAGGAGAGTTGCCGCGCCAGCCGGTGCATAGCGAAGCCTATTGCATCACCGCAACCCCGATTACCAACCGGCAATATGCGGCGTTCATTGCCGCGACACGGCATCGCGCGCCGGGCGTTGATCGCGCAACGTGGTTATCGTATAACCTGATTCACCCATTCCAGAGCACACAGCGTTTCGCCTGGAAAGATCGCAAACCGCCGCAGGGGCGTGAAGATCATCCGGTGGTGTTGGTCAGCCTGGCCGATGCGCAAGACTATGCCGCGTGGCTGACTCAACAGACCGGCTCTCCGTGGCGGCTGCCCACCGAGATGGAATGGGAACAAGCAATGCGCGGCACAGACGGACGTTATTTTCCGTGGGGGAATGAGTACGACCCGTCACGTCTCAACAGCGCCGATGCCGGCCCGTTTGATACCACGCCGGTCGGTCAATATGCATCAGGCAGCAGCCCATTCGGCGTGCTCGATGGTGCCGGGCAAGTCTATGAATGGACGGCCACGCCACAAGGTGCGGGACGCAGCATCGTCAAGGGAGGTTCGTGGGATGATAAAGGTTGTGGAGTTTGCCGCCCTGCAGCGCGCCACAGCCGCCCGAACACCCTCAAACACATCCTGATCGGCTTTCGGGTGGTGCGAAACATTTCACCGGACACCCATCATCCGCATTGCCAATAACCACGGCGCTCGGCATCTTCGAGCAGGATACTCATCCAGATGCTGCAATAGCTGTTCTGCCGGGAATTATTGCGCGTGACTGTAAGTTTTTCTTGAGTGTTTCGACTAATGGATATGTGGAAAAGGTATCTTCATAACCGCATCGTGCCGTGAACCGAATGAAATATAAGGTCGAACTGGAGGACGATATTTTGGAGATGTAAATGGTAACGCGCGGCATGTGCATACATAAAAAATGATGACAGGCATGAATCATTATTGTCCTCGCTGCCTTGGGCTATTACCTGCTGGGCTGAGTGAGCAGGCGATGATCCATGGTTGGAATGGGAGGAGTATTTTATGATCAGATTCGCGCTGCGGCCGCTCGGTAGGTTGCTTGCGCACTACCTCAATCAACCTGTCCGCCACTATCACATCCCCGCCGCAACCAAAGAGGCGCAGGACATAGCCAGTGTGTTGCGCCCCGGGGATGTGCTGCTGGTTGAAGGTAACCTGCGCATCAGTGCCGTCATCAAATACCTGACCAACTCGACCTGGTCGCATGCCGCGCTTTATGTCGGCAACCTATTGGGTGGTGAACACAGCTCCGATCCGCCGGTCTTGATTGAGGCGGACCTTGAGCATGGCGTGGTTGCCGTACCGCTCAGCCATTATCGCGGTTTGCACACGCGCATCTGCCGTCCGGTTGGCTTGACCGACGCGGATCTGCAGCGCGTGATTGGCACTGCGGCAACGCGTATAGGTCACACCTACGACCTGAAAAACGTTTTTGATCTTGTGCGCTACCTGTTTCCCATAACCGCCATTTTCGTTCCGATGCGCTGGCGCCGGCGCATGATCGCGCTGGGCAGCGGGGAACCCAGCCAGGCGATTTGTTCCACCCTGATCGCTCAGGCGTTCCAGTCGGTGCATTATCCGATTTTGCCCGGCGTGGAACATAAACACGGCTCCCCGGATTGCGATGACTGTGATAGGGAAATTCTGCACATTCGCCATTACAGTCTTTTTACCCCGCGTGATTTTGACATTTCGCCTTTTTTTGAGATCGTCAAACCTGGCATTGTGCATGGCTTTGATTACCGCGCATTACAATGGGATACGCCAGAAAAAGAAAATGGTTCATCCGGGTTCTCTATGGGTAACTGAAGCGGGATACGGTGATCATCCGCAATAACCTATCAGCACCGTCATTCCGGCGCAGGCCGGAATCCAGCAAGACAAATATTCCGCGAAGTGGACAAAACCTTGATATTGCCCCGCTACGCGGGGATTTCTTGATCAACTGGATTCCGGCCTGCGCCGGAATGACGAGTTCCCGATCTAATGAACGATTTGGTTTTACCCATGCAAAAGCCAGATGAACCAAGAAAATAAATGAAATCGCCTGTCATACTTTGCCGAGATGCTCAACTAACAAACGTGTATATTTCTTGCACAACTAGAGCTTAACAATAGAGGACTTAACATGGACGCACTCGAACATCTGCTAAAGAGCCTCTTCATCATGGCCTCCATGGTGGAAGCGCGCGATCCCTATACCGGAGGCCACCTGTGGCGCGTGTCACAGTTCTGCCGCGTACTGGCCGAGCATGGCGGACTGCCGCCCAATCAGGTGGCGCGCGTCTTGCTGGGTGGTTTCCTGCATGACCTGGGCAAGATCGCCGTGCCGGATGCCATCCTCAACAAGCCTGATCGGCTGACCGATAACGAGTATGAAATCATCAAGACACATCCGAATGTCGGTCGCCGTTTGCTGATTGATCACCCTCTGGCAGCATTGGCGGAATCCGCCGTGTTCGCCCATCACGAACGCCCGGATGGCATGGGCTACCCGCAACGGTTGCCGCTTGAGCAGATTTCCGTGGATGCTCGCATTGTCGGCATCTGCGATGCCTTCGATGCCATGACCAGCACCCGCCCTTACCGCAAGGGCATGCCGATCTCAAAAGCACTCGACATCATCCGTGACAATCTCGGAACCCAATTCGATATCCGATGGGGCGAAATTTTTCTGGGACTGGGCGAGGCAGGCAAACTCGACCACATCGTCGGCCACAGTGAGCAGGGCATTCCCTTGCATGATTGCCCGATGTGCGGCGCCTCTATTGTTATTCGCCGGCATCAACATGAAGGGGATCATGCCTATTGCCGGGCTTGCGGCGCAGAAACCAGAATACGTGTAGTAAAGGGGAAAACTGTCATCGAGGCAACCGGACAACGCGGAACCCCCGCGCAATTGGAACCCGAGGTTGACACTGACCTTGTCCGTGAATTGGTCAAGGAATCAGCCTCCCTCCTGAATCAATAGCCATCAACCTGAGCAATCTTGGTTTGATGCAAATCTGGTGAATCCAACAGAGGAAAATAGGATCAATCGGCCCTCTGGTAGATAAAGGCGAAGCATCAGATTCATCGCTGTCCATGTGGCGGGATTTTATGCTCGCGTTACTCCGTACCAAACCAGATATCGCCGTACCATGCCGTGGCTGCTGCGCCCGTGTTGTCGGTGTCGGTCATGATCGCCACAGCATCTACGCTGCCGGGCTCCTCGCCGAACATTTGCCGGTAGTCGGCGCGCACGTCGCGGCGCTCGTTGACCCATTTGCCGGCATGCCCGCCACCGGACTCCACTGCGATCATGCGCGCGTTGCCAGTGAAGGCATTTGGCCAGTGGCTGCCGGTCGGCTGCTGGCTTGACCACACGTAGTTGATGGCACGCGTGCGCCAGAAGATCAGTCCGCCGGAAAACACCACGTAGGCACGCGCGGCGCAATCGTCACCGGCGCGCGTGCGCTCGTCGGTGCCCGCCAGCACATGGTCGACCTTCCATGACCAGTTGATAATGGGCGTCTTGCCGAAGTCGACGCTGACCTTGCGATAGAGTCCCTAGGCGGCGGCGCTGCTGTCGGCGCGCAGGGTGAGCCGTCCGCCCGTGACTTCCAGCGAGTAGCGGGTTTCGCCGGAAAATACCTTGGTCTGCCATCCGCTCAGGTTGCCTTGTGAAAAGCGGGCGATGTCAACGCGCTCGTTCTCCGCCAATGACAGCAGTGGCAGGCAGAGCACGGCCCAGAACAGCGATTTCTTCATGGTGCCCGCTCGAACAACGACTCGATGAGAAAGGGATCGTCGAAGTGGCGGCGGCCAACGAAGGCTGTAGCGTGGCGTCCCCACTGGCGCATGGCGCCCGGCGAGCGGATGCCCATCGGCCACAGGATGAAGCGCTCGGCGCGCTCAGTGCCGGCGATCAAGCCATATTCACCGAACAGGCTGCGGTGGCCTCCATCAACGGGCAGGGAGCGCAGCGCGTCATACTCCTCCCACGCCATCGGTTGTGCCGCAGGCGGTGATGCGTCGTGGTAGAGCCGCTGGATGAAGTGGGTGTAGTGGGCGATGCGCAGCACCAGCGGTTGCTGCTCGGGCGCCGGCTGCGGCAGCAGCGGCGGTTCGAAGTAGCCGGCGGGAAGCTCGCCACGCAAGCGCAGGTGCTGGCTCGGGAAAAACTCGTGGTAGCAGCCGCAGTTGTGAATGGCGTCGTAAAGCCACGGCTCGCCGTCGGGGCCCAAGGTCACCCGCCAGTTGATGCCGTCGAGACGCCCGGCGTAGATGTCGTTGCCGTGGCGCGCCGGGAACCAGACGATATAGTTAAGCTGCAGCAGCACCTGATCGCCGAAACGGGTATGCGAAACCTTACGGTACAGCGTCGGGCGCGTCACGTCCGCCGCCGGCCCGTTATCCCAGCGCGGCACCCCGATGCGGTCATCGTCGTCCGCCACGTCCGCTTCCCATACCGGGGCAAAGGTGTCGAACAACCGGACGAGATCGGCGGGAGCCGGCAGCGGTATCCCGAGCGGATCGAGCGAGCGGTGAAGGATTTCACTCACCTCTGCGGCTCCCATCGGTGCGCCGGGCGCTGCCGCCCAGCGCATCAGCCTGCCCACGACCGGCAGTGCAGTCAATGGCCTGGCAAAGGTATCGCGGGTATCGGCATGCCAGGCCGATATGTTGGCGGAGACAATGGGCGCGGTGAGCGGATAGAGGCCGGCCACCCGCCACCAAGTGACATAGTCATCCGGCACGCGGGCGGCATCGCGTAGCGCGGCGCGGCGCTCCGATTGCTCAAGATCGGCAGCCAACAGACGTTCGCGGCAGCGGTTAAGTTCGTCCCGCAGGGTGTCGCTATCATGATCCGCTACCGGCTTGGACATGTTGCGCAGTTCCAATGCACGTGCCTCGGCATCCAGCGCGGCCATGTGCCAGACCCAAGCCGACCAGTGCTGTGGATCGGTCAGCTCGTCGCGGAATGAAGCGAGCAGGCGTGTCGTTCGCAGGTAGGAAAAGCCGGATACCAACGAGGAACCTTGGTCGCGCACCCCCGCCCGCTCGATGCCGCCATCGACCTCACGATACAGCGCCCGGCAAGCAGCCAAGGTGTTGTCTGCCGATGATGCCATAGGCTTTACAGCCGTTGCACAGCCGGCCAAGAACAGCACGACCAGTAGCAGCCAGGTAGCATCTCGTATGGGTAACGTCTCGATTCTGTGCATCGGATTACTCCCCCAGGAACATTGCAGTCATATGTGCCAAGTCACCAGCATTAGCCGAGGCCTGATTTGCGACCGCTGACGACCGAGCTAGGTTTACGCAGATCGCTCAATATGCTCTCGATAATTTTTTCGCCCGAATGCTGCGCAGAAAGTATTCCCTTCACATTCTCCATCACGAATACGGGAGGGCGGTGATCCGCGATGATCCGCAGATATTCCTTGTAGAGAAAGTGACGGGCGTCGTCCTTGAAATCGGGATTGGTGCTCTTCTTGCGCGCACGCCCGACCAGCGAATAAGTCTGGCAGGGTGGCCCGCCCACCATCGCCCCTTTGCTATGGATTAAACAGCGTCTCCGGCAGCGTAGAGTTGATTTCCAGTTCTTCCATCATTACGGATTCAATGATGACATCCTGCAGATCGCGGCTGATTACCTTGACCGGGAACTGACTCGCTGTATCCAGCCACAATTCGCTACTGTGAACATTGGCAACCACGATACCGCTCGCTCCGGTCACGATAAAATGCAAAGCCATACGCCCACCCATGCTTTCTTCGCCCAACATCTCTGTGTTGCCGCCCTCCCGCAGGGTGCGGATATTTTCGAACAGCGCCCCGACATCCGATTGATCCACGCGCATGCCGCTTATACTCCGGATCAGTGGATTGCCTGGACTCAAATTGAATTCCGGAAAACGGCCAGCGCCAAATGGCCACAGGCGCACGCGCTGGGTAAGTGGATTGTAAACCAGCCCCGCGCCCTCATGCGGACGAATGAATTCCATGCGCACGAAACCAGGTTTCCTGTAGTAATAGCGGATATGCTCTTCGCCATCGGCATGGAAGGAGCGGATGGTGACGCGGTAGGATTCGACCGTATGGTAATGCTCGATGGCGCTGGCCAGCGGATCCGGGTGAGCGCCGGTGAGGGTTGCGGCAAGCATCAGGACTGATAGCACCGGTTATTCCACCATTTCGAGAATGCCTTCCATAGGGTCACTAGATGTGGCGCAATGTCCGTTAATTGCGCCGGCGTGAGCTACTTTGTAATTTGCTTCAACTCCGCGGTATCTGCGTCGGTCGGCTGATGATTTAGACTCAGCAATATTCTCGCCAAGCTTTTCACTGCAGCGGGTGTAGTAGCATCTTTGGTAATCACCTCCAGCTTCGGTTTGTCAGCATCGGCGGGCTTGTGATTAAGATTCAACAGCGCCTGCGCAATGGTTTTCTCATGGGCGGAAGTAGTGGCCTCCGCAGCCACTTTTTTCAACTTATCCTTGTCAGCATCGCTTGGATAATGACGCAGACTGATCATGATTTCTGCCATAGTGCGCGTCGCGGTACTAACTTTGTTGTCCGCCGCAAATACGCTGGGGATGGTGAGTAGTGACAAGGAAAAAATAATGGGAAATGCAATTCTGAGCAAGTTCATAGCGATTCTCCTTTGAAAAAATGATAGCTTCCAATCCGACAGACTGCCCAGATTTGCCAGCAGCCTGTTTCGGTATAGCATGGTTGTGGCCTATTTTAACCTGACCCCGATTTATTTAGATCTCTCATTTCGTCACGTCTCTTCTCACTGCACGAATCACCGACGCCGAAAAACTCTGGCGATGAAGTCGAATATGACTAATATTATTCCGCGCTTTTCACGTGCGAGACAGATGACATCATAATTTCCTTCGTAGCGCAGCCACTCGATCAGACAAATGCGGCGAATCTGCACCAGAGCTCGGCGATCGTGGAATGATGAGATCTAACAGTTATTCATATGACAGATTTGGTCCGGACATGTTTTGATAATACGGACACGGAAAACCACCCCTAACTTTTTAGGTTCATCCGGGTTCTCTATGGGTAACTGAAGCGGGATACGGTGATCACCCTCTGGCAGCATTGGCTGAATCCGCCGTGTTCGCCCATCACGAACGCCCGGACGGCATGGGCTACCCGCAACGGCTGCAGCTTGAGCAGATTTCCGTGGATGCGCGCATCGTTGGCATCTGCGACGCTTTCGATGCCATGACCAGCACCCGCCCCTACCGCAAAGGGATGCCGATTGGGCGGGCGCTCGACATCATCCGCGACAATCTCGGCACCCAATTCGATACCCGGTGGGGCGAAATTTTTCTGGGACTGGGCGAGGCAGGCAAACTCGACCACATCGTCGGCCACAGCGAGCAGGGTATCCCCCTGCATGATTGTCCGATGTGCGGCGCATCTATTGTTATTCGCCGACATCAACATGAAGGGGATCACGCCTATTGCCGGGCTTGCGGCGCAGAAACTAAAATACGTGTAGTAAACGGGAATGCCGTCCTTGAGGCAACCGGCCAACGTGGAACCCCAGCGCAATTGGAACCCGAGGTTGACACTGACCTTGTCAGGGAATTGGTCAAGGAATCAGCCTCCCTCCTGAATCAACAGCCGTTAAAGAATTTCAGCGCAAGCTGATTTCTGGCTTATATCAACCACGAAAAACAGATAGCCTTCTTCCCCGTGTAAATCCGCACCCGCAAGAGGTAGGCCGTGGCTGTTGCCGCGTTAGCGGCTATACAACCACGCTCTGAACATCAGTGGCGTGGGCCGTTCTCAGGATTAACGCAACGTCATAACACGCCAGCCCTGCTGCTCGGCATGCGCGCGCAGCGTGGCATCCGGGTCAACCGCCACCGGGCTCTTCACCTTGTTCAACAGCGGCAAGTCATTCAGCGAGTCGCTGTAAAACCAGCTCTCGGCAAAACTGTCCCAGTTCCACCCGTGTTGCGCCATCCAGCTTTCCAGGCGGGTGATCTTGCCCTCGCGGAAGCACGGCACACCGGCCACGCGCCCGGTGAATTCGCCGTCCTGCTGTTCGGGTTCGGTGGCAATCAGGTGCTCCACGCCAAACTCGCGCGCGATCGGCGCAGTCACAAAACTGTTGGTGGCGGTGATGATGACGCACACGTCACCCGCCGCACGGTGCCGCGCCACCAGTTCGCGCGCGGCGGAACCCATCATGCCGCGCACCTTGCGCCGCATGAATTCCTCATGCCATGCGTCCAGCACCTTGCGCGCATGGCGCGACAAGGGCTTCAACTGGAAATCGAGGAATTCGTGGATATCCAGCGTGCCTGCCTTGTACTGCTCGTAAAAAGTCAGGTTCTTCGCCTCAAACAGTTCGCGGTCGAGCACGCCCTGTTCGATGAGAAACTGCGCCCACTCGAAATCGCTATCGCCGCTCAGCAAGGTATTGTCCAGATCAAACAGTGCCAGGTTCACAATTGCTCCGGAATAAATGTCTGCATCACTTCTTTCAATATCGGCACGGACGCCCCGCGCTTCAGGCGCAGGCAATGCGCGTCGAGCGCATCCAGCAGCGCCATCAGGCTTGGCAAATCGCGCCGCCCGTGGCGCAGCAGGTATTGCGTCACCTCATGCGGCAGGGCAAAGCCGCGCGCCTGCGCGTGCCGCTCCAACGCCTGCGCCTTTTCTTCATCACTCAGGCCATGCACCTGATACACCAGCCCCCAGCCCAGCCGTGTGCGCAAATCATCGCGCAGATGCAGGTGCGCGGGCGCTGCCGTGCCACTCACCAGCAACATGCCGCCGCTTTCGCGCAGGCGGTTGTAGAGATCGAACAGCGCAACTTGAGCAGCATCTCCCAATGTCTCCACATCATCCACGGCAATCACCTGAGCCGCATCCGGCACAGTGCCACGGGCGTAGGTTGCGGGCTGCCCCAGTACGCGCGCCTGCCCCACCGCCGCCTGCAGCAGATGGCTCTTGCCGCTGCCCGCCTCGCCCCACAGGTAAAAACACCGTTCGTTCGCCGTTCCCGCCAGCGCATGGCGCAACGCCGAAAGCAATTCGACATTGCGCCCGGCAACGAAATTGTCCAGCGTGGGAAGCCAGTCGGGTGCAATATTAAGCAGCAGTTGCTGTGTCACGGATACCTCATATTCAGGCTGCCGGAAAGATTCCAGCCCCTGGCATGGAGCAAGAAAATCAACAGTGCGATTAAACGTTCCAGAGTCATTTGAGGTAAAATCCGCCAACAAGAATTGCCAGCCAAAACGGCCTGCACTTTATCCCGAAGAAAGCGAGAACTCAACTTGAGTCTACCAAATCCCCTCTCCTACCGCGACGCCGGTGTGGACATCGATGCCGGCGACCGCCTGGTGGAAAACATCAAGCCTTATGCCAAGCGCACCATGCGCCCCGAGGTGTTGAGCGGCATCGGCGGCTTCGGTGGTCTGGTCGAGATTTCCAAAAAATACCGCGAACCGGTATTGGTCTCCGGCACCGACGGCGTCGGCACGAAATTGAAGCTGGCTTTCGAACTCAACCGCCATGACACGGTGGGCATAGACCTGGTGGCGATGAGCGTCAACGACATTCTGGTGCAGGGCGCGGAGCCGCTGTTCTTCCTCGACTATTTCGCCTGCGGCAAGCTGGATGTGGAGGCCGCCACCGAAGTCATCAAGGGTGTCGCGGCGGGCTGCGAGCAGGCCGGTTGCGCGCTGATCGGCGGCGAGACCGCCGAGATGCCGGGCATGTATCCGGTGGGCGAATACGACCTCGCCGGTTTTGCAGTGGGCGTGGTGGAAAAATCGCAGATCATCACCGGCGCCGAGATTAAACCCGGCGACGTGGTGCTGGGGCTGGCCTCCAACGGCGCGCACTCCAACGGCTATTCGCTGGTGCGCAAAATCATCGAGCGCAGCCAGCCTGACCTCAACGCCGGGTTTGATGGCGGGCGCACGCTGGCCGGTTGCATCATGGCGCCCACGCGCATCTATGTGAAGCCGCTGCTGGCACTGATGCAGAAAACCAAAGTCAAAGGAATGTCGAACATCACCGGCTGCGGCCTGATGGAGAACATCCCGCGTGTGCTGCCTGCTAATGTCAAGGCTGTATTGGATGGAAAGTCCTGGCGCACACCAAAATTGTTCGGCTGGCTGCGCGAACAGGGCAACGTCGCACAACAGGAAATGTACCGCACCTTCAACTGCGGCATCGGCATGGTTGTTGTCGTTGCCGAAAGCGATGCCGCTGCCGCACTCAACCAACTTGAGGCCGCCGGGGAAACCGTGTGGGCCATAGGCACAATACAGGTACGCCAAGGCGATGAGGTACAGACCCAGGTTCGATAACGCAACGAGGAAGTCCATCGTTATCCTGATCTCCGGGCGCGGCAGCAACATGCAGGCGCTGCTGGAGGCCGACCTGCCCTGCCGCGTGGCGGCGGTCATCAGCAACCGCGCCGACGCACCGGGATTGGCCATCGCCGAGCAGCATGGCATTGCAACACAAGTCGTGGCGCACCGCGACTACCCGGACCGCGAGTCGTTCGATGCCGCGCTCGCCGCCGCCATAGACCGCTACCAGCCCGACCTAATCGCACTCGCCGGATTCATGCGCATCCTCACCCCGGATTTTGTGGCGCGCTACCAGGGCAAACTCATCAACATCCACCCCTCGCTGCTGCCCGCATACGGCGGCCTCGACACCCATGCGCGCGCGCTCAAGGACGGCGTGAAAATACATGGCTGCACCGTGCATTTCGTCACCAGCGACCTCGACCACGGCCCCATCATCATCCAGGCCGCCGTGCCGGTGCTGATGAATGATACCCCGGCAACCCTGGCGGCACGGGTGCTGCGCGAGGAGCATCGCATCTACCCGCAGGCCATCCGCTGGTTTTGCAGGGATTACCTCAGACTGGACGCGGATGGCCAGAAGGTATTGCTGAACCGTGTTGAGCAGCCGGGCGTCACCCTCATTGCGCCGGGGCTGAAGTAGGTTTATGCACAACATCGCGCGCCTCGCCATCTGGCTGCTGTTGTGCGGCGGGGTGCATTTTGCGGGTGCTGCGGAGTCTCCAACTCATCTTCAGGTCAGCTATGACGTGTTCAAGGGCAACCTCAGGGCCGCAACCATCACGGAAACCTACACCCGCACACAGGATCACTACCACATCGAAAGCGTGAGCAAGGCGGACGGCCTGCTCGCCATAATCAAGCCGGAAACCATCCGCGTCACCAGTGATGGCACCTTGACCGCAGAAGGGCTGCGCCCGCTCACCTTCACCAACGAGCGCAAGCTCGACACCGAGCGGAATGCGCGCGCCGATTTCGACTGGACCGCCAACCGCATCACGCTGACCGACCGCGCCGGGAAACGCACCGTGCCGCTGCCCGCAGGAACGCAGGACCGGCTGAGCGCGATGTATCAGTTCATGTTCGCGCCGCTAAAGGATGCCGCCACGCTCGACTTCCACATGACCAACGGCAGCAAGGTGGATATTTATAATTACCTCATCACGCCGGACCAGAGCGTGACGGTTCCGCTCGGCACGTTCCAGACGCTGTATGTCACCAACACGCCGAAAGCTGGCGAGAGCCGGACGGAAATCTGGCTGGCGACGGAGCACGCCAACTTTCCGTACAAGATGGTCATCACCGACCCTGATGGCGACAAGCTCACGCAAGTACTGACTCAATATAATTTTGAGCCGTGACTTCAGCCTTGCCATTTATGGGTTCTGGCACACCTGACCGCCGTATCGCCCTTGCCGTTGCGCTTTCCGCGCTGATCCATGCCGCCATCATGTGGCTGCCGCAAGTACATCTGCCGCATACTGAAATATTGCTGCCGCCGCTCACTGCCAAACTCGAACCGCTGCCAAAACCCGCCGCCAAACCACTCCCCAAACCTGCCCCGAAGCCAAGACGCGCCAGCCCGTCCAAACTGGCAACTAAGCCTGCAAGCCGCGTGAAAGAACCGAACAACACTATTGCTGGCACCCCAGAGCCGGCCTCCCTGCCCGCCATCGAAGCTGTGCCTGATATCGCAGCGGCATCTGCCGTCGAAGCCGTGTCCGCCGTCGCAGCGGTATCTGCCGAGGAAGCGCAACCCGCTGCAACAATGGTGGAGGAACCGGAGGCGGCATACCCGCTACCCAGGCATGCGCAGCTCGCCTTTTCTGTATATAAAGGTTTGGATAATTTCCAAATAGGCACTCTCAACCAGCAACTGGAAATCAGTGGGGATGAGTACACCCTGAAGGCGGTGACGAAAACCATGGGGCTAGCCAAGTTGTTCAAAAACTATCAGCTCACCCAAACCAGCCATGGCAAGAGCGGCAAACAAGGATTGCAGCCAGAAACATTTGAAGAAGAAAAAATCAATGATAATGACAAGCAAAACATTAAAGCCACTTTCGACTGGATGTCGCAGAAACTGCTTTTTTCCCAAGGCGGCGAAACAGCGCTGCCCGCCGGTGCACAGGATATGCTGAGCATTTTCTACCATCTATCGCAACTTCCCATGAACAGGGAGATCATTCCGCTTGCCGTAAGCAACGGCAAAAAACTGGAGAAATATGAATTGGGAGTCGGGCCGGAGGAAGAAATCATCACCCCGATGGGCAAGTTGCGCGCATTACATTTGCGCAAGCTGCACGCCAAGGGTGAGAGCGGTTTTGAAATCTGGCTCGGGCTGGAGTACCGCCTGTTGCCAGTGAAGTACTTGCTTATCGAACCTTCCGATGAAGTGGCCGGGGAGATTGTCATTACCAGCATCCGCACAGCGGACTAATAAGAAATTCCTGATGAAGGACTGTTTGCTGTCCTGTAAACTCGCATCCTTCACCGTCGCATGCCTTGCCGTTGCCGTATCGGAAAACTCACACCCAAAAAACCATGCTACTAACCGAATACCGCTTTGACCTTGTTATCCAGGCCCTGCGCAGCATCCTGCCGCTGGCGCATCCCGCCGATGCTCTGCTGCGCCAATTCTTTCAGCAGGAACGCATCGGCTCCAACGAGCGCGCGCTGGTGGCGGAAACCGTATTCGGCGTGCTGCGCCACCGCCTGTTCCTGGAACACGCCTGCTCCATGCAAACCACGCCGCGCCGCATGGCGCTGGCCTACTGGACCCGGTTCGGCGGCTACAACCTGCGCGAACTAACCCCGCTGCTGAAACGTGACGAGGAAAAATGGCTGGGCCAGATCAAGGGCATCAATATCGACGAACTGCCTTTATCGGTGCAGGCCGAGCTGCCGGACTGGCTGATTGAAAAGCTGCGCGAGGGTGGAGCCGCAGGCTCCGGGCACCCTGCGGCGTCCCCCTTGCGGGGGCTGCGCAGCGCAATGACGGACGATGCCATCCTCACGCTGGGCCGCTCCATGCAGCAGCCCGCCGCGCTGGATCTGCGCGTCAACACCCTGCTTGCCAACCGCGACGAAGTGCTGCAATCCATGCAGGCGGAAGGCTTTGACGTACAAGCCACACCCTACTCGCCCATCGGCATCCGCCTCAAAGGCAAGCCCTCACTCACCCGGCATCCGCTGTTCCTCACCGGGAAATTTGAAGTGCAGGACGAAGGCAGCCAGTTGCTGGGATTTTTGCTCGCCCCCAAACGCAACGACATGGTGGTGGATTTTTGCGCCGGCGCAGGCGGCAAGGCGCTGATGCTGGGCGCCATGATGCGCTCGCAGGGCAGGCTGTATGCCTTTGATGTATCCGAAAAACGGTTGGCCAATCTCAAACCCAGACTGAAGCGTTCCGGGCTCAGTAACCTGCACCCGCAACTCATCGCGCACGAAAACGACAACAAGATAAAACGCCTGGCCGGCAAGATAGACCGCGTGCTGGTGGATGCGCCGTGCAGCGGGCTGGGTACGCTGCGCCGCAACCCGGACATGAAATTCCGCCAATCAGCGCAGAGCGTAATCGAACTCACCCGGAAACAGGCATCCATCCTCGCCGCAGCCAGCAAGCTGGTCAAGCCCGGCGGGCGCCTGGTATACGCCACTTGCAGTTTGCTGCATGAAGAAAACCGCGCCATCATCGATGATTTTCTGTCCAGCCATGCCGACTTCATCCTGCGCCCTGCGGCAGAAATTCTCGCGCAGCAGCTGATTCCTCTGGATACGGGCGAATGCCTGCAACTGCTGCCGCAACTGCACGGCACCGATGCCTTCTTCGCGGCAGTGCTGGAACGGGTCAAGCCGATTACTCAGGACGATGCGGCCACTGCCACCCTTTCCCAAGAAGAATAACGGCCAATTTACGCACGCTTGCTTTGTTGCTCACCTTGCGAATATGCTACGGCTATCCGACGCGGATCATGATGAACTTAATCTAATAACTTTTTGGCGCTGACACACCCATTCGATGGCTTCCTGGTTCAAAATACTGGACGACAAACCGGACCACCCCATGTACGACGTGGCGGAGGCCAAAAAGCTTCTCGCAGGCCTGCCGAAGGAAGACCCTCTCAAGGCCCTGGATGAGATCACCTCCTGGCTGACTTCAGTCAAGGACACGCCCGGCTTTCGCCCCGAGCACCGCATCGGCGTCATCATGCTGCTGGATGAAACCGGCCAGCCGCTCCATGCGGAATTGCTGCGGCAATATCTGGCTGCGCCCCATTTGCAGGATTTCCAGGGCATGCGCCTGTGGCAAGGCGCACATGGTTTTATGAGGGCGTTGGCTGAAGCTTATGCCGTGTGCGTTCATGAATACCAGCAGGCAGAAAAAAAACCGTTGGACCTCAAGGAGCAGATGCCGGTCATCTGCGTCAGGTTGCTGCGTGCCGTCGCCGAGCAGATGAAGCTGGAGCTGATGCGCTATCTGGAGGTGGAACAGGCTGTCTGGGATCAGTTGTACCTGCATTACAACTTTGCCGAAGCCAACCAGTTTGCCGACACCATGGTTCACGCCTACCCCTCGCACGTTATCCACACCAACCCGCAGAGGGAATTGTTGCGGGCGGTAATTCTGTACGTTTCCTCACCCGCCACTCTGGCGCCGGACCAGATCGAAGTGAGTTACCGCATCTCCGCGCGCCTGGCAAGCCTTTTCGATTTCAAGGCAGCACCCGACCCTGATTGCCCGTATTTCCTTGACCTTTCCAGGCCAGTCGCTCCGGACCATGTGGGTGACAAACTCGAGGCAACTCCTGCCATGCGCTTTTTCGGGGCAGTCAGGGCTCTTCCCAAAATAGAAGATATAACCCATCAGAACGAGCGGGGTGTCATCGAGCAGGAACGCCGTTTTGGCAACGAATTCACTCCCGACGGCAAGCTTACCGTGCTCAATCATCTGCATGCGTATTGGGGGAGGGAGCCGCCGCACCGGCATCATGAGCGGAGAGACATCCATACCGCCATCGAGGTGGTACACAGCTTCAAGGTCATCAGCGATCTGGTCACACGCATCGAACTGAACCAGATAGTTAACCTTTCCGAAGAAGATTCGGCCATGCTGAAACAGCGGTCCGAAATCAACATTCTCGAGGAGCAGGTCGACTATGCCCGGGAGACCTGGGATATTCTGGATGTGAGTGTCGGCGGGGTCGGCGGTGTGGTTCCGAAGGCCACCGGCACTTGGGTCAAGATTGGAGCCCTGTGCGGCCTCAAGGCCCAAAACAGCGATGTATGGTGGGTCGGCATGATCCGGCGCCTGCACACTGATCCACAAGGCAAGGTGCATGTGGGAATTGAAATTCTCGCCAAGAAACCCCTGTCGGTGTGGCTGCGTTCCCTCGGCAAGGGTGCGGAACGGGTATCCAACTGGGAAACCAGTTCCGGCTCATTCGCTTATGACTACCGGCCGGTCATCCTGTTGCCCGACGCCCAGAACTCCTACGTGAGCGCCACCATGCTGATGGAATCCGGGGGTTACGTGGCAGGTTGCATCCATGAAGTGATGATGGGGGAAAAGAGCCGCAACATTGAACTCACTGGCCTGCTGGCTGAGGGTGAGGACTATGAACAGGTAAACTTCCGGTGGCTTGCCTGACTGGTTTTTTCAAGATCATGCAAGCGCCTCAACCGGCAAAGCTTATTGACCGATAGGCGACTTCAACCACCACCAGCTCTTCGGCCCCGCCGGGGATGCGCAATATCACCACCTCGTCTTCGCGCGCCTTGAGCAGCGCCCGCGCCAGCGGCGACACCCAGCTGATCAGCCCGCGCCCGGGATCGGCCTCGTCCACGCCGACAATGCTGTATGTGCGCTCGTTGCCGTCCTCCCCGCACACCGTCACCGTCGCGCCGAAAAACACCTGGTCGCAATTTACCCGCTGCAGCGGGTCTATCACCTCGGCGTTGTCCAGCCGCTTGGAAAGGAAGCGGATGCGCCGGTCAATCTCGCGCAGACGTTTTTTGCCGTAAATATAATCGCCGTTTTCCGAGCGGTCACCGTTGGAGGCGGCCCATGTGATGGTTTTCACCAGCGCCGGGCGCTCCACTTTCCACAACTGATCGAGCTCGTCCTTCAGGCACTGGTAGCCGAATGGCGTAATGTAATTCTTCAGCCCGAGGGGAAGCTGCTGCGCCGGTTCCAGCTCTTCCTCGTCGTCTATTTCCTTAACAAACGCCTTGCTCATTGAAAATTAAACCCAGATTCATTAGAACCAGTACCTTTCCTTCCCCCATGCATGGGGAAGGTTAGGATGGGGGTAGAGCAGTGGGAAAGCCGAGCTTCTACCCCCTCCCTATCCCTCCCCCTGCATGGGGGAGGGGATATTACGCCTAATGGATTATCTGGGTTAAAAAGGAATATCATCATCAAAGTTATCAAACCCGCCGCCCTTGGCTGGCGCAGGCTTGCCGGCCTCGGGCGCGCTGGCCGGTGCCGGTGCCGCCGGCTTGTCCACCACTTCAAAGCTGCCGCCGCCGGATGATTTCCCGCCCAGCATCTGCATTTCGTTGACCACGATCTTGGTGGTGTAGCGATCCTTGCCTTCCTTGTCCTGCCACTTTTCAGTTGTAATTTTGCCCTCGACAAAAATCTGCGAGCCCTTCTTCAGGTACTCCCCGGCGACTTCCGCCAGGCGGCGGTAGAACACCAGATTATGCCATTCGGTCTTTTCCTGTTTCTCGCCGCTCTTGTCCTTCCAGTTTTCCGAAGTGGCCAAGGTGACATTGGTCACCGCTTCGCCGTTGGTCATGTAACGCGTTTCCGGATCCTTGCCCAGACGTCCCACCAGTATCACTTTATTCACCGACATTTCACGCCCCCTTTAAAAGTTGTTCCACCGCCGCTTCATCAAAAACCTGCATGTCCACCTTGAGACAGGCCATGCACTCTGCCGCCACCACCATGACTTCACGCACCCCCCGCACCTGCGCCAACTGCCGCTGCAACGTGCCGGAACCAGCCTCGTCGAGTTCCGGCAGATGATACAGCCTGGTGCGCACCGCAGCAGACACCTGCATCGTGCTTGCCACCGCCAGCCAGAGCAGCAGTAACACAGTGGCAAATATAAACACCGCATTGCCGCCGAAATATTGCAACAACAAACCGCCGACGGATGCGCCGACGAATGCGCCGAGAAACTGCACGCTGCTGTAAACCCCCATTGCCGTGCCCTTCGCAGCCAGCGGGGCGACCTTGCTGATCAGCGAAGGCAACGATGCTTCCAGTATATTAAACGCGGTAAAGAACATCACCAGCGCCGCCGCCACGCCCCATATGCTGTGCTGCATCAGCATCAGTGTCAATTGCCCCAGCACGGCCAGCGCAATCGCGCCCACGAACACCTGCTTCATCCTGGCTTTTTTCTCGGCGAGAATAATGGGCGGCACCATCAATACGAAAGCCAGCAACAACACCGGCAGATATACGTGCCAGTGCTGTGCGGCCTCCAGCCCGTTACTCCTCAGGACGGACGGCACCTGCATGAACACCGACATCAGAATCGCGTGCAGCGTGAAAATGCCAAAATTAAGACCCAGCAGATCCTTGTTGCGCAACACTTCGCCCAAGTGCTTGCTGCTCGCCTCGGTATCGGAATGGAAGCGCATGATGGCCGGGTTGGGGATCACGTAGGCCACCACCAGCATGGCTGACAAGGCCAATATGCCAGTCAGTGCGAAGATGCCCGGCACGCCTATCGCCTGATACAGCATCGGCGACAGCACTAGGGAAATCGAGAAGGTGATGCCGATGGTGATGCCGATCAGCGCCATCGCCTTGGTGCGATGCTCCTCGCGCGTCAGGTCGGCGGCCAGCGCCATCACCGCCGCGTTCAGTGCACCAGCGCCCTGGATCACGCGCCCGATAATGATCCAGTAAATATCATGCGCACCGGCCGCGATGAAGCTGCCCAGGGCAAACAGCAGCAGGCTGATGTAGATCACCGGCTTGCGCCCGTAGCGGTCGGACATCAGCCCGGCCGGAATCTGCAGGATGGCCTGCGTCAGGCCGTAAGCGCCCAGCGCCACCCCGACCAGTATCTTGTTGTCGCCGCCGGGCAGATGTTCGGCATACAGCGCAAACACCGGCAGAATGATGAACAGGCCCAGCATGCGCAGGCCATAAATGCCAGCCAGCCCAATACTGGCGCGGCGCTCAACAGGCGTCATGGAATCTTTGTTGTCTTGCATCGAAGGGCTATGTTGGCTGAAAAACTTGCGTATTCTAGCAGGTCGCCACACTTGCCGACAGGTGTAAGCAAGTTAAGCCGGGTGGCAATGGTGCAGTTTTAACACTGGAACAACTGGCGATTTGAGGTGGCTGAAACCGTAGTCCGTCCCCGGCTATTCAATGCCCCCGGCAACTTCAAATCGAGGTTATTTTCAGTTTGTCAAAGCAGCCTGAAACTCGCTACTGTTTTCTCAAATGCCCCACTATATTTTTGAAAATAATGCAGCCGTGGCGCTTGATAGGTTAAGGTGTAGAAACCATTCTTGCCGACCACACCATAGACCAGCATTTCAAATTCCACACCCTTGTTATTTTTTGCACGCAGCTCCAGTTTGGCTCCCGGGAGTTCTGAAATCATCGCGGGAGCGTTCTCCACCACCTCAAGGTTGGCCAACGCTTCAGCTGCTTTCAATTCGGCAATCATCAATTCGGCCAGCTCAAATACCAGCATATTCTCGCGCGCAGCTTTCTTGATTTTTGGGAAAGCGTCCTTGTTTTCGCGTTTGGTAATCTCAATGCGCTCGATTCCCGGGCCATCATAAGTAATGAAGACATCATTTTCTGAACGTCCCAGATGGAAGCGTACCCATCCCACAGGCAACTCGGCACTGTAGGAACGATCCTGTGCGGTAAAGGCAGATTTTTCCACCTTGCTCCATACCGCACACCCGGACAACAGGGCTACACATATCATCAACAACCATGATTTTTTCATTGTTTGGTTACTCCCTTTATCGCCATCTCGTAATATTGCCGCACATAGACAACGTCTTTGGCATCGGCTGCCAACATCAAATATTTCTCAAAATTCTGCGTGGCGCACTGGTAATCGCCGCGTTTCAGGCAAAGCAGCCCCAACGCACGGTACGATGAAACAAACTGCGGTGCATCTGTTATTGCTTTGCCATAGAACTGCTCAGCAAGCTTATCATCCCCTTCATTGCCCCGCTGCCGGTAAGCTTCGCCCAAATAATACTGTGCTTCCGGCGCATAATCAGCTCGCCGTTTTTCATCTTCCAACTCCAACAGCACACTCTTAAAACGATTCATGCTAATTTCATTCTCCAGATTGTCGAGCCTCACCTTACGCGTTTTTTCCAGAAATATCTCTTGCCTCGTTTCGCCATTCACTCCACCCTTATCTATCAATTTCCTGTAATTATCTACACGCTCTTGCAATCTGGGATGGGAGGAAAAGAAAAATGGCTCCTTAATATCAAGCACCTTGACTTCCGCCATCAAGTGCTCAAAAACCTTCACTGACTCGCGCGGGTCGTAATCAGCGCGCACCATACGCTGATATCCAACATTATCCGCTTCACTTTCCTTTTCACGCGAGAATCCATATACAGAAGACATTGCCAATAAATCACCGAAGATAGGGATCCCCAACATAGCCACCCCCAAGGCAAAAGCTGATGCGTTTTTCACCCCTTGCTGGCTCTGAAACCCGTGACGATAAATAAAGTGCGTGCCCTCGTGCCCGATCAAGGCCGCCAACTGAGCTTCATTTTCCATCCGCGCCAGCATACCCAAATTGAGATAAATACTGCCGTTTGGCAAGGCAAAAGCATTCAACTGGGGGGAGCGAATTAAGCGAATATGGATATGATCAACAAACTCTGGAAATAACCGGTCAGCAACCGACTGTACATAGCGCTCCACCGACTCATCCTGATACAGGCTGCCATTCTTGCGCAACATCTCATCAAATTCGCGCCCGCTGCCCCAAACCCGTTCCTCTTCTTCGGATAATTGCCCCAAATCGGCAGCCGTCATGAAAGGCAGCACACCGCCATAAGAATCCAGGCTTTGCATAGCAACTGTAGCCGCCAGCAACCAAATGATGGAGCGAGTAGTCATGTCAATATTTATTTTGCCACTGGATAATCCCTGAAAATATTGGCGATCAACTTGTCAGTATCAGCTTGGTCGCGGATATCCCAATTTCCCCCACCAAAATCATAGTTGAGCCACAATATATCACCGCTATCCAAATCCACCAGACCAACAGAGACAAAAGTCATGCCTACCGGAATCTCTATCCCTACCATGGCTCCGAGAAGCATCGCGGCTTTGCGCCCCTCAGTTGAAATCTGATCCGATCCCACTACGAACAGCGCCGCGTCGGCACCCGTTTTCTGCTTGAGAAAATGCAGGCCATTACCCAAGGTGTAATCGAAATTCTTTGTCTTGTGCTGCCATGCCGGATCCGGGCTGCGACCAAACATAAAGGCATCTCCACCCACCACCCCGTAAAATGCCAAATATTGTTCCAGAATTTCTTTCTCGGAAGCCGCCATTTCTGGCAGTTCGATCAACTCGAAGCTCTGTCCGGCACCGATAGTTTTGTGCAGTGATTGTTTAATATTGGACTTTGCCTGCTTACTCCATGCTTCTACTTTTTCAAGAACCCCTCCCGCTGATATTTCCATCACATCGATATTGGCTGGCAACAAAAGCACCTTCTGTGGTTTTTGCGCAGTAGATGCATTGATGAATGCCGGATTAGCCGCGTATTTCTGCGGCGTAGCACATGCGGCAAGAAACAATACCAAAATTAATATAAAAGGCCTCATGTCTTTCCTCATCAAAGCATCCTGGAAATAATTTAAAAATTTGCTGGAACAGTACAAAGAAAAAGCAGAGTGGTTTGCAGTCATGTTATTCCCCTAAATAACAAAATTGCTGATTAGTCGTTCCCGTTGGCGCGGGAACTCGCATCAAATCCCGGTAAACAACAAATCCAGTGCAGCAATGATTTCATCGCGTTTATTTTTCAGCGATGCAACTTTATCGCCCAGCGAACGGTTGGAGATACCCGCTAATTCGGCGGTGGACATTACGACTGCCACACCCTTGATCTTGAACTGCGGGTTGAGGTGCTTGGCTGCCAGCCCCATTTCTTCCGCCAGGACGAGCGGCACCACTACACGGGTTGCCAACGTATCCAGCAGGTCGGCCTGTACGTCCAGCAGGTAAGGAATATCCTTGCGCGTATCCGCATTCGGATTGAGGTAAACATCAAACTGTGACATCAAAACCGCCGCAGGCCGTCACTGAACGTGCCGCGCGATTCAATACGGCGGTTGTATTCATCCAGTGCACCTTTGTTTTCTGCCAGCCACCGGTTGCGTTGCGCTTGCCGGACAATTTCGGCCAGATGCTGCTCCAGCGTCTGCGAAAGATTGATGTTGAGTTGTTTTGCCTGCTGCAAGAGATCGGCGTTGATACTGAGATTGGCCGATTTCTTGGGTGCGACCGGATTGAAAATAATATTGCTCACCGCTTTTCCTTAACATTTGCAATGCGCATAATTTACGCGCATCAACTACGCGTGTCAAGAACTGGTTATCCCGTGCGCCACTTAGCAGTCAATCCGCTTGCGCTTGCCGCGGGTTGGGAAAGCATCAAAAATCGCGTAGACTATCAGGTCGCCTCAATCAAGTTGGATGGCATGGAACAGATACGAATTCGCGGTGCTCGCACCCACAATTTAAAGAACATCAGCCTTGATTTGCCGCGCCACAAGCTGGTGGTGATCACCGGTTTGTCGGGTTCCGGTAAGTCCTCACTCGCCTTCGATACGCTGTATGCCGAGGGGCAGCGGCGCTATGTCGAGTCGCTTTCCGCTTACGCGCGGCAGTTTTTGCAGTTGATGGCAAAGCCCGATGTGGACTTGATCGAAGGCTTGTCACCCGCCATCGCCATCGAGCAGAAAGCTGCCTCGCATAACCCGCGCTCCACCGTCGGCACCGTCACCGAAATCCACGATTACTTGCGCCTGTTGTTCGCACGCGCGGGCGACCCCTACTGCCCACAGCATGATCTGGTGTTGCAGGCGCAGAGCGTGGGGCAGATGGTGGATCATGTGCTGCAACTGCCGCAGGACACGCGCATCATGATTCTCTCCCCTTTGGTGGTCGAGCGCAAAGGCGAGCAACTGGATTTGTTCGATGAGTTGCGCGCGCAGGGTTTCGTGCGGCTGCGCGTGAACGGCACGGTGTACGAAATGGACAAGCTGCCCGCGCTGCCGAAGAATAAAAAACATACCGTCGAAATCGTGGTGGACAGATTAAAAGTCGGCGCGGAAGCCAAGCAGCGCCTGGCCGAATCGTTCGAGACCGCCTTGCGCCATGCCGATGGACGCGCACTGGCAGTGGAAATGGATACGGGCAAGGAGCATCTGTTTTCCGCCAAATTCGCCTGCACGATCTGCAACTACTCGCTACAGGAACTCGAACCGCGCCTGTTCTCGTTCAACAACCCGATGGGCGCCTGCCCCAAGTGCGACGGGCTGGGCAATATCAGTTTCTTCGATCCCAAGCGGATTGTGGCCTTCCCGCAATTGTCGCTGAGCTCCGGCGCAATCAAGAGCTGGGACCGGCGCAACCAGTTCTATTACCAGATGCTGGACAGCCTGGCCAAGCATTACGACTTCGAGCTGGAGCGCCCGTTCGAGAGCCTGCCGGAAAAAATCCAGCAGATCATTTTGTATGGCAGCGGCAGGGAAAATATCTCCTTCCGCTATCTCAACGAGCGCGGCAAGCCCGCAGTGCGCGAGCATCCCTTTGAAGGCATCGTCAACAATCTGGAGCGGCGCTACCGCGAATCCGATTCGCCCACCGTGCGCGAGGAGCTGGCGAAATACCTGAATACCTGCCTCTGCCCGGAATGCAAGGGCACACGCCTGCGCCTGGAAGCGCGCCATGTGCGCGTTGCCGGACAGACCATCTACGAACTCAGCGCCTTGCCGCTGAAGCAGGCACTGGCTTTCTTCCAGCAAGTGAAGCTGGCCGGTTACAAGCAGGCCATCGCGGAAAAGATCGTGCATGAAATCGCCAGCCGCCTCACCTTCCTCAACAACGTGGGGCTGGACTACCTGTCGCTGGAGCGCTCGGCGGAAACCCTCTCCGGCGGCGAATCGCAGCGCATCCGCCTGGCCTCGCAGATCGGCTCCGGCCTGACCGGCGTGATGTACGTGCTGGATGAACCTTCCATCGGCCTGCACCAGCGCGATAACAACCGCCTGCTGGACACGCTGAAACGC
>JACREC010000124.1 GCA_016218445.1 Nitrosomonadales bacterium
CTAAAGCGTACTTTTCGTCGTTTGCGACTATTGGTTTTCCAGCTGATTTACGAGGTGGCGGGTCCTCGGTATGCCCTACACTGCTTTGCAACCCACGTCGAAGCCAGGTCGCCCCCGGTTTCGTTTCATCTGCTACAAACGCGGCAGATTGTAGCAGTTTCAGAGTGGCAAGCGCCCGAAAAGTTCCAACAGCAGAATTTTTCCGGCTGCCTGAAGGATGTCTTGCGCCGAATGGATCAGGTTTTCTGGACAATTTTCAACGCCCGCCTACACCCTGATTTCCATAATCTCCGTCACCGGCAGTGCCGCGATGTCGCACAGCTTCTCATTGCGTGTGGCATTGAGATTCGCCAGTTCAGTGATGCGGGAATAGGACGCACCGACAAACATCTCACGCCCGTCGGCATCCTGGCGGCGGATGCCGAACTGCACGTGTTGCCGCTTTTCGGCGGGTAACTTGCCGAGCAGGTTTTTGGTGGCCCAGATGGCGCCGCCGCGCGCGAAGTCGGACAACCGCGCGGCGTGGTTGATGGTGTCACCCAGCACGGTGAATTCCACCTTGGTTTCGATGTGAAAGATGCCCAGCCATTCCTGCCCTTCGTTGAGGCCGGTATTGAGATACAGCTCGTTCAGCCAGTTCTTGCGCAACTGCCATTCCTTGCTGATCCTGCGCATCGTGGCCTTCATCTCCTGCGCACACACCAGCGCGTTGAAGATGTAGTTGCAGTCAGGCTGCGGGAAAAAGTAGTACACCATGCCGTCGCCTACATGCTTGCCGTGGGTGCCATAATATTTGCGGAAAATGGGCTCCATGGTGGACCAGATCTGGTTGATGAGTTCGAAGTATTCCTCCGCCGGCAATTCGGTGCAGATGCGCACCGAGTTCTGCAAGTCCGCAACCAGCACGGCGACATCCGTCAGCACAGGCAGGCGTTTTTTTAGCAGGTTGCGGATCACTTCGTCACGCCGTTCCAGTAGCCCCAGCAAGCTGTCGCTGTCGGCGTGAGTAGGCAGGTAGATGATCAGGATGCCTTCGCGGTAATAGGAGGCATAGACGTTGTAGCGGATAACCTCGCCGTTTTCCAGGCGCAGAGTGAGAGGTAGTTGCACCAGCGTACCGCTTGGGCGTGCTTCGGCCAGAGATTCTCCCGCTTGCATGACCGGAGTGCCAGCCTGACCAGTGATTACGCCCATCAAATCGCTGCGCGAAAGGCGTCCCTTGCCCAGCAGCAGATAGAATTGAAGCAACTCCTCACGATTAACGCCACTCTTTCCCAGTCGTCCCTTGAGCAAGTAGGCCAGCACGTTGCGTTCCTTGGTGTCTGCGGGCAAGCGATCGAATTCGCCCAGCAGTTCGGTGCGTGCTTCTTCGTTGTACCAGGTGATTTCGAAGTTGTAGTTGACCATGTAGGCAGGGAAGGGGATATGGTCAATCGTAAGCCGGAGTACATTGGATTTGGCTGGCGTGGCAGGTTGCGATGCATCCTTTGTATCCGCCGCGACGGACTGCGCCGCAGATTCGAGGAGGGATGCGTGAGTAGTCTTGCGCACTTGCGCCAGTGTCTCCGGCATCTGGAAACCATCCAACTCCAGTTGCCGGGCAATTTCTGCCATGGCATAGCCATCCTTTTTCAATTGCCGGATGCGTTTCAGGCGTGTCAGCACTTCTTTGGGGAAATAGCCGATCTGGCGCGCCTGGGTCGAAGCTCCCGGTTCTGGATTCTTCACCAGCGGGCGTGGCAGCAACCCCTGCGAGATGTAGTTGTTGAGCGTGGCACGGGAAATATTTGCGGCCTGCATTACCTCAAAACTGGTCAACATAATTTAAACAGACAAGCTATATAATTTAGACAATTGTACATTAAAGCCTTTAGACAGTATATGTCAAGAGATTTTTGACATGAAGTTAATTCTCTATGTAATTGCTGTAAAAAATAATATACAACTTTACTTGTTGCGATATGGACAATATGGCGAACTGTCCAATAGTCCAACTGATAGCATTTGAAGATAACTGTCCAGGCAATTCAACTCGGCGCAGTGTTTTCTCACCGCGAACAGGATAGCAAGTGGACAACGTCGCGGAACTGGTCTTTCTAACGACCCGCTCAATCAATCGCTTTCGCCGAACATGCAAGGTCTTCTGAGTTTGACATCCGGGGTGGTTCTATAGCCCAAAACGTCGTCATGGGTGCAATGGACGCCTGTCTCCTGCTGAGTTCGAGAGGCGGCATTTTATGAGGCTGGAAAGTGTCCAGTGAATCGGGGGCGATTCATTCGCAGGCCAGGATATGCCCGGACGAATGCTAAATGTAGTTTAACAATGCCAGGGGTGAGTCTACATCGCCATCGGCAGGCCATCCATTCGGGTTGGCCTGCGCATCAATGTATCCATAGCTGGCGACGATGCCGCGCATTCCGGCGGCTTGTGCCGCTTCCATATCGCGCTGGTCATCACCCAGAAACAGGCAGTGCTGCGGTTCGATACCCAGCAGTTCACTTGCTTTGAGCAGCGGGTCAGGGTAGGGCTTGGCGCGTGCGCAGGTATCGCCGCTGACCAGGCAGGTGGCGCGTTGCGCATAGCCAAGCGCCTGCATCAGCGGGACGGTGAAGCGGTGCGGCTTGTTGGTGACAATGCCCCACGGCAGGCTGCGCTGTTCCAGCGTCTCGACCAGTTGCGCCATGCCCGCGAATAATGTGGTGTGGACGCAGATGTGGGCATCGTAGTAATTCAGGAAGGATTCGCGCAGGGTGGCGAAATCCGGCTCATCCGGCTCGATGCCGAAACCCAGTTTGAGCAGGCCGCGCGCGCCATGTGAGGCCTGCGGACGGACGGTTTCCAGCCGCAGCGGCGGCAAGCTGCGCTGGCTGCGCACATGGTTCAGCGCAGCGGCGAGGTCGGGAGCGGTATCCGCGAAGGTGCCGTCGAGGTCGAACAGAACCGCCTTGATTACAGCGTTACCCTCTCCCGCGCTGTCGCGCTCCCCTCTCCCGCTTGCGGAATAACCAGCGACTTGGCCGCCGTCTTTTGGCGGTCTAGTCGGATGGCTAGTGGTTCCAACAGATGGGCTGGGGGAGAGGGCGCTAATCACGACGGCAGGCAATCATGTAGTTCACGTCCGTGTCCCTGCCCAACGAATACACCTTGCTGAGCGGGTTGTAACTCATGCCGATCAGGCCGGCCAAGTCCAGCCCCGCGTTGCGGCAATACTGCGCGAGTTCGGAGGGCTTGATGAATTTATCATAATCGTGCGTTCCGCGCGGCAGCAGCTTGAGCAGATACTCTGCCCCGATCACTGCGAACAAGTAAGACTTGGGGTTGCGGTTAAGGGTGGAAAAAAACACATGCCCGCCCGGCTTGACCAGTTGCGCACAGGCCTGCACGGTGCTCTCCGGGTCGGGTACATGCTCCAGCAGTTCCATGCAGGTAACCACGTCGTAGTATCCCGGCTGTTCCAAGGCGAGGTCTTCCACGGCGATGTTGCGGTAACTCACCTGAAGTCCGCTTTCCAGCAAGTGCAGCCTGGCAACTTGCAGGGCCTTGTCACCGAGGTCGATGCCGGTGACCTGCGCGCCAAGTGCAGCCATGCTTTCGGCCAGAATGCCGCCGCCGCAACCGGCATCCAGCACGGCTTTGCCGGACAGCGGCGCGATGCGGTTGATGTAATCCAGGCGCAGCGGATTGATTTCATGCAGCGGCTGGAACTCGCTGTTGGGGTCCCACCAGCGGTGGGCAAGCTGGCTGAATTTTTCCAGTTCGTGCGGATCGGCGTTGGTCATTGGGTGTTTAATGATTAGGTATGCGCGGAATGTAACAAAACTCAAGCTTGACTGCCAGCACATATATTTGGCGCCTGAAGCATTTATGTTTTGTCTCGGTCAAGGCCGGCATGTTAAAATTACAAATTAATTTTATAAGCATTCATTTAGGGCATCACCATCTATGGAACAATTCGCCAAGGAAACCCTGCCAGTCAGCCTGGAAGAGGAGATGCGCAAATCGTATCTCGATTACGCCATGAGCGTGATCGTCGGGCGCGCGCTGCCAGATGCGCGCGACGGACTCAAGCCGGTGCATCGCCGCGTGCTGTTCGCCATGCACGAACTCTCCAACGACTGGAACAAGGCCTACAAGAAGTCTGCGCGCATCGTCGGTGACGTGATCGGTAAGTACCATCCGCACGGCGACACGGCGGTGTATGACACCATCGTGCGCATGGCGCAGGATTTCTCGCTGCGCTACCCCTTGGTTGACGGGCAGGGCAATTTCGGCTCGGTGGATGGCGACAACGCCGCCGCGATGCGTTATACCGAAATCCGCATGTCGAAAATCGCCCATGAACTGCTCGCCGACCTGGACAAGGAAACCGTGGATTTCGGGCCTAATTACGACGGCTCCGAGCACGAGCCGCTGGTGCTCCCGGCGCGTTTTCCCAACCTGCTGGTGAACGGTTCTTCCGGCATTGCGGTGGGCATGGCGACCAATATTCCGCCGCACAATCTGAATGAAGTGGTGGATGCCTGCCTGGCGTTGCTGAAAGATCCCGGGATGGATATCGAGCAGTTGATCGAACTGGTTCCCGCGCCGGATTTCCCCACTGCCGGTTTTATTTATGGCACGGCGGGCATCAAGGAGGGTTACCGCACCGGGCGCGGGCGCGTGGTCATGCGCGCGCGCTGCCACTTTGAGGACATGGAAAAGGGCAATCGCCAGTCCATCATCATTGATGAACTGCCTTATCAGGTGAACAAAGCCAACTTGCTGATAAAGATCGGCGAGCTGGTGCGTGACAAGCGCATCGAGGGCATCTCCGAAATTCGCGATGAATCGGACAAGTCCGGGATGCGCGCGGTAATCGAGCTGAAGCGCGGAGAGAATGCCGATGTGATTCTCAACCAGCTTTACACGGAAACCCAGTTGCAGGACAGCTTCGGCATGAATATGGTGGCCTTGCTCGATGGCCGCCCGCTGTTGCTCAACCTGAAGCAGTTCCTGGACGCTTTCCTGCGCCATCGCCGCGAGGTGGTGACGCGCCGCACCATATTCGAGCTGCGCAAGGCGCGTGATCGCGGGCATATTCTGGAAGGTCTGGCGGTTGCGCTGTCCAACGTGGATGAGATTATCGCGCTGATCAAGGCGGCGGCCAATCCTGCTATCGCCAAGCAGGAATTGATGGCGCATTCATGGCGCTCTTCGCTGGTGGAAGACATGCTGAGCCGGGTGAGCGCTGCGGCGCGCCCGGAAAACCTGTTGCCTGAATTCGGCCTGCTCGGCAAGGGCAAGCAGCGCGCTTACAAGCTTTCTGACGTGCAGGCGCAAGCCATTCTGGAACTGCGTTTGCAGCGCCTGACCGGGCTGGAGCAAGACAAGATTATCGGTGAATACCGTGAGGTGATGGAGAAGATCACCGACCTGCTCGATATCCTGGCGAAGCCCGCTCGCATTACGCAGATCATCGGCGATGAGCTGATAGCGATTAAGTCGCAATATGGCGACAAGCGCCGCAGCGAGATCATCACCCACACGCAGGACATGAGCATGGAAGATTTGATCGCGCCGGAGGATGTGGTGGTCACGCTGTCGCACAGCGGCTACATGAAGGCGCAGAAGCTGGACGAATACCGCGCGCAGAAGCGTGGCGGGCGCGGCAAGCAGGCGGCCAGCACCAAGGAAGACGATTTCATAGACAACCTGTTCATCGCCAACACGCATAACTACATCCTGTGCTTCTCCAGCCGCGGTCGCGTGTACTGGATCAAGGTATATGACGTGCCGCAGGGTGGGCGCACCAGCCGCGGCAAGCCGATCGTCAACCTGCTGCCGCTGGAAGAGGGCGAGAAGATCAACGCCATCCTGCCGGTGGAAGAATTCAGTGATGACCAGTTCGTATTTTTCGCCACCGCCAACGGCACGGTGAAGAAGACAGCACTGTCGGATTATGCCAACCCGCGCAAGGCCGGCATCATCGCCATCAACCTGGATGAGGGCGACTACCTGATCGGCGTGGCACTGACCGACGGCAAGCATGACGTGATGCTGTTTTCCGATGGCGGCAAGGCGGTGCGCTTCGACGAAAACGATGTGCGTTCCATGGGGCGCGCATCGCGCGGCGTGCGCGGCATGAAGCTGGCCGCGAAACAGCACGTGATCGCGTTGCTAGTGGCGGGGGACGAGAGCCAGGCGGTGCTGACCGCGACCGAGAACGGCTACGGCAAGCGCACCCCGATTGCGGAATACACCCGCCACGGGCGCGGCACGCAGGGCATGATCGCGATTCAGACCAGCGCGCGTAACGGCAAAGTGGTGGCGGCGACACTGGTTAACCAGGAAGACGAGATCATGCTGATCGGCACCAACGGTGTGCTGATACGCACCCGCGTCAAGGAAATCCGCGAGATGAGCCGTTCGACGCAGGGAGTAACGCTGATTAATCTGGGCGAGGGCGACAAGCTGGCCGGATTGAGCCGCATCGCCGAATCGGAAGAAGAAGCCGAATAAACCAAACATCGGGGAACAGGCATGACGATCTACAACTTCAGCGCAGGTCCGGCAGTATTGCCGCGCGAAGTGTTGCAGCAGGCGCGGGAAGAATTGCTCGACTGGCACGGCAGCGGCATGTCGGTGATGGAGATGTCGCATCGCGGCAAGGAATTCACGGGCATCGCGGCGGCGGCAGAAGCTGATTTGCGCGAGTTGATGGGTATTCCGCCCAGCTACAAGGTGCTGTTCCTGCAAGGCGGTGCGCATCTGCAATTTGCCATGGTCCCGTTGAACCTGCTGCGCGGCAAGCCGTCGGCGGACTATGTGAACACCGGCGAATGGTCGAAGAAGGCCATCGGCGAAGCAAGGAAATTTGGTGGCGTGAACGTGGTGGCGACCGGCGCCGACAGGAATTTCAGCTATGCGCCGGCGTTTGAAACCTGGCAATGCGACAAGGGCGCCGCTTACCTGCATTACACGCCAAATGAAACCATCGGCGGGGTGGAATTCAATTGGGTGCCGGAAACCGGCGCAGTGCCGCTGGTGGCGGATATGTCCTCCAACATCCTGTCGCGCCGGATTGAGGTATCGAAGTACGGTTTGATTTACGCCGGGGCGCAAAAGAATATCGGGCCTGCGGGACTGACCGTCGTCATCGTGCGTGAAGACCTGCTCGGCCAGGTGCTGCCCGGCACGCCTACCATGCTGGATTACAAGATCCATGCCGACAACGGCTCGATGTACAACACGCCGCCGACCTATGGCATCTACATCGCCGGGCTGGTGTTCCAGTGGCTGAAGCGCAACGGCGGCGTCGCACAGGCGGAACGGACCAACATCGCCAAGGCCAGGCTGTTGTACGACGCGATTGATGCCAGCAACGGTTTTTACAACTGCCCGGTGGCCAAGTCCGACCGCTCGCGCATGAATGTGTCGTTTACGCTGAAGAATCCCGCGCTGGATGAGGGCTTTCTCAGACAGGCGGAAGCGCGCGGGTTATTGCAACTGAAGGGACACCGCTCGGTGGGCGGGATGCGCGCCTCGATTTACAATGCGATGCCGCTGGCTGGAGTGCAGGCGCTGGTCGGCTTTATCAACGAATTTGCCCGGCAACGCGGCTAGCATATGAGCGATAAATTAAAGCAGCTTCGTGCGCAGATTGACCGTCTTGACGACGAGTTGCTGAGGCTCGTCAACCAGCGCGCCGGGCTGGCCCAGCAGATTGGGCATCTGAAAGATAACGATGCGGTGCTTCGCCCGGAACGTGAAGCGCAGGTTTTGCAGCGCGTGCAATACAACAATACCGGGCCGCTGAGCAAGCAGGCGGTGGCGCAATTGTTCACGGAAATCATGTCGCAGTGCCGTGCGCTGGAGGCTCCGCTGGCGGTGGCTTATCTCGGGCCGGAAGGCACGTTCAGCGAGGCGGCTGCGCTGAAACGCTTTGGCAGCGCGGTTCAAGGCAAGCCATGCGCAACCATTGATGAAGTGTTCCGCGCGGTGGAAAACGGCGCGGTGAATTTCGGCATGGTGCCGGTGGAAAACTCCACCGAGGGCGCGATCGGGCGCACGCTGGATTTGCTGTTGCAAAGCCCGCTCAAAGTTTGCGGCGAGGTAATGCTGGCGATCCACCAATGCCTGCTCGCCAAGGGGTGCGCGCTGGGCGATATTCAAACCGTTTATTCGCATCCGCAATCCTTCGGGCAATGCCAGGGCTGGTTGAATGCCAACCTGGCGCATGCGGCGCGTATTCAAGTTGCCAGCAACGCCGAAGCGGCCCGCCTCGCGGCGGAGCAGCCCGACAGCGCGGCGATAGCAGGCAGCCAGGCGGGCGCATATTTCGGCTTGTCGGTGTGCGTGGAAAACGTTGAGGACGACGCCAAAAATACCACGCGCTTTCTGGTGATCGGCAGCCATGACGTGGCGCCGTCCGGACGCGACAAGACCTCGCTGGTGATGTCCGCCGCGAATCGTCCGGGTGCGGTGCATGATTTGCTGGCGCCGCTTGCCAGGCACGGTGTCAGCATGACCAAACTGGAATCACGCCCGGCGCGTTCCGGCCTGTGGGAATACGTGTTTTTCCTGGACATCGAAGGGCATCAGTCCGACAAAAAAGTGGCCGCTGCATTGGTCGAGTTGAAACAGGTCGCCGCATTCGTGAAGGTGCTGGGTTCATACCCGGTTGCCTCGTGATGCCGAGCGGCGCGTTGTTCCGGAACTTTGGCTGATGAATTACTGTGATCTAGCGCCACCCTATATCCGCTCCATTGCGCCTTACCAGCCCGGCAAGCCGATCGCCGAGTTGGAGCGCGAGCTGGGCGTCAGCGGCATCGTCAAACTGGCCTCCAACGAGAATCCGCTCGGTTGCAGCCCGCTGGCCGTGGGCGCGATGCACGAGGCGATCAAGACCATCGCCTTGTATCCGGACGGCAACGGTTTCGAATTGAAGGATGCGCTGTCCAAACGTTATGGCGTCGAACATGAGCGCATGGTGCTGGGCAACGGTTCCAACGACATGCTGGAACTGGCCGCGCGCGCCTTTCTCGCGCCCGGTGACAAGGCGGTGTACTCGGCCCATGCGTTTGCGGTATATCCGCTGGCGACGCAGGCGGTGGGCGCGACGGGCATCAGCGTGCCCGCGATCAATTATGGCCATGATCTGGATGCGATGCGCAAGGCTGCCGTGGAGCAGCAAGCCAGGCTGGTGTTCATCGCCAACCCGAACAACCCGACCGGCACATTCCTGAGTGCGACGGATTTACTGGATTTCATGCGCGCGTTGCCGGCGAATATTCTGGTTGTTCTGGACGAGGCGTATAACGAATACCTGCCAGCGGAATGCCGCTATGACAGCGTGAGCTGGCTGAAGGATTTTCCTAACCTGATCATCTCGCGCACTTTCTCCAAGGCCTACGGCCTAGCCGGTTTGCGCGTGGGTTATGCGTTCGCCAACGCGCAGGTGGCAGACATGATGAACCGCGTGCGCCAGCCGTTCAACGTCAACAGTGTGGCGCAGGCCGCCGCCACGGCGGCGTTGCGGGACGAGGCCTTCGTCAGGCAGACCCATGAGCTCAACCGCCGCGGTATGGTGCAGATCACGCAGGGGCTGGGCAAATTGGGGCTGGAGTTCATTCCGTCGTATGGGAATTTCATCAGCTTCAAGATTGGCAATGGCATGAAGATGTATCGCCGCCTGCTGGAACTCGGGGTTATCGTAAGGCCTATCGCCAGCTACGATATGCCGGATTATTTGCGGGTGAGCATAGGTTTGGAATCAGAAAACGAAAAATTTTTGTCTGCACTAAAGCAGGTACTGGGGGAAACAGCATGATTATCGTAATGGGGAAAGATGTCACTGACGGGCAAATCGGCGCAGTGGTGAAGAGGCTGGAAACAGCGGGCTTGAAAGCCAACATCTCGCGCGGCATCGAGCGCACCGTGATCGGCGCGATTGGTGACGAACGCCCCCTGACCGAGGAAATGTTCACCTCGCTGCCCGGTGTGGAATCGGCGATGCACATCGCCAAGCAATACAAAATCGTCTCGCGCGAATCGCACAAGGAAAATACCGTCATCGACATCGGCGGAATCCCGCTGGGCGGCAACCAGATACAGGTTATTGCCGGGCCGTGCTCGGTGGAAACGCAGCAGCAAATGGATTTGTCCGCCAAATATGTGCATGAGGCAGGATGCCGCCTGATGCGCGGCGGTGCGTTCAAGCCGCGCACCAGCCCTTACGCTTTCCAGGGCAAGGGCAAGGAGGGATTGGACATGTTCCGCAAGGCGGCCAGCCCATACAAGCTGCCCATCGTCACCGAGTTGATGGACGTGCGCCAGATCGATGTGTTCATGGAATACGATGTGGATGTAATCCAGATCGGCACGCGCAATATGCAGAATTTCGATTTGCTCAAGGAAGTGGGGCGCATCAACAAGCCGGTGATCCTCAAGCGCGGCATGTCGGCCACGATTGCCGAGTGGCTGATGTCGGCGGAATACATCGCGGCGGGCGGCAACCACAACATCATTTTCTGCGAACGCGGCATCCGCACCTTCGAAACTTATTATCGCAACGTGCTGGATGTGACGGCTATCCCGGTGCTGAAAAAGGAAACCCATTTGCCGGTGATCGTTGACCCTTCGCACGCGGGCGGCAAGGCATGGATGGTGCCCGCATTGTCGCAAGCCGCCATTGCGGCAGGCGCGGACGGCCTGCTGGTCGAAATGCACCCCAACCCGTGCGAAGCGTGGTGCGATGCCGACCAGGCATTGACTCCGCAGGAGCTGAAAAAGCTGATGGGCACGCTGGGTGTGATTGCCAAGGCAATCGGGCGCATGCTTTAAGGAAGATTCGCGGAAAAATCGTTTCTACCCCCATCCCAACCTTCCCCCTGCAAGGGGGAAGGAATTTGATTCCCTCCCCCTTGCAGGGGGAGGGTTAGGGAGGGGGTAGAAGCTAATGAGGGACTGCTTATGCCCGAGCTGCAATACAAAAAAATCATCATCTTCGGCGCCGGCCTGATCGGCGGCTCGTTTGCGCTGGCTTTGCGCAAGGCGAATGTGGTTGTAGAAGTAGTAGGCTTCGGGCGTAGCGCACAAACGCTTGAGCAGGCCAGGCAACTCGGCATCATCGATCGAGTTGGCTCCGATCTTGCGGCAGAGTTGGGCGATGCCGATCTGGTGCTGCTCGCCACGCCGGTGGCGCAGATGGCTGACATCCTGGCGCGCATCGCGCCGCATCTGGGCGCACACACCCTGGTTACCGATGGCGGCAGCACCAAGTGCGACGTGATAGAAGCGGCTCGCCGTCACCTCGGTGCGAGAGTCGCACAGTTCGTTCCCGCTCACCCCATTGCTGGCGCCGAACAAAGCGGCGCGGCGGCGGCGCGCGCCGATTTATACCAGGACAAGAAGGTGGTGCTGACACCCCTGCCAGAAAATTCTGATGAGGCAGTGGCGCGCGTGCGCACTGCTTGGGAATTGTGCGGCGCCGTGGTGAGTGTATTGACACCGCAACAACATGACCAGGTATTTGCAGCGGTGAGCCACCTGCCGCACCTGCTCTCGTTTGCGCTGGTGCACGATCTGGCACAGCGCGACAACCGCGACCTGCTGCTGTCCTTTGCCGCAAGCGGCTTTCGCGATTTCACCCGCATCGCCGCCAGTTCGCCGGAAATGTGGCGCGATATCAGTCTTGCCAACCGCGACGCCTTGCTGCGCGAGCTGCAGCAATACGCGGACGAACTCTATGTCCTGTATCAGGCGCTGGAAAACCGTGATGCCGCCAAGCTGGAGGAGATATTCCGTTTGGCTAGCCAAGTGCGCGGCAACTGGACGCAACAATAAAGTCGCGTTTAACCTGCCACATGACTTCCCGCGAATTTCTTGACCTGCCCCCCTTGTTGTCCGCGCGCGGCACGGTGCGCCTGCCCGGTTCGAAAAGCATTTCCAATCGCATCCTGTTGCTGTCGGCCTTGGCGCAAGGCACGACCGAGATACGCGATGTGCTGTTGTCGGATGACACCGAGCGCATGTTGGATGCCCTGCGCACACTGGGTGTCGGCGTGGGGCAACTGGAATCGCATGTGTTCCGTGTGCAGGGTTGTGGCGGGAATTTCCCGGTCAAGCAGGCAGAGTTGTTCCTGGGTAATGCTGGAACCGCGTTTCGTCCGCTGACTGCCGCACTGGCGTTGTCCGGTGGAGACTACAAGCTGTCCGGTGTGGCGCGCATGCACGAGCGTCCGATAGGCGATCTGGTGGATGCGTTGCGCGAACTTGGCACGGACATCCGCTATCTGGGCAACGATGGGTTTCCGCCATTGGAGATACGTTCACCCTTTCCCCAGCCCCCTCCCATTCAGGGAGAGGAAGTGGTGAGTGTGAAGGGCAACGTGTCGAGCCAATTTTTGACAGCACTGTTGATGGCGTTGCCGTTGCTGGGTCGCACGGTGAAGGTCGAAGTGGTGGGCGATCTGATTTCCAAGCCGTATATCGAGATCACACTGGCGATGATGGAACGCTTCGGCGTGATTGTGCAGCGCGATGGCTGGCGCAGCTTCACAGTTGCAGCGGGTAGCCGTTACGTATCACCAGGCGCGATTTATGTGGAAGGCGATGCCTCATCGGCCTCGTATTTTCTCGCTGCCGGAGCCATCGGCGGTGGGCCGGTGCGCATCGAAGGCGTAGGCAGTGACAGTATCCAGGGCGATGTGCGTTTCGCCGAGGCGCTGGAATTAATGGGTGCACAAATCGAACAGGGTGAGAACTGGATGGAGGCGCGCACGCCGCTTTCCGGGCGACTCAAGGCAATAGACCTGGATTGCAATCACATCCCGGATGCCGCGATGACGCTGGCGGTAGTCGCGCTATTCGCTGAGGGCACGACTACGCTGCGCAATATCGCCAGCTGGCGCGTCAAGGAAACCGACCGCATCGCGGCGATGGCAACGGAGTTGCGCAAAGTGGGTGCAACAGTGGAAGAGGGTGCGGATTACATTCGCATTACATCGCCAGCACAAATCAAACACGCCGCGATTGACACCTATGACGACCACCGCATGGCGATGTGCTTCTCGCTCGCGGCCTTTGGCGCGGAGGGGATGTGCATCAATGACCCCAAGTGCGTAGCCAAGACTTTCCCGGACTATTTCGAGCGCTTTGCCGAGGTGGTCAAGGCCGTGCCGGTGATCGCCATTGACGGCCCTTCCGCTTCCGGCAAGGGCACAGTGGCGCAACGGGTGGCGCAGCAGCTTGGCTTCCATTTTCTCGACAGCGGGGCGCTGTATCGCCTATTGGCGCTGGCCGCGCAGCGGCACGGCGTGGCGCTGGATGATGAGGCTGCGCTGGCTGGGTTGGCTGCGCGCATGGAGATACGCTTCGAGGGTGCGGACATCTGGCTGGATGGAATAAAGGCCGGCGACGAACTGCGTTCCGAGCAGTGCGCCGCTGCTGCTTCCAGAGCGGCGGTGCTGCCTGCGGTGCGCGCTGCGCTGCTGGACAGGCAGCATGCTTTCCGCCGTGCGCCGGGGCTGGTGGCGGACGGACGCGATATGGCATCGGTGGTGTTTCCCGATGCGGTGTTGAAAGTATTCCTGACCGCCAGTGCCGAGGCACGCGCGGAGCGGCGTTATAAGCAATTGATGGAAAAAGAAATGGGGTTGCCGGAACAGGGAATGGGTGCTAATATCGCCGCCCTTTTGCAGGATATCCGCGCCCGCGACGAGCGAGACAGCCAGCGCAGCGTGGCTCCCCTGCAACAGGCGCCGGGAGCAGGTTTGCTCGACACCACCAACTTGACCATCGAGCAGGCGGTGCAGAAAGTGCTGGCAAGCTACCGCGCGTAATTAAGCCCCGCAACGAGCCCCTCGTTCGGGATTTTTAACCAACCCCCCGCCAAAGCGGGTTTGTCTTGGATATATTCATAAATGAATGCTAATACTGCTGTAGCCGATCTGGAAAGTTTTGCCTCCCTGTTTGAAGAAAGCCTGACACGCAAGGAAATGCGCGCGGGTGAATTGATCACTGCACAAATCGTGCGCATTGATCACAACGTGGTGGTGGTGAATGCCGGTCTGAAATCGGAAAGTTTTATCCCGGTCGAGGAATTTTTCAATGCCGCCGGTGCGGTTGAGGTCAAGCCGGGTGATTTCGTCACCGTGGCGATCGAATCGCTGGAAAACGGCTATGGCGAAACCAAGTTGTCGCGCGAGAAAGCCAAACGCCTGGCCGCATGGCATGAGCTGGAAGTGGCAATGGAGGAAGGCACGGTCGTAGAGGGTTTCGTCAGCGGCAAGGTCAAGGGCGGCCTGACGGCCATGGTGAACGGCATCCGCGCATTCCTGCCCGGTTCGCTGGTGGATATCCGCCCGGTCAAGGACACCACGCCTTACGAAAACAAGACCATGGAATTGAAGATCATCAAGCTGGACCGCAAGCGCAACAACGTGGTAGTTTCGCGCCGTGCCGTGCTGGAAGCCAGTGTGGGAGCCGACCGCCAGGCTTTGATGGAAAACCTGAAAGAAGGCGCAATCGTCAAGGGTATCGTGAAGAATATCACCGACTACGGCGCGTTCGTGGATCTGGGCGGCATCGATGGCCTGTTGCATATCACCGATCTGGCATGGCGCCGCGTCAAGCATCCTTCCGAAGTGCTGGCGGTGGGCGATGAAGTCGAAGCCAAGATACTCAAGTTCGACCAGGAGAAGAACCGTGTTTCCCTCGGCATCAAGCAAATGGGCGATGACCCGTGGAACGGCTTGGCGCGCCGCTATCCGCAAGGCACCCGCCTGTTCGGCAAGGTGACCAACCTGACCGACTATGGTGCGTTCGTGGAAATCGAGCCGGGCATCGAAGGGCTGGTGCATGTGTCCGAAATGGATTGGACCAACAAGAATGTGCATCCTTCCAAGGTGGTGAGCCTGGGCGACGAAGTCGAAGTAATGATCCTGGAAATCGACGAAGCGCGCCGCCGCATTTCCCTCGGTATGAAACAATGCCAATCCAACCCGTGGGACGATTTTGCCCTGAACCACAAGAAGGGCGACAAGGTGAAGGGACAGATCAAGTCCATTACCGACTTTGGTATTTTTATCGGTCTGGATGGCGGCATCGACGGCCTGGTGCACTTGTCTGACCTGTCCTGGGCCATGCCCGGCGAAGAAGCCGTGCGCAACTACAAGAAGGGCGATGAAATCGAAGCGGTGGTGCTGGCAATCGATGTGGAGCGCGAACGCATTTCGCTGGGCATCAAGCAGATGGATGGCGATCCCTTCAACAGCTATATCGCGATGCACGACAAGGGCAGCGTAGCGAAAGGCGTGGTCAAGGCAATTGATGCCAAGGGTGCGACCATCACTCTGGATGGCGATGTCGAAGGCTACCTCAAGGCATCCGAAGTGTCCGCCGACCGTGTCGAGGACATCCGCAGCCACTTCAAGGAAGGCGATGCGGTAACGGCCATGATCATCAATGTGGACAGAAAAAACCGCAGCCTCAACCTTTCGATCAAGGCGCTGGACAAAGCCGAGGAAACATCCGCGATGCAGAAGTTCACTGCGGACAACACGACCTCTGCCGGCACTACCAATCTGGGCGCCTTGCTCAAGGCGAAGCTGGACACCAGCAAGGTTGACGCCCAGTAAGGGGTAGTGAAATGACACGTTCTGATCTCATCGCCAAACTGGCGGAGCGTTATCCGCAACTGCTGGCTAAAGATGCCGAACTGGCGGTCAAAGTAATTCTTGATACCATGGCTGGAATCCTGGCACGCGGCGGACGAATCGAAATCCGCGGCTTCGGCAGTTTTTCGCTGAACTACCGCCCGCCGCGGACCGGACGCAATCCCAAGTCCGGCGAAAAAGTGCAGGTGCCGGCCAAGCACGTGCCGCATTTCAAGGCTGGCAAGGAGTTGCGTGAACGGGTCGATTATCCACCGCTCTAAAACCTGGTGTAACTACTAGCCATTCGGCTAGGCTATCAACAGACGACAGCCAAGCCGCTGGTTATGCCGAAGGGTGGTCATGTAGCTGTTAAATTGGCGGCCTGTCGCAAGATGGTGCCGCCAATTTTTTACCCATTCGTGTTATTGTTGCCGGAAATCTCTGGTTAACGTAAAACTCGCGTAGCGAGACCGCGTCCCTCTCTCCCGCTTGCGGGAGAGAGTTAGGAGAGAGGGAAACGGGCGTGGCGGGTTTCATCATCAAGGGCGGCATGATTACCATGCCCGTTAATTCGCACATGAAATTTATTGCGTGAAAATCATGCGTTATCTGACCTGGCTATTGCGTGCCATCTTGTTTCTTATGCTGCTCGGCTTCGCCGTGAAGAATGACCAGCCCGTGGTGCTGCGCTATTTTTTCGGCTATGAATGGCAATCTTCGCTGGTGGTTGTCCTGCTGCTGTTTTTTGCCGTCGGTGTGGGCGTAGGCATGCTCGCTGTGCTGGGGAATATTTTCCGGCAGCGCAGGGAAATTGCCGTGCTCAAGCGTGAGTTGCGCCTGAAAAATAAGCTTGCCGGTGTCGGCGAAACCCAGCAGATTCCCATACAACCTTCCTGATCCAACCCGCCGCTTATGGAATTCGAACCATGGATGCTGCTGGTCTTCCCGCTGTTTTTCGGCATGGGCTGGCTGGCGGCGCGCATCGACATCAAGCAACTGTTGTCAGAATCCAGTGTGTTGCCGCGCTCCTATTTCCAGGGACTCAACTTTCTGCTCAACGAGCAGCAGGACAAGGCCATCGAGGCATTCATCGAGGTGGTAAAGGTCGATCCGCAAACAGTCGAGTTGCACTTTGCGCTGGGGAGTTTATTCCGCCGCCGCGGCGAGGTGGATCGTGCGCTGCGCATGCACCTGAACCTGGTTGAGCGCGCCGATCTGGAAGAGGACAAGCGGCAGCAGGCATTGTTCGAGCTGGCGCAGGATTACCTCAAGGCCGGGATACTGGACCGCGCCGAGGAATTATTCAAGCAATTGCATGACACGCCTTATGCCAGGCACGCGCTGGATTTTTTGCTTGAGTTGTACCAGAAGGAAAAGGATTGGCTCAAGGCCATAGGCGTGACGCAGCGCCTGACGGAAATCTCCGGCCAGCCGCACAGCAAGGAAGCCGCGTTCTTCTATTGCGAACTGGCCGCCGCCGAGATCGCACGCAAGCAGACGGATGCGGCACGTGCGCATCTGGAACAGGCGCTGGAGGCGCATCCGCAGGCAGTGCGCGCCTCCATGCTGCTGGGCGACATGGAGAGCGCGGCGCAGCGTTATACGAACGCCATCGAAATCTGGAAGCGCATCGAACAGCAGAACCCGCAGTACCTGCCGCTGGTGGCGGAACATCTGCTGGAGGCTTATCGCCAGACCGGCCACGCAGATACGGGTATCGCCGTGTTGCAGGGTTATCTCGCCAAATATCCCTCGCTGGATTTGATGAATGTGCTGTTTCATGCCATCCTGCGACGTGATGGCGCGGAGACGGCATACAGGCTGGTGCGTGATGAATTGCAGCGCAATCCGACCCTGCTTGGGCTGGATAAATTGCTGGAGGCGCGCCTGCTGGAAATATCCGGTGATCGCCGTGCCGATGTGGAGATGGTGAAGAAGCTGGTGCATCAGCGCACGCGTTCGCTGGCGATGTACCGTTGCAGCAGTTGCGGTTTCAAGGCACGCCAGTTCTACTGGCATTGCCCGGCCTGCCACGGATGGGAAACTTATTCGCCAAGAAGAAGTGAAGAAAACGGACTGACTGTATGACCGACACCCAATTTAACAACCCCAGAATCATTGTCGCACTCGATTATCCGGAAGCTGCCCCGGCACTGGACTTGGTGGCACGGCTGGAACCCGCGCTGTGCCGCCTCAAGGTGGGCAAGGAGTTGTTCACTGTTGCAGGGCCGCAACTGGTGGAGCAATTCATGCAGCGCGGTTTCGAGGTGTTCCTCGATCTGAAATTCCACGACATTCCCAACACCACGGCGCAGGCGTGCAAGGCCGCCGCCGCGCTGGGGGTGTGGATGGTTAACGTGCATGCGCTGGGCGGGCGCAGGATGATGGAAGCGGCGCGCAATGCCGTGGCACAGGCGGCACGCCCGCCCAAGCTGATTGCCGTGACGTTGCTCACCAGCATGGCGCAGGAAGATTTATCTGAATTGGGGATGAACACCACTCCTGCTGATCTGGTGCTGCGTCTGGCCACTCTGGCGCGCGATAGCGGGCTGGACGGCGTGGTGTGTTCCGCGCAGGAAGCCGCTTTGTTGCGCCGTGAGTGTGGGGATAAATTCTGCCTGGTCACGCCCGGCATCCGCCCGGCAGATGCCGCTGCCGATGACCAGATGCGCGTGATGACGCCGCGCGCCGCATTGGAAAACGGGGCGAGCTACCTGGTGATCGGGCGCCCCATCACCCGTGCCGCCGATCCGCTGCGGGCGTTGCAGGAAATTTCACAACAGATCGGAGGAGTGGCATGAACGCCTTGCCGTCATTTGCCCTGCCATCATTTGGGCACGCGCGTGTGCTGGTGGTCGGCGATGTCATGCTGGACCGTTACTGGTTCGGCGAAGTCGAGCGTATTTCGCCCGAGGCGCCGGTGCCGGTGCTCAAGGTTGCGCGCGTCGAGGAGCGCCCCGGCGGCGCGGCCAACGTGGCGCGCAACATCGCGGCGCTTGGCGCGCAATGCACGCTGTTGTCTGTGGTCGGTGATGACGAGGCGGGCGCGTGCCTGGAAAAATTGCTTAATAAGCACGATAACCTGAATGCCCTGCTGCACCGTGATAACAGCATTTCCACCATCGTCAAGTTGCGCGCCGTCGCGCGGCACCAGCAATTGCTACGGATTGATTTTGAAACGCCGCCCAGCCACGAAGTGCTGCATGCCGCACTGGCAGATTTTCGCGCCCAGTTGCCGCTCGCCGACGTGGTGATCCTGTCCGATTACGGCAAGGGCGGGCTGGCGCACATCGCCGAGATGATCCGGTCTGCGCGTGCGGCAGGCAAGCCGGTGCTGGTTGATCCCAAAGGCGATGATTACGCCCGTTATAGCGGCGCAACTTTGCTCACGCCGAATCGCAGCGAGTTTCGTGAAGTGGCGGGCAGTTGGAAAACCGAAGCCGAGCTCAATGTGAAAGCGGAAAAGCTGCGCACGACATTGCAACTCGACGCGCTGCTGGTGACGCGCAGCGAGGATGGCATGAGCCTGTATCGCGCCAATGAAGTGTTGCATGAGCCGACGCAAACGCGCGAAGTATTCGACGTCAGCGGCGCGGGCGACACGGTGATTGCGACATTGGCGGTAATGCTGGCGAGCGGCGCGGATTTGCGTGATGCCGTGCGCATCGCCAACCGCGCTGCCGGTATCGTGGTGGGTAAACTGGGTACGGCGGTGGTGAGCCGTGAAGAAATAATTCAGGATATGGGCAAATAGCTATGTACTACGTGGTGACAGGAGCAGCAGGGTTTATCGGTTCCAATCTGGTGAAGGCGCTGAACGGGCGCGGCGAGAACAATATTATCGCGGTGGACAATCTCACGCATGCCGACAAGTTCAGGAATCTGGCGGATTGCGACATCGCCGATTATCTGGACAAGGAAGATTTCTTCGCCAAGCTGAATGATGGGTTCTTCGACGGGCTGCTGACCGCGGTGCTGCATCAGGGCGCGTGTTCCGACACCATGGAAAGAGATGGCCGCTACATGATGAAGAACAACTACCGCTATTCGCTGGAGTTGCTGAATTACTGCCAGAACGAGGAAGTGCCGCTGCTGTATGCCTCATCCGCTTCCGTCTATGGCGCAGGCAGGGTATTCCGCGAAAGCCGCGAATTCGAGGCGCCGCTCAATGTCTACGGTTATTCCAAATTCCTGTTCGACCAGGTGGTGCGCCGCCGCTGGAACAGGCGCACTACGCAGATCGTCGGCCTGCGCTACTTCAACGTTTATGGTGCGCGCGAAGCGCATAAGGGGCGCATGGCGTCGGTGGCTTGCCATTTCTTCAACCAGTACCGTGCCGAGGGGCATGTGAAGCTGTTCGAGGGGTACGATGGTTATGCGAATGGTGAACAGTTGCGCGATTTCATTTCGGTGGAGGATGTGGTCAAGGTCAACATGCACTTCCTCGAGCACCCCGGTAAATCCGGCATTTTCAATCTCGGCACGGGGCAGGCGCAGAGCTTCAACGATGTGGCTGTCGCCACTGTCAACACCCTGCGCAGCGCACAAGGTGAGGGCGCGCTGGCGCTGGAAGAAATGCAGCTGCAGCAATTGATACGCTACATCCCATTCCCGGAGCAGTTGAAAGGAAAATACCAGAGCTATACGCAGGCCGATATGGGGGCGCTGCGCGCGGCAGGATATGACGAGCCGTTCCTGGATGTGGAGCAGGGCGTGGCGCGCTATGCGAATTATTTGTTGAGTGCGTCAACTTAGATTGTTCTCGCTCGTTTCTCTGCACGGTGTGTGCCGTTTAATTTTTGCAAAGGAAATACAATGAAAAAACTGTTACTGATATTGCTCGCATTCTTCGCCTTTTCCGGCATGGCGCTGGCCGCCGTTAACCTGAACACGGCAACCAGGGAAGAACTGGATGGGGTGAAAGGAATCGGGCCGGTGAAGGCTCAAGCCATCATCGAATACCGCACGAAGAACGGCTTGTTCAAGAGCGTGGACGACCTGAAAAACGTCAAGGGTTTCGGCGACAAGACCGTGGCAAAAATGCGTTCCGAGTTGACCGTGGACGGCGCTGTTCCCGCCAAGGCCGAGAAGAAAGCGGACGCCAAAAAAGCCGAAGCCAAGAAAGAAGAACCAAAAGCAGAAGCCAAAGAAGCTGAACCTGCAAAGGCCGGCAGCAAGCCCGCAAAAGCGGATGCCAAGAAAGAAGAGAAGCCCGCCAGGAAGTAATCCAGCGCATCCTCAAGCTATTTCTGGCAGCCCCGCCCGGCGCAAGCTTGGCGGGGTTTTATTTTTAGAATGGCAACCAATCGCTATGCAGTTATACAGCGCCCCAGTTATCATGGCGTTCTTTAGCAATATGGAAGCAAGACGATGTACCCATCCATAGAAAATTTTGTCGGCAACACCCCGTTGGTCGGGCTCAAGCGTATTCCAGGCAACAGCAGCAACGTGTTGTTGGCCAAGCTGGAAGGCAACAATCCAGCCGGTTCGGTGAAAGACCGTCCGGCCCTCTCGATGATTGCCCATGCCGAAGCGCGCGGCGACATCAAGCCGGGCGATACGCTGATCGAGGCGACCAGCGGCAACACCGGCATCGCGCTGGCAATGGCGGCGGCTATACGCGGCTATAAAATGATCCTGGTGATGCCGGATAACCAGAGCATGGAACGCCGCCAGACCATGTGCGCGTTCGGCGCGGAACTGGTGCTGACGCCGAAAGAAGGCAGCATGGAACTGGCGCGCGACACGGCGGACAAGCTGCGCGACGAGGACAAGGGCATCATCCTCGACCAGTTCGCCAACCCGGATAATCCGCTGTCGCACTACGAAGGCACCGCCCCGGAAATCTGGCGCGACACGCAGGGCCGCATCACCCATTTCGTCAGCAGCATGGGCACCACCGGCACCATCATGGGCTGCTCGCGCTACTTCAAGGAAAAAAATCCAGCCATCCAGATCATCGGCGCACAACCGGAAGAGGGCGCACAAATTCCCGGCATCCGCAAATGGCCGGAAACCTACCTGCCAAAAATTTACGACCCCAGGCGCGTGGACAGGCTGGAGTATGTCAGCCAGCAGGAAGCGGAAGAAATGACGCGCCGCCTGGCGCGGGAGGAAGGCATCTTCTGCGGCATCTCGTCCGGCGGCGCGCTGACCGTGGCGTTGCGCGTTTCACGCCAGGTCGAGAACGCGACCATCGTATTCATCGTATGCGACCGTGGGGATCGCTATTTAAGCACAGGGGTGTTTCCGGCTTAGAAGCTGTCTTAAAAATTGCTGCGGAGGGCGTCTGCGGCGTTGCGCGGTACTCGAAATCCTCATGTACTTTGTGTACATTCCGGTTTCTGCGTTCCGTACGCCTTGCATCCATCCCTCCTCGCGAATTTTTAAGGCAGCTTCTTAGTGCTCGTAGGGCGGGTTAGCGCAGCGTAACCCGCCGCATGGTTCAAACATCCGGCCGCATTACGCCTTGCGGCTAATGCGCCCTATGCGGGCTGACCGAGAGGTTAAGGCGCATCTTTTAGAGCAAACGACACACTGTAGTATCGGACATCGATGTTATTGGTCATTGTCAGCGCATAGGAGAGCTTCGGATCTGGGTCGCGGCAGATCACGAGGCCCTTAACCGCTTGACCATCGTTACAGAGATTCTTCTTGACCCAGCCCATGTACCGAAGAATTTGCCCGACAACCTGATCCGAGGGGCGCCCCTTCTTCAATTCAATTACCACGAACGAGGCCGATGCTGGTTCCATAGCCAGAATGTCAATAGGGCCGATATCAGTGGCGTACTGCTGGCCATCCAAGCCTTCCGCATCTTCGTAGATTTTCAGTTTACCCTTGAATATTGCCTCGAAGTTGCTGACGATAAATTCCTCAAGGTACTTTTCCAACACAAAAGCGTTCTGGTCTTCGACTGCCTCGGCCAAGCCAGCGACTGACTCTGTGATTGTTCCTTCGACCAGAGACTGGTACTGGCTTTCAGTGATCTCGTAGACCGAATGCATTGGAAAGACAATATTGGGGAACCCCTTGTCGCGGGGTTGATCCAGCCATCCAACCTCTAAGAAGTTTGGATGCGAGCTACCGAGTGATGCCAGGTGCGGGTTTCTTCCAGGAGCGTAGAAAGCCGTCTTCGTTACTTTGCCAACTGCGGTAAGGGTCTTCCGACCTTTTCGCGCAATGACGATATCTCCAGGATTGATCTCGTGGTAGAACGACCACAGCATATTGACGAAGAGAGACTTTGTTGCGTTGGGTGTCTCTGGATAGGCCGACGCTACCGCTTCAATGAGTCCATCCCGGCTCATCTTTGACACATCTCCGATCTGACTCCACCCGATCGAGATTGTGTTGTTGGCAAGATCGAATTGCCAAACCTTGTCGAAAATGTCCGCGTTTTTCGACGCAAATGGAGCGATTACCCAGTAACGTGGCATTGACTATCTCCAGCGTGACGAATGATGCATCCTAACATGACGGTTGTTCGGTAAATGGCGGCGTATCCCATGCAGCATGGCAGGGTAGGCACGGCGTGCTCACGTGCGGATGTTGTGCTAATTAATCATCGCCTCGGTATTCCGCAATAAGTCGCGCGCCTTGCTTGCCATTTCATGGTTGGGGTTGATGTTGAGCAGTTGTTGCCAGACCGAGCGGGCTTCCGCAACGTTGCCTTTGGCATGTTGCAGTAATAACCCAAGATTCACATAGGCTTGACCGAAGCCCGGATCCTGGGCAATCACTTCACGAAAAGCCTGTTCAGCCAGGCTGATATTTTCATTGCGCCAATACATCGCACCAAGATCAGTCCGCACACCGGACAAGGCCGGGTTTATGTCAAGGGCATGCCGGTAATAAAGGGCGGCCTGCCCGGCATCCCCGTTGTCGCAATACATATTGCCCAGGGATTGTGCGGCTTCAACATCCCGGACATCCTTATTAAGGCGTTCTTTGAGCTGCGCGACATCAGTAGTGATTTTATTGTTCATGGATTTATTCCCCAGGCTGAAGAGTGTAAAAATGAATTATTGTTTCCGTGCAACAATGCAGGAATTACGTTCCAGTATACCAAAGGGAAGTGGTTTTTTCTTTCTTATCCGGCATCCTGGATCAGCAGCCGGAGTGCGCTACGCCGGTTGCCGTCAGAAGCGGTGACTGACGCCGACGGTGAACGAGGAGTTGGCGGTGAGTTGTTCGCCGTTCACGTATTGATACAGCGGCAGCTGCACCAGGCCATACAGTTGCGTGCGGGGGTGAATGCGTAACTTAGGCCGGGGGTGAGGGAGAATATCCTGCCGCCTGTTGCAGAACTTGGCACGGCGGGCGTGCTAACGGGTGAATAGGTCTGCGGCGTCCGGTTTTTGTTCGATAGCCTGTTCGACTTCGTTTTGTGTCAGTGGGCCTTGGTGACGGCCGACCAGTTTGCCGGATGGGGAATAAAGGAAGCTCGTCGGCATGCCATCTATTCCGCCAAAATCTCCGGCAGTGTCTTCGTTTCCGAACACGACGGGGTAGGAGATGGATTTCTTGCTAACCATGTCCATGACTTCCTCGCGGTTTTTGTACATCACCGCCACGCCAATTACCTGTAAGTCCTTGTGCTGTTGTTGCAACGAAATGAATTCGGGTATTTCCTGGATGCATAACGGACACCACGGTGCCCAAAAGTTGACAAGCACCCATTTGCCGCGTAGGCCGGACAGGGTGTAGTGCGTGCCGTCCTTGTCCTTGAGGTTCCAGTCTCTGGCCCCTGCTGGTTGGGCAAGGCACAATGAAAGCAGGAGCGCTGCAAACAGCGTTCCTTTGAGAGATGAAGAAAATTTTTCTGAAGCATTCACGTTTGCAAACAACCTCCCGGCAGGTTTATTCGAAGGAGTGTTTGACTCCCAATGTCAAAGTATAGCGCGGACTTAACTGCAGGGAGTTGACGTTCTGGTAGACGGGTAGTTGGATGAAGCCGTAAACGGATGTTCCTCCGCCAACCCGAACAGAGGCACCGGGAGCAAGATATACCAGCGTGCCGCCGGTTGCGGGACCGAGGGTCAATGCGTCGGGCGGGGTGGCTCCTGCTCCGGTGTCCGACTGGCGATGTATATAGTTGAGTTGCAGCATGGGGGTGAATTTGGCACCGAATTTCGCATAGCGTATACCGGTGTTCAGCGAATAGGAATCGCCTGGGTGATAGTCCATGCCAGTGATAGTTTTTGTTGCGACGGCATGTTGCACGGTGCCCTGTGCGAACCAGCCATATTCCCCGGCGGTTCCAGTAAAAAACCCGCCCAGAATCAGGTCAGTTGAGCCAGTGCCGATTTGCAGGCTGCGATCCAACGGGGTGACGCCATCGTTGAAGTTTGAGTTGGTGCTACCGGTCGGCAGCTTGATTCCGGCGATGACTCCGACAGTCTTGTCGGCAGAGAAGCCGGAGTATCTGCCGATGACACGGATGTCACCGATGCTGTTGTCAGAAGATGAGAGGTAACTGCTTCCTAAAGGGGCGGTGTTTGAAAATGTGCCATGTGTCCGTTGCACGTATGGAAGCAAGGTGTTCACACCCCACGTATCGCTGGTGTAGTTGAGCGATGCCGTGGTCGTCCGGGTGGTAGTGTAGTCCTCGATTTCCTGGCCTGCAGTCAAGAGAGAGTTGATTAACGATGAAGAGGCTGTGCCGGAGCCATAGCGCTGCTGGCTTTGGTTGACGTAGCTGTATGACAGGTCGGCGGTGAGGCCAGGGTGCGTGCTGATTCCCTGGGTTCCCCAGTCCTTGGACAAGGTGTCTTCGCAGGCCACGCAGGCTTGGGCGTCGTTCATTGCGATGAGCGGCAACAGGGCGAGAGCTGTGGCAATGGCAATTCGAAAGGATTTGCGGATGTGGGAGGAGTTATGCGCGGCATTCATAGTGTTGTTCCTTGCTGGTTGGTGACCCGTCAGAATTATATAGAGCATTTTTTTCGCCGCCTGCGACAAATTGTCGCACCCGGCAGGCCGGAGTTAACCGTTCTGCGCCAGCCGTTGCTTGGAGAGCGCGGGATTCTGGGCAAAGTAGCGCTTGATGCCGCCGAGGATGGCGCGTGCCAGTTTTTTCTGGTAATCCTCGTCATTCAGGCGACGCTCTTCGGCGGGGTTGCTGATGAAGGCGGTTTCCACCAGCACCGAGGGAATGTCGGGTGACTTCAGCACGGCAAAACCGGCCTGTTCGACGAAGCCGCGATGCAGGGTGTTCATGCTACCCAGTTCGCCCAGCACGTGTTTGGCCAGTTTCAGGCTGTCGCTGATGGTGGCGGTCTGCGAAAGGTCGAGCAGGGTGCGCGCGAGGTAGGGATCCTTCACCGCGATGTTCACGCCGCCGATCAGGTCGGCCTCGTTTTCCTTCTTTGCCAGCCAGCGTGCTGCCGCGCTGGTGGCGCCATGCTCGGACAGGGCGAACACCGAGGAGCCGCGCACGTCCGATTTGACGAAGGCATCGGCATGGATGGAGATGAACAGGTCGGCATGGATTTGCCGCGCTTTCTCCACGCGCCCACCGAGCGGGATGAAGTAATCGCCGTCGCGGATGAGCACGCCGCGCATCCCCGGCGTGTCGTCCACCAATTCTTTCAGTTTATGCGCAATAGCCAGCGTGACGTGTTTTTCGAATGTGCCGCTGCGCCCGCGCGCGCCCGGGTCTTCGCCACCGTGCCCGGCGTCGATGGCGATGATCAATGTGCGGGTGCTGATTTCCGGACTGCTTTTTGCAAGGATTTTGTCTGGCTTGGCGCTCGCATTCGGCGCAGTGGGCAGTGGTGCTTCGGCAACAGGGGTTTCAGCGATCCTGGGCAATTCCTGCGTTTCGGATAGTGCAGGGGCGGCTGGTTTTTCTTCGTGAGTGACAGTTGGTTCAGGAAGCTTGTTTTCAGGACGCAATACCAGTGCCATCAGGGGGTCAATGGGAACGGCAGGGTAGATGTCCAGCACCAGGCGATGGCCATATTCAGCGACAGGCTTGAGGTTGAATAGCTGTGGCTTCACCTCGGCTTTGAGGTCAAGCACCAGCCGTGTTACGCCGGGCTTGAAGCGGCCCACGCGCACGCTTTTGATGTAGGGATCGTCGTTGCCGACTTTGCCGGCGAGTCCGTTAAGTGAATCGGTGATATCAACATCTTCCAGGTCAATCACCAGCCGCTCGGGATCCTTCACGGTGAACATGTTGTAGCGAACCGGCTGTTTTGATTCCAGCGTCAGGCGGGTGTATTCCTGCGCCGGCCAGACGCGTGCGGAACTGATGGTGATGGCTGCCTGCGCGTTAGGCAGCCAGAGCAGGCACAGCATTGTGGCTAGTTTGGCAATGATCTTAAACATTCCCTGCCTGTCTCTGTGTTGGCGCGGATGGTGATGTTGCGGCCATGGGGTAATATCTCAAAAAGGATTTCCACATCCGCCTGCGGCACCAGGCCATGCGCCTTTTCCGGCCATTCCACCATGCACACGTTGCGCCCGTTAAACTCATCACGAAACCCCGCTGTTTCCCATTCTTCCTTGCTGCAGAAGCGGTACAGGTCAAAGTGGCACAAGTGTAACCCACCCGCTTCATACTGCTCAAGCAGCGTATAGGTCGGGCTTTTCACGCGCCCCGTGTGACCCAGCGCATGGAGCAGCGCGCGCACCAGCGTGGTCTTGCCCGCACCCAGGTCGCCGCGCAGATGAATCACCATGCCTGCCTTGAGCGTGCCTGCCAGCCGTGCGGCGAAGGCCGCGGTAGCGGCCTCATCGGCCAGCAGCAGGGATATTGCGAGCTTCCGCCTTGCGGCGGAATGCCTGCTTACCCCACTTCGGCTATCATCCGGCTTATGCAAATGGAAACCTCTCAAACGGATTACGCAGCGCTCGCCGCCAACATCAAGGAGTGGGGCAGGGCGCTCGGCTTTCAGGCAGTGGGCATCAGCGATACCGTACTGGATGATGCCGAGGCGCGCCTGCTGGAATGGCTTGCGCGCGGCAATCACGGCGAGATGGATTATATGGCAAAACACGGCGCCAAACGCAGCCGTCCGGCAGAGCTGGTGCCCGGCACGCTGCGCGTCATTTCGCTGCGTATGGACTATTACCCGGCGAATGCAAAGGATGGATGGGAGGTGTTGCAGAATGGCAGCCGTGCGTTCATTTCGCGCTATGCGCTGGGGCGCGACTATCACAAGGTGCTGCGCAACCGGCTGGAAAAACTGGCGGAAAAAATCCGCGCCGCAGTGGGCGATTTCAGCTATCGCGTATTCACCGACAGCGCACCGGTGATGGAGGTGGAACTGGCAAACAAGGCGCACCTCGGCTGGCGCGGCAAACATACTTTGCTGCTGTCGCGCAAGCATGGCTCGTATTTTTTCCTGGGCGAGCTTTATACCGACCTGCCGTTGCCCATAGATGTGCCGGGAAAAAAAGATACGCTGGAAGAAAATCATTGCGGCACCTGCAAGCGCTGCATTGAAGTCTGCCCCACACAAGCCATCGTCGCACCATATGAATTGGATGCACGGCGCTGCATTTCCTACCTCACCATTGAATTCAAGGGCAGCATTCCGCTGGAGTTGCGCCCGCTCATCGGCAACCGCATCTACGGCTGTGACGATTGCCAACTGGTTTGTCCGTGGAATCGTTTCGCGCACAAAAGCGTGGAAGCGGATTTCGTCGCGCGGCACAGACTGGATGATGTTGCGCTCACCGAATTATTTGCGTGGGAAGAAACTACCTTCAAGGAAAAGCTTGCCGGTAGCGCTATCCATCGCATCGGTCATGAACAATGGCTGCGCAACATCGCTGTGGCGCTGGGCAATGCGCCCAGGAGTGCGGAAGTTTTGGCCGCATTGCAAACCCGTGCGCAACATGCGTCACCGCTGGTGCGCGAGCACGTGGCGTGGGCGCTGGAGCAGCAACGGATTCTGCCAATAGTGTCGAAAAATGCGGATAGTGTTTGACTGGCTTCCCCTGCTTTGCTATAGTTGCACCCCTTCCTGACGCGGGGTGGAGCAGTCTGGCAGCTCGTCGGGCTCATAACCCGAAGGTCGTAGGTTCAAATCCTGCCCCCGCAACCCAACAAGCTCATATTACCGAAAGCAATTGGAACGCTATAGCCCGTTTTGAAGGGGTGCCGTTTTACGGTATCATTGCGCCCCATGACCAAGTACATATTTATTACCGGCGGCGTGGTGTCCTCATTGGGCAAGGGAATCGCCGCAGCTTCCCTCGCGGCGATTCTTGAATCGCGCGGCCTCAAGGTAACACTGCTCAAGCTGGACCCTTACATCAACGTTGACCCGGGCACCATGAGTCCGTTCCAGCACGGTGAAGTGTTCGTGACGGAAGACGGCGCGGAAACCGATCTGGATCTCGGCCACTATGAGCGTTTCGTCTCGGCCAAGATGCGCAAGGCCAATAATTTCACCACCGGGCAGATTTACGATAGCGTGATCCGCAAGGAGCGCCGCGGCGAATACCTCGGCAAGACGGTGCAGGTGATCCCGCATATCACCAACGAAATTCAGGCTTTCATCGAGCGCGGTGCGGCGGCCTCATACGATGGCAAGGCCGATGTGGCCATCATTGAAATCGGCGGCACGGTGGGCGATATTGAGTCGTTGCCTTTCCTTGAAGCCGCCCGCCAGATGGGGCTGCGTCGTGGCCGTGGCGACACGGCATACATCCACTTGACGCTGGTGCCCTACATCGCCAGCGCGGGCGAACTGAAAACCAAACCGACCCAGCACAGTGTGCAGAAGCTGCGCGAGATCGGTATTTTCCCCACCGCGCTGCTGTGCCGCGCAGACCGCCCGATTCCCGCTGATGAGCGCGCCAAGATTTCGCTGTTCTCCAACGTGCGCGAAGAGGCGGTGATTTCGATGTGGGATGTGGACAGTATCTACAAGGTTCCGCAGATGCTGAACAAGCAGGGGCTGGATCGCATTGTTTGCGAGGAATTGAGGCTGAATCTTCCGCCCGCCGATCTTTCGGTCTGGGGCAAGCTGGTGGATGCGCTGGAGCATCCGCAGCATGAAGTCACCATCGGCATGGTCGGCAAATATGTCGATCTGACCGAGTCGTACAAGTCGCTGATCGAAGCCTTGCGTCATGCGGGCATCCATACCTCAACGCGTGTCAACATCGAATACCTGGATTCCGAAACGGTCGAAAGCGGCGGGGTGAGCGGCTTGAAACATCTTGATGCAGTGCTGGTGCCGGGCGGCTTCGGCAAGCGTGGCACCGAGGGCAAGATCGCGGCGATTCGCTACGCACGCGAGAACAAAATACCCTACCTTGGCATCTGTCTCGGCATGCAGCTTGCGGTGATCGAATATGCGCGCGATGTGGCGGGGATGGCCGATGCGAACAGCACCGAATTCAATCCGGAAACCGAACATCCGGTGGTGGCGCTCATCACCGAATGGCTGGATCGCGATGGCAAGGTGGAAACGCGCAACGCGGACTCCGATCTCGGCGGCACCATGCGCCTGGGCGCGCAACGCTGCCCGATCAAGCCCGGCACCCTGGCGGCACGCATCTATGGCGCGGAAGTCAATGAGCGCCATCGCCACCGCTATGAGGTCAATAACCATTACGTGCCGATACTGGAAAAAAACGGGATGGTGATCGCTGCGCGTACCCCGAGCGAGGCATTGCCGGAAATCATGGAATTACCGCAAACAATGCACCCATGGTTTGTCGGCGTGCAGTTTCACCCGGAATTCACCTCCACGCCGCGTGACGGACATCCGCTGTTCAAGTCTTTTGTCGAGGCAGCAATTCAGTGCAGGCAGAGTGTGCAAGCCAGGCAGAAGGTAGCGGCATGAACAGTGTTTTGAATCACGGTAATGAGGTGCCTGCTTGAAACTGTGCGGTTTTGACGCAGGGCTGAATCACCCGCTTTTTTTGATCGCCGGGCCATGCGTGATCGAATCCGGGCAGATGGCGCTGGATACGGCAGGACAGTTGAAAGAAATTTGCCAGCAGCTTGGCGTTCCGTTTATTTACAAGTCGTCTTACGACAAGGCCAACCGCAGCTCCGGCAAATCCTTTCGCGGATTCGGATTGGATGCGGGACTGAAAATTCTGGCCGAAGTCAAAAAGCAGATTGGCGTGCCGGTGCTGACTGATGTACATTCGATGGAAGAGATTGCGCCGGTAGCCGCCGTGGTGGATGTGTTGCAAACCCCGGCTTTCCTGTGCCGCCAGACCGACTTCATCCACGCGGTGGCGCGAGCGGGCAAGCCAGTGAACATCAAGAAGGGGCAGTTTCTGTCGCCGTGGGACATGCAGAACGTGGTGGAAAAAGCGCGCGAGGCCGGTGGCCAGGATAACATCATGGTATGTGAGCGCGGTGCGTCGTTCGGTTACAACAATCTGGTGTCGGACATGCGCTCGCTGGCCGTGATGCGCAACACCGGTTGCCCGGTGGTATTCGATGCCACGCACTCGGTGCAGTTGCCGGGCGGGCAGGGCACCAGTTCCGGCGGTCAGCGCGAATTCGTGCCGGTGCTGGCGCGCGCGGCAGTGGCGGCAGGCATTTCCGGTTTGTTCGTGGAAACGCATCCGCATCCTGCGCAGGCATTGTCGGACGGGCCAAATGCCTTTCCGTTGGGATATTTGAAAGAGTTGTTGCATACATTGAAGGTGCTGGATGCAACGGTGAAGCAACAAGGGCTGATTGAAGAAAAACTTGATTTAAAGAATATGGTAATTAGGGCGAAACGTAACCAAAGTAAATCTTCAGGAAGAGTCTGAAAATATTTTCCTGACGATGATTGTAGCGGTATTCAATTTCTTTCAGATA
>JACREC010000125.1 GCA_016218445.1 Nitrosomonadales bacterium
CGGACAATTTCTTGTTGGATGGCGATACGCATTATCTCGGAATCGGCAATTTCCAGTTTTCGCATAACGGCGTCTCCTTTGGCATGGAACCGCCAACAGTATACGCCGTTATGCGGCGTTATTTATGTCGCTATGTTTAGTTGCGATAGTTTTGAGCAGTTTTTATTTCCAATCAGGAAGCTACTATGAAATTTAACTTTCCCATCATCATCATTGACGAGGATTTCCGCTCGGAAAATGCCAGCGGGCTGGGCGTCCGTGCCTTGGCCGATGCCATTGAAAAAGAAGGCATGGAGGTCATGGGCATCACCAGCTATGGCGACCTGACTTCGTTCGCCCAGCAGCAGAGCCGCGCTTCGGCCTTCCTGCTGTCGATTGATGATGAGGAATTCGGCGGCGGCAGCAAGGAAGAAACCGAAACTGCGCTGAAGACCCTGCGCGCTTTTGTGGAGGAAATCCGCTTCAAGAATGCCGACATCCCGATCTATCTTTATGGCGAGACGCGCACCTCGCGCCACATCCCGAACGACATCCTGCGCGAGTTGCACGGCTTCATCCACATGCACGAAGACACGCCGGAATTCGTGGCGCGCCACATCATCCGCGAGGCCAGGTCTTATCTGGATTCGCTCGCCCCGCCGTTTTTTCGCGCGCTGGTGCATTACGCGCAGGACGGCTCCTACTCCTGGCATTGTCCCGGCCATTCGGGCGGCGTGGCTTTCCTGAAATCGCCGGTGGGACGGATGTTCCACCAGTTTTTCGGCGAAAATATGCTGCGCGCGGACGTGTGCAACTCGGTGGACGAACTCGGCCAACTGCTTGACCACACCGGCCCGGTAGCAGCCAGCGAGCGCAATGCGGCGCGCATCTTCAATTGCGACCACCTGTTTTTCGTCACCAACGGCACCTCCACTTCGAACAAGATCGTGTGGCACTCCACCGTTGCGCCGGATGACATCGTGGTGGTGGATCGCAACTGCCACAAATCCATCCTGCACGCCATCATGATGACCGGCGCAATCCCGGTGTTCCTGATGCCGACGCGCAACCATTACGGCATCATCGGGCCGATTCCGCTGGAGGAATTCCAGCCGGAGAGCATCCAGCGCAAGATTGACGCCAATCCGTTCATCAAGAACAAGAAGCTGAAACCGCGCATCCTGACCATCACGCAGAGCACCTATGATGGCGTGGTGTACAACGTGGAAACACTGAAGCAGATGCTGGACGGGCGCATTGACACGCTGCATTTCGATGAAGCCTGGCTGCCGCACGCGGCCTTCCATGAATTCTACAAAGACATGCACGCCATCGGCAAATACCGGCCGCGCGCGAAAGAGTCGATGATCTTCTCCACCCAGTCCACCCACAAACTGCTGGCCGGGTTATCGCAGGCCTCGCAGATACTGGTGCGCGAACCGCAGACCCGCAAACTGGACCGTGACTGCTTCAATGAAGCTTATATGATGCATACCTCCACCAGCCCGCAGTACGCCATCATCGCCTCGTGCGACGTGGCCGCCGCCATGATGGAGCCGCCGGGCGGCACCGCGCTGGTGGAAGAATCCATCGCCGAGGCGCTGGACTTCCGCCGCGCCATGCGCAAGGTGGACGAAGAATGGGGCGCCGACTGGTGGTTCAAGGTGTGGGGGCCGGACTACCTGGCCGAGGAGGGCATGTCATCGCGCGAGGACTGGATGCTGGGAGCGGATGACCGCTGGCACGGCTTCGGCAAGCTGGCGCCGGGCTTCAATATGCTCGATCCGATCAAGGCCACCATCATCACGCCGGGGCTGGATGTGGACGGCGACTTTGCCGACTCCGGCATCCCGGCGGCCATCGTCACCAAGTACCTGGCGGACCACGGCGTGGTGGTGGAGAAGACCGGCCTGTATTCATTCTTCATCATGTTCACCATCGGCATCACCAAGGGACGCTGGAACACCATGGTGACCGAGTTGCAGCAGTTCAAGGACGACTACGACAAGAACCAGCCGCTGTGGCGCGTGCTGCCGGAGTTCATCGCCAAGTATCCGCGCTACGAGAAGACCGGCCTGCGCGACCTGTGCGAGCAGATCCACGGCATCTACAAGGCCAACGATGTGGCGCGGCTGACCACCGAGATGTACCTGTCCAACATGGAACCGGCGATGAAACCCTCCGACGCCTTCGCCAAGATGGCGCACGGCGAGATAGACCGCGTATCGATCGACGAACTGGAAGGGCGCATCACCAGCGTGCTGCTGACGCCCTACCCGCCCGGCATCCCGCTGCTGATCCCCGGTGAGCGCTTCAACAAGACCATCGTGGATTACCTGAAGTTCGCGCGCGATTTCAACCAGCAGTTTCCCGGCTTCGAAAGCGACATCCACGGGCTGGTGGCGGAAGAGAACGGCACGGCGCGCTATTACGTGGATTGCGTGCGGTGATCAGAGGACAGATGACATAACCAGCGACTTGGCTGGCGTTGTTTGCCAGCCTAGTCGAATGGCTAGTTGTTCCATCAAAAGACAGAAGTGTTGTCGCGGCTGCGCCGCAGTTTTGATGAGCGTGCCGCACGGCGGCACACAACATGCTGTCCCCTATCCTCTATCTTCTGTCTTCTGGTCGCGTCGATACTCGACGAAGTGATATTCCAGCGGCTGCGGCGTTTCCTGATGGCGTATTTCGCGTGACACTTCCCGCCATTCCGCCTTGTCGAATGCGGGGAATACCGCATCGCCGATGGCATCCTGCTGAATCTCGGTGATGTAGAGCGTATCCGCCAGCGGCAGCGACTGTGCGTAAATGTCCTCGCCGCCGACCACGAAAATCTGCGGGTCGCGTGCGCATGATGCGATTGCCTCGGGCAGTGAATGCACGACAGTGCAACCGTCTATCTTCAGCCTGCGGTTGCGCGTCAGCACCACAGTGGTGCGGCCCGGCAATGGTTTGCCGATGGAATCGAAGGTCTTGCGTCCCATGATGAGATGATGCCCCATGGTGAGCGCCTTGAAGTGCTTGAGGTCTTCCGGGATGCGCCACGGCAGCGTGTTGTTGACGCCGATGGTGCGGTTCTTTGCCATCGCGACGATGATTGCTATTTGTTTTTCTGGCATGGCAAGTCCGGTTACCAATGCAGGGCCCGCATCTGTGCGGTCTTCTTGGTCTGGTGCGACTGCATCCGGGCGACAAGGTTATCCAGCACATCTATCGCATCCAGGATAAACGGCCCCTTGTTGAGCATGATGCATTCGGCACGCTCCGCCATCGCGGCATCCGTGACCTCGGCGCGCGAGGGCATGTTCTGCTTGACCAGCCCTTCCAGTACCTGGGTCGCCCAGATGACCGGGACATGGGCGGATTCGCACAGCCACATGATTTCCTCCTGGGTTTCCGCGAGCAGTTCATAGCCTATTTCCACGGCCAGGTCACCACGCGCGATCATCACGCCGAAGGGATGGCTTCCCGCGCCGTGAATGATGATTTCGGGCAGATTCTTCAGGGCAAGCTTGGTTTCGATTTTTGCCACCACACCCAAATTGTCCGCACCCCGTTCGGCCAGTGCGGAAATCAGCTGCTCCATGTCTTCGCCGGACTGGACAAATGAATAGCCGACAATGTCCGCATGCTCCACGATGAAATCAAGATCACGCTTGTCCTTGTCGGTAAGTGCCGGAAAATTCAAATTCGTGTCCGGAAAGTTTAGCCCCTTTTCCGGCCCCAGTTTTGAGCCTTGCGGCCGGGCGCGGGTGACTCTCAGCAATGCGCCTTCACTATTCAGCGATTCGACTTCGGTGTGGATATGGCCGTCATCAATCAGCACCCGGTTTCCCGGTTTGAGGTATGAAAAGACGGCGGGTTGTTCACAGGCGATATGGGCGGGAGTAATGCTCTTGTCCTCTTCGTCAATTTCGGCAGGTGCGCCCGGTGCATCATTATTGGTGAGCTGGAGCGCATCCCCGACCCTCAGCACGATGGGCAGCGGCGGCGCATCAATCGGGCCAATCAATGTCTCAAACACCGGATGGCTCCGCTTGCGATGCAGGAAGTGGGTCAGCGCTATTCCTTCCTCCAGATAGGCACTGTTCATTGATGAAGCCTTGATCTCGGTTGCTGACAGGATTTCATCCACGATGAGCGTGCCGCTCTTTCCACGCAGATCGGTAAACTCGATCCTGTCCTCCAGCTTTAACCGCTTGAGCCAGTTTTCCTCCACACTCAGCCGCGCCGGGATCCTGCGGCCCAATCCATCCTTAACCGCTTCCCGCCCGGGCAGGCCGCTTCCATCCAGAATAACGGTTGTGGACTCCACAAAGGCACCGCGGTCGTCGCGCTTGGGATTGAGATGGACGACACTGTGGCCGGGTGCAATGGAGCCGGTACGCAGTTTTTGCCCGGCCAGGTCCATCAGGACTTTGCATGAGCGCCCGGTTTCCTGTTCCGCCTGGCGCACGAAGGCCGCCATCTTCTGCCATGCTTCAGGGCCGTCATGCGCGCAGTTAATGCGTGCGCAGTCCATCCCGCGGCTGACCAGCTCTTTCACAAATTCATAATCCGCAGCGGCTTCACTGGGAAAAGTCACCATGATTCGAACTGAGCGATGACGGGGTGCAGCGCCAAACAGGCGGATGGTCTGGCGGTTAAGGTAACTGCCGACCTTGGTGAAGGATTGCGCGGTGCGCAGAATTTCATTCGGGTCGGGAGGCGCACCGGTCAGCGCATCGAGTGCGTTGATGACGGCATCGAGATTGGCGAGGACGTGCCCCTCGGCTCGTCCGAGAGAAGATAGACCAATCGCGGAAAGCAGGGACTGGGCATGGCGTAGATCATGGCGGCGCAGCCCGATGTATGCGCCCATGTTTTTTGCGGAAGGAAGGAATTCGCGGCTATGGATATGGGGACGCCATTTATCCATGCAGGCTTTCTGGGTCTTTTCCGCTTCTGCACGGAAGCGGCGCAGGTCGGCCAGCAACTGCACCAGCTGTTGGCTGTCTGGCGCCGGAGCGGTGGCCACCGCTTTTTTGCTGGCGCGCTTCATACCGCTATCGGCGCCTTGATCGCCGGGTGAGGGTCATAGTCCTCAAGCGTGAAATCCTCGAATTTGAACTCGAAAATATTCTTCGCGCCAGGATTAATGCGCATCACCGGCAGCGGACGCGGTTCGCGCGACAGTTGCTCGCGCGTTTGTTCCATGTGGTTGAGGTACAGGTGCGCATCGCCGAAGGTGTGCACGAAGTCGCCCGGTTCAAGGCCGCACACCTGCGCCATCATCAGCGTGAGCAAGGCGTAGGAAGCGATGTTGAACGGCACCCCGAGGAAAATGTCCGCGCTGCGCTGGTAGAGCTGGCAGGACAATTTGCCAGCCTGTCCTGAGCCTGTCGAAGCCTGTCCTGAGCTTGCCGAAGCGGGGGCCACATAAAACTGGAAGAACGCATGGCATGGTGCCAGCGCCATTTTATCCAGATCGCCCACGTTCCATGCCGAGACGATCAGGCGGCGCGAATCCGGATTCTTTTTGATCTGTTCCACCACTTCGGCAATCTGGTCCACCACGCGCCCGTCCGCCGTGACCCACGAGCGCCATTGTTTGCCGTACACCGGGCCGAGGTTGCCGTTCTCGTCCGCCCACTCGTCCCATATCTTGACGCCGTTTTCCTTGAGGTACTTGATGTTGGTGTCGCCCTGCAGGAACCACAGCAGCTCATGGATGATGGATTTCATGTGGCACTTCTTGGTGGTGACCAAAGGGAAGCCGTCCTGCAGGTTGAAGCGCATCTGGTAGCCGAACACGCTGACCGTGCCGGTGCCGGTGCGGTCGGTTTTTTTCGTGCCGTGGGTGAGCACGTGTTGCATTAAATCTAAGTATTGGCGCATGGTGAAGCTCGTATAATTGCGGCTATAAATATTGTCATTCCCGCGAAGGCGGGAATCCAGTTGTTTGGATTGCTGGATTCCGGGTCATGCCCGGAATGACATAACCCAACAGTCAAACATGAGGCCACCATGCTAGCACAACTCACCCTATCCCAGACCCTGCCCGCCACTCCGTCAGCCACGCATCTGCTGGTGCTGCTGCCGAAGGCCAAGGCGCTGCCAAAAGACTTGCCGCACGGTGCCCTGCTCAAGGCCGTGCTGGCGCGGCGCGACATGAAGGCCGAGGAACTGGCGAAATCGCCCGTCAGCGCCAATGCCGAAAACGGCGCACTGGTGGCATGGGGAATGCTGGATTTTGAAAAGGACACGTTTGCGCAGCAAGTGCAGGTGCGCAAGGCCTTGCAGTTGCTGCTGGGAGAAAACCCCAGGAGCATCGGCATCGTCGTCCTCGGCGATGAGGCACAGCGCAGGCGCGCCGCCGAACTGGCGGTGTATGGCGCATGGGTGAACGGCGCTCCGCTGCCAGTGCACAAGAAAAAGGACGAGCGCAAGCCGCTGCAAAAAATCGAGCTGTTCGGTTTTACCGACAGAAAAATCTTTGCGCCGCTTAAGGCGCAGGCCGAAGGCAACCTGCTGTGCCGCGAACTGACCGTATTACCGCCGAACGAGCTGACGCCGGGAATGTACCGCGAGCGGATAAAAAAACTGGCGCAGCAGCACGGCTGGCAGCATGAAGAATTCGACATGAAGAAGCTGCGCAAGATGGGCGCGGGCGCATTTGTCGCCGTGGCACAGGGCAGCGATCCGGAAGACGCCGCCATCGTGCATTTAACATACAAACACCCCAGGGCGAAGCAAACGGTCGCGCTGGTCGGCAAGGGCATCTGCTTCGACACCGGCGGGCACAACCTCAAGCCTTCGCGCTACATGCACAACATGCACGAGGACATGAACGGTTCCGCCGTGGCGCTCGGCATCCTGCTTGCCGCGACGCAGAACAAATTGGCGGTGAACCTCGACTGCTGGCTGGCGCTGGCGCAGAACCACATCAGCCCCAAGGCCTACAAGCAGAACGACATCGTCACGGCGCTCAACGGCACCACCATCGAAATCATCCACACCGATGCCGAGGGCAGGATGGTGCTGGCCGATACGCTGACCCTGGCGGCGCGCGCCAAACCCGGCCTGATGATCGACTTCGCCACCCTCACCGGCAGCATGGCGACGGCGCTCGGCGCACGCTATTCAGGGGTGCTAGGCAATCGCGACGAACTGGTGCAGCGTGCGGTAAACGTCAGCAAGCAAAGCGGCGAACGCTTGTGCGCCTTTCCGCTGGACGAGGACTACGAAGCCGGCCTGGAATCCAAAGTCGCCGACATCAAGCAGTGCGCGCAGGCCGGCGAAGCCGACCACATCCTCGCCGCGCGCTTCCTGAAACGCTTCATCGACGATGTGCCGTGGCTGCACATAGACCTCTCCTCCAGCCGTTGCGAAGAGGGGCTGGGCATCGTGGCAAGCGACGTGACGGGGTTCGGCGTGGCGTGGGGGTTGGGGATGTTGAGCGGCAGTTAGCAATGAATGTGGGGTAGCTGAAAAGCCGGGACAGGCCATAGAAAAGCCCTTCGCTTGGCTACACTGATAGACTGCTATGTGCCGGTCATTCCGGGCAATGCATTGTACGAACCTGCGACATTGGCGAAATTACGGTGCTTGCTAAATATACCTGAACAAGTATAATAAACGCATGGTCGAAAAAGAAAAACCGCTCGAATGGATAGGGGGCAGTCACCGAGACCTGATGGCATTGCCGACCGGCGTGCGGCAATTCTTCGGCTACGCACTATCCCTTGCGCAGGCCGGTGATCAACACGATGCGGCGAAGGTGCTTAAGGGTTTCGGGTGTGCCGGCGTGCTTGAGGTTGTCGAACACGATGCCGGTGGCACGTATCGTGCCGTCTATACGGTGAAGTTCGAGGAGGTCGTGTTTGTCCTGCACTGCTTCCAGAAGAAGAGCAAGCGCGGGACCACCACGCCGAAAGAGGACATGGACATCATTCGCGCCAGGCTGAAAGTTGCCGAGGCGCTTGCAAAGGAGTTACGAAATGAAAAAACGGGTCGTTGACGGTATCGAGGTGCAGCGCAGCTCTGGCAATGTGTATGCCGATCTTGGACTGCCTGACGCGGAAAAACTCAAGATCAAGACGGGTTTGGTTGTGGAGATCAGGAAGGCCATGAGCCGCCTTGGACTGACACAACAAGAAGCGGCAAAGCGCATGGGAATCACTCAACCGAAGGTATCCGACATGATGCGCGGCGACTTCTCCAACCTGTCCGAGCGCAAGCTGATGGATTGCTTGAATCGGCTCGGCTACGACATCGAAATCAAGGTGAAGCCGACCTCTGCGCCTGTCGGGCATTTAATGCTAGCCATCGCTTGATGGCTGAATAGTACAGCGTCAAGCAATGCGCGCAGGCCGGCGAAGCCGACCACATCCTCGCGGCGCGCTTCCTGAAACGCTTCATCGACGATGTGCCGTGGCTGCATATCGATCTTTCCTCCAGCCGCTGCGAAGAAGGGCTGGGCATCGTCGCGAGCGACGTGACGGGGTTCGGCGTGGCGTGGGGATTGGGGATGCTGAGCGACAGTTAGCGGTGGATGTTGAGCGGCTGGAAAGTGCCATGAGAGGTCGCTCGATTATCTATAACACTATGTGAAGATAGCCAAAACAAATCGACCCCGGTACATTTCACCTATTGGCTAGACATCATTAGCCGCTTTTGCCCGTGCATTAACACGCAACCATAGATGGATACGAACAAAATGATTACATCTTCAGAGATAGAGCTACCGCGTTCACCCAGTGGCTTGCGTGATTTTGTGGAACAATACAAGCGTGAGATTCAGGCTGACACACACGAGAGGCATCTTGCGATTAAAAAGGTGGGACTGCACAAACAAATTTTGGAGGAGCTTATTCCGCTAGGCTGTTTTGCCAAGTTAAGATATGACGACAGTTATACTGTTCATGTGGTTCTAGGGAATCAAGGCTACGATGCGGAGGTGTATGATAAAGCTGGGGAGGTAGTTGATTACATAGAAATTACGATACCTCATAATGGTAAAGCTAAAGCTGATGACGCAAAGCTTGTCGTAGGAAGGGGTTATGGTCAAACTCATGTAGGCGAACAGGGTGATGACTTCGAAGCTCTATTTCCGCATGTGCTCTCGACCTGTCGAGATAAAGCACTTAAGGACTACGGCGGTTGCACGCTGGTGGTCGCCATTGAGCCAATGCCGCCTTTTGATCCTTTCGATGCTCGGTACGAGCAGAAAATTAAGGCGCTTGTGTGCAAGATAGCTCAAATAAAATTTAAGGCGAAAAAGGTCTTTCTCCTTGTGCTTCCAGATAGAGTGTTTGATGTTGATACCATAGCTAACACTCTATTCAACCAAGCAGATGTACCGTAGCGTCGGTTGCGGGATTTTTACAAGCTATGTCTCTGGCAGTCGTTGCGAAATGACACCTAATGGCGGATATGTTGGCAGGTAATATCAAAACCAGCTTTGCAAGAGGGTGCTTGCTCAACCATATTTTGAATCAGGAGATTTGTATGAAACCTATATTTTTATTATTTGGATCCTTGTTTTATTTAAATCCACCCGTTTATGCTGAAACACTTTATCTGAATTGTATTGATACCCTTCCTTTTAATGGTGCATATCGAGAACTGGCGATAGTGTTTGACCCTCAGCTAAAATTTCTTGAAATTGATGGATTAAGTGTGTCGGCTTTAACTTTTGATTCAAACACCATTTATTTTGAAGCACATGGTTATTCGCACGTTATAAACAGAGTTAACGGCAGTATGATTGTCCACAGCACATCTAACTCTTCAGCTCCTGAACTGGTATTTAAATGCAAAAAAGCATCAAAAGCATTTTGATTTAAGTCATCGCACACAGGCAAGTCAAAGGTACTGGAGTCGAATAAAATTTGAGGGATGATGGCGTGGATTAAAAAATTTGCTCCGGTACCTTTTACCCTTCAAGCGTTTTCAGCGCTGATTAGTTTGCCCTCAACAAAGCTTTGTTCCTGAGTCACGCATGCGCCAGCGAATGAACATGGTTGAGCAGCTTGCCAAGGCTGGCCTCTGCCGTTTTTAGATCATAAGCCGCCTGCAGATTGAGCCAGTATTGTGGCGTCTGCTCAAAGGCGCGTCCGAACAGCAACGCCAGTTCAGCCGTCACCGGGCGCGTACCTTTGATGATGTGCGAAATACGCATGGGAGAGACACCGATAGCGCGGGCGAACTCGGCCTGCGAGATGTTTAATTCGCTCAAGGTCTCGCTTAGATATTCTCCCGGATGAATTGCGGGCAGTCTTTTTTTGGCCATGTTGTTTCTCCTTAAGGGCACCTCTAAAAATCCACATTTCATCCCAACTGCTGCGTTGTGGAAAAAATTTCTTGCTTACATATAAACATATGCGGCGCGGCGAAATTTTTACCGCGCCTTGCATTTGGGCGAACTCTGAATTTTTAAAGGTGCCCTAAATGGTAATCAGCGATCTCAACATCGTAAGCATCGCCATGCTCAAAGCGGAAGCACACGCGCCATTGGTCGTTGATGCGAATGCTCCACTGCCCGGCCCGGTCGTGAGCCAAAGCCTCCAGCCGGTTCGACGGGGGAAGACGCAAGTCCTCAATACGCGTGGCAGCATCCAGTTGCGTTAATCGCATCGCTGCACGCTTGAGAATATCCGGCGGAAATCGCCGCGATTTTCCCGAGGCAAAGAACTGCTCCGTCTCCGTGCTGGCGAAGTTGCGTATCATGTCAAAATAATAAACAAATAGTTTATGACGGTCAAGTGCTAGTTGTAGCACAGTGGCAAGAAATAAACTCTGGTTTTCGCTCCATCCATTAATTCCAAATAAGCCATTAGCTCGTCGTTCCCGCGCAGGCCGGAATCCAGCAAGGATAAACATCCCGCGAAGCGGCCAAAGCTACGATGTTGTTCCGCTTCACGGGCGATATTTAATCATCTGGATTCCGGCCTGCGCCGGAATGACGAAGTTTCGTGCAAATGGGCTATTTTGGTTAATTCCAACCCAAGGTGCCGAAGACAAATTCTTTTCCCATCAACGCTGGGCAAGCACTTCAAGCATCGCCTCCACATCAACAATCTTGTCGCGGGGCGCGCCGCGCCCTTGTGTGCTCCGATGATCCCCTGCGGCCTTGTGCGCGCCCAGCCGATGACGTATTCGTTGGCAATCCGCTGCGACTTTCAGACCGATACGGGCTATTTGCTCGATCATATGGACTCGACCTGAACGTGTTAATCTGGCATTCTTATGGCTGTTCATTAGAGACTCCGGGAGTGGTTGAGAGGATTTCGAGAACCCTCAGCTTCTCTCATCTCGGGTGAACAACCTATTGAGAAAAGGCAACTAATCAAAGTGCGGTTGCAGGAAAAATTGCATAGCCGCTGATGCTGTTGCCGGAGTGAATCACCGATGACAAAATCAGCCAATCCCGCTCCCATTCATCACCTGGCGCTACGAGTGCGTGAGATCGCGCAGTTGTTTAACTCGATGGACCCGACGCCGTTCCTGAACAAAGACCTTGATCCGAATGCTGAGGACTTCATCGAAACATGGGCGTCGGGATTTGCACCGGGTAGTCGCTTCCATATCACCATCCACATTGAACAGTGGCCGTCAGATGGCGACCCAAGCGAGATGTTGACCGGAGCGATCCACAACCACTTCTCCTACAAAGCCGAGCTTACGCGCAGTGCCTTGAAACATCTTCTGCAGCAAGGCCGTATGAGCCTTGTTATCGGTATTGTCTTTGTTACACTGTGCCTGATCGCGGCCGATTCCATTGAAAAACTCGGCACCCATACCGGCTCCAACATAGCGCGCGAAAGTCTTACGATCGTCGGTTGGGTTGCCATGTGGCGCCCACTGCAGATTTTTCTTTACGATTGGTGGCCGCTCCAGCGACAGATTCGCCTTTACCAAAAGTTGAGCAGTGCTCATATTCGGGTAATTCAAGGCAAATGACATCCAGCATACTTACTTGTGGATCGAGGTCAAAAGGGGGCAGCTTGAGCTAACCCCTTTAGTAATCGAGAGGCTGGAAACGGCCCCCGCTTTTGTAGACATCCGCAATGCCTAGAACGAATAGATTGCAAAAGATCTTCTGATAAAGATGAATGAAGCGGCTGCCAAGGGAATAAATATCCAGCCTAATGCCACCGCTACAAGAAGAGCCCAGCCCAGTTGTCTAATTGCTCCTTCCTTGCAGGTTTTCCCGTTTACCCGCACGCCGTAAATGTGGGCGCTGCAAACGAGCAGTTCCATTTCCTTCCCTGTCTCCATGCAGTCCAGCAGGCATTTGGCCACGCGCACGCCTTGAGTGCTCTGTCCGCCAATTTCAATGACAGATGCCTTGAAAGTATCGCCCGACCAAACCCCGTCGCCGATCCTGGTTAGCACGCCCTTCACGATCGCCTGACTCCAGATCATCTTGCTTCAACTCCAAGCAGGTTTCAGATATACCCTACACACACCTGCGGATAACGGCTAAGGAAACGCTGAACAAGTCCAAAACCGTCATTGCGAGCGCAGCGAAGCAATCCAGAAAGCCTCAAAGATCACATAGTCGTGGATCGCCACGTCGCTTCGCTCCTCGCGATGACATACTTATTTAGTGTTTCCCTTCACTAGTGTCCGGTTAAGAATCGAATAGATTCAGTTGGTTGTTGAAATCGGTGTTTTCTGGCTGCCCACCGATGCCCTGCAAGGCTTGCTGGATGGGCATTTTCTCGAACAGCGTGACCGATAGAATCTGTAGCAAA
>JACREC010000129.1 GCA_016218445.1 Nitrosomonadales bacterium
TCTCGATTCTGGGCGGCGATGGCGCGGTCGAAAAACCGATGCTCGGCCGCTACCAGGTGGAAAAGGAGCTGGGCAAAGGCGCGATGGGCGTGGTCTATCTCGGCAAGGATCCGAAGATCGGCCGCGTCGTCGCGATCAAGACGATGGCGCTGTCGCAGGAGTTTGAGGCCGAGGAGCTCACCGAGGTGAAGGAGCGCTTTTTCCGCGAGGCCGAAACCGCGGGCCGGCTGTCGCACCCCAACATCGTCACCATCTACGACGCCGGCGAAGAGCACGACCTGTGCTACATCGCGATGGAGCTGCTGAAGGGCGGCGACCTGGTGCCGTTCTGCAAGAGCGGCAACCTGCTGCCGGTCGAAAAGGCGGTGGCGATCGTCGCGCGCGCCGCCGAGGCGCTCGGCTACGCGCACAAGCAAGGCGTCGTGCACCGCGACATCAAGCCGGCCAACATCATGTACTACATGGAGGGCGATACGGTGAAGGTGACCGATTTCGGCATCGCGCGCATTACCGATTCTTCCAAGACCAAGACCGGCATGGTGCTGGGTACGCCGTCGTATATGTCGCCCGAGCAACTGGCCGGCGCGAAGATCGGGGGCGCATCGGATTTATTCTCGTTGGGGGCGAGCCTGTATCAGATGGTGTGTGGTAAGCTGCCGTTCGAAGGCGACTCGATGGCGCAGCTCATGTTCCGCATCGCCAATGAACCGCATACCGATATTTTGAGCGTCAAGCCGGATGTGCCGCCGTGTGTGGTGGCGATCATCAACAAGGCGCTGGCAAAGAAGGTGGAAGAGCGTTACCAGACTGGCCAGGAAATGGCCGAGGCAATCCGCCAGTGTGCGGCCAATTTGCAGTGATAGAGAGCATGCAAGGATAGAATATGAACATTCAGGAAGCGCTCGAAATAGTCAGCCAGACCAATTCCGGAATGGTGCGGTCGCACAACGAAGATAGTGTGATTTACGATGCTTCCCGTGGCTTGGTGGTGTTGGCTGACGGTATGGGCGGCTACAATGCCGGCGAGGTTGCCAGCGGTATTGCGGTTTCCGTGCTGTCTACCGAGATCAAGCACAGCCTGGAAAGCATGCGCCGCGATGGCAAAAATGACAGCGGGGTGGAAATCGGCGTGGAGCTGCTGCGCGAGAACGTGCAAAAGGCCAATGCTTCAATATACAACGCAGCACAGAGCCAGCCCCAATATGCCGGCATGGGCACCACAATAGTAGTCGGGCTGTTCTACGACAACCGTGTGGCTGTGGCGCATGTGGGTGATTCGCGTATGTACCGGCTGCGCGGCGCTTCCTTTGAGACCATCACGCGGGATCATTCGCTGCTGCAAGAACAAATTGATGGCGGCATGATCAGCAAGGAAGATGCGCGCTTGTCCAAGAACAAGAATCTGGTGACACGCGCAGTCGGCATCGATGCCGAAGTGGCAGCGGAGGTAAATGTCTATGAGGTGCAAATAGGGGATATTTACCTGCTATGCTCGGATGGGCTGAACGACATGGTGGAGGACGAGGATATCGGCAGCACGTTGCAGATGCTACAAGCCAATCTGCCGCTGGCGGCAAACCAGCTGATCGAGATGGCAAACGATAATGGCGGGCGCGATAACGTGTCCGTGATACTGGTCAAAGTTAACGGCGACTTCGCCGCACCGCGTGGCTGGCTGGCGGAATTGCTGTCCTGGTTTAGAAATTAAGTTTTAGGGTTTGAGAATTAAGTTACGGGGATCGATGACATGGCGGCGAAACTGATACTTAGCATGGATGGTGTGGTGCTGCATGAATACACCCTGAATAAGGAGCGTATGACGGTGGGACGCAAACCGCATAATGATATTGCAATTGACAATCTTGCTGTCAGCGGTGAGCACGCTGCAATAGTAACCATTCTCAATGACTCGTTTCTGGAGGATCTGGACAGCACCAACGGGGTGATGGTGAATGGCGTGCAAATCAAGAAGCACTTTCTTCAGAATAACGATGTAATTGAAATCGGCAAGTACAAGCTGAAATACATGAACGAACAGCATGGTCAGGCTACTGCTGCCGATTTTGAGAAAACCATGGTGTTGCGCGCGCCGGTTAAAACACCACAAGCCAATGTGCCCCAAGCCAAGGCGCCCGGGGCGGGGGGTGATGCGCTTATGAAAACGCAGGTGAACCTTCCGCCGGTTCCGCCCGCGTACGAGGCGACTGGAAAATTCGAAGCTGTAAAACTACAAGCTGCCGTTGCCCGGCCAGTTGCGGCGTCCGCGTCCGCACAGCCGGCTGCACCAGCACCCGCACAGCCGGCTGCGGCCGCTCCTCCTCTGGCTGCGGTGCAGATACTCAGTGGCCCGAATGCCGGCAGGGAACTTGAGCTGGTAAAGAACCTGACCACTCTGGGTAAGCCCGGTGTGCAGGTGGCGGTTCTGACACGCCGCCCGCATGGTTATTTCATCACCCACGTGGAAGGGGCAAGTTATCCGACGCTCAATGGCAAGGCGCTGGACGAACATCAGCATCCACTGAATGACCACGATATCATCGAGCTGGCAGGAATCAAGATGGAGTTCTATTTCAAAAGTTAACGGGGTGCGCGCATATTGCCCGCATATTGGCATATTGATTGATGGAATACTCCACTCGATAGATATACCGGCTGCCGGGTCAGGGGAAACCGTGTGAAACAACATGCACTGCTATTCGGGCTTGGCTTGGCGCTGGTCTTGGTGTTCCTGGGCAACGCCGCAAAGTTCTACCAAATCGGATTCATCCAGCAACTGGATGACATGCTTTACGATTACCGCTTGCAGCTTACCATGCCGCGCGAAGTGGACAACCGCATCGTCATCCTTGATATTGACGAGAAGAGCCTCAAGGAAGAGGGGCGCTGGCCATGGAGCCGTGATCGCCTGGCGTTGCTGATGGATAAGCTGTTCGACCGCTACGGCATCGCAGTGGCCGGATTCGACGTGGTGTTCGCGGAAAAGGATGAAAGCTCCGGACTCAAGACATTGCAGGAATTGGGGCGCAACCAACTAAGGGATGTGCCGCAATTCCAGTCCACCCTGGCGCAGATCAGGCCACAACTGGATTACGACAACCTGTTCGCCGGCAAGATCAGGAACCGCAAGGTGGTGTTGGGGTATTACTTCACCAACAGCGCAAAGGGCGCCGAAAAAAATGTTTCCGGTGCGTTGCCGGAAGCGGTGTTCCCACCCGGCACGTTCAAGGGGCGCCCGGTCGGCTTTACCCAGTGGGACGGCTACGGGGGCAACCTGCCGGAATTGCAGAAGAGCGCGGCCAGCGCGGGCCATTTCAACCCGCTGGTGGATTCTGACGGCGAAGTTCGGCGCCTGCCGTTGATCGTAGAATACAATGGTGCTTATTATGAGTCCTTGTCACTCGCCATGGTGCGCACCCTGCTGGGTTTCCCGAAATTGATACCGGGTTACGCGACCAGCCAGGGTTCCGATTATGCAGGCCTGGAATGGCTCGATCTGGGAGCCGCGCAGGGCGATTTCAGAATCCCGGTGGATCAGGATGTGAGCACGCTGGTGCCTTATCGTGGCGGGCGGGGCAGTTTCCGCTATATTCCTGTCACCGATGTGTTGCATGACCGCATTCCGCCAGACGAGCTGAAAAACAAGATCGTGTTGATCGGCACTTCCGCGCCGGGGCTGATGGATATGCGTTCCACGCCGGTCGGTTCGGTGTATCCCGGGGTGGAAATAAATGCCAACATGATTGCCGGCATTCTCGACCAGAACCTCAAGCAAAAGCCACCTTATGTGCTGGGCGCTGAAGTTGTGCTGCTGCTGGTCATCGGTGTGGCGCTGAGTTTGTTGTTGCCGCTGTTAAGCCCGGTGCAAACCACGCTGTTGACCGTGTTTACGTTAGCGTCCGGAGTGGCGGGCAATATGGCGATCTGGCATTACGCTAATCTGGCTCTGCCCTTGGCCAGCGGTATGCTGATGATATTGGGGCTGTTCGCGCTGGACATGTCTTACGGCTATTTCGTCGAAACGCGCACCAAGAGGCAGATTACCAGCCTGTTCGGGCAGTATGTGCCGAGCGAACTGGTTGACGAGATGAGCAAGCATCCCGAGCAGGTGTCAATGGAGGGCGACAGCCGCGAGATGACCATCCTGTTTTCGGATGTGCGCGGTTTCACTACCATTTCCGAGGGATTGGACGCCAAGGAACTGACCTTGCTGATGAATGAGTTTCTCACCCCGCTGTCGCGCGTGGTCTACAAGCACCGTGGTACCATAGATAAATATATGGGTGATTGCATCATGGCGTTCTGGGGCGCGCCGTTGCGTGATCCGGAGCATGCAAAACATGCGATGCTGGCGGGCATCGAGATGCAGCAGACATTGCAGGGATTACAGCCACACTTCAAGGAACGCGGCTGGCCGGAAATTCATGTCGGGGTCGGCATCAACACGGGCAGGGTAAGCGTGGGCAACATGGGTTCGGAGGTGCGCGTGGCCTATACGGTCATGGGCGATGCGGTCAATCTTGCCTCGCGCCTGGAAAGCATCACCAAACAATATGGCGTGGGCGTCATAGTGGGCGAAAACACCAGAAATGCCGTAGCGGATTTTGTGTACCGTGAGCTTGACCAGGTGCGGGTAAAAGGCAAGGATAAACCGGTTACCATTTATGAGCCTGTAGGCTTGAACGGGCAGGTTGACAAGACGGTGCTGGAAGAGCTCAAGCTGTTCCATCAGGCACTGAAGCTGTATCGCAAGCAGGATTGGGATCAGGCAGAGTTGCAGTTGTACAATTTGCAGCGCATGTCCCCGGAATGTAAGCTGTACAAAGTTTATGCCGAGCGGGTTGCGTATTTCCGGGGTAGTCCACCGGACGCTGATTGGGATGGCGTATTTGTTTTTCAAACCAAATAACCGGCAGACCGAATAATCAATCTGGATAGTTGATGATGAAACTCCGAATACTCGGCTGTAGCGGCGGCATAGGGGGTAACGCGCGTACCACCTCCATGCTGCTGGACAACGACATATTGATCGATGCGGGAACCGGCGTGGGCGAGCTCAGCCTGACCGAACTGAGCATGATTGACCACGTCTTCGTTACCCACTCCCATCTCGACCACATCGCTTGCATCCCCTTTCTGGTGGACAGCGCGGGTTTCATGCGCGACAAGCCGCTGACCGTCCATGCCACCGGGGCGACGCTGGAAATCATCAGGCAACATATATTCAACTGGAAAATCTGGCCGGATTTCACCCAGATTCCCAATGCACTGCGGCCGTTCATGCGCTATAACACGATACAACTGGGGCAGACCATGGAACTGGAAGGGCGCAAGATTACCGTGTTGCCGGCCAACCATGTGGTGCCTGCGGTAGGTTTCCAGATTGACAGCGGGGCAGCCAGCCTGGTGTTCAGCGGCGACACCACCACCAACGATGCGCTGTGGAAAGTGGTCAACGGCATCGCCAACCTGCGTTATCTCATTATCGAAACCGCTTTCTGCAATGCGGAAAAAGAACTGGCGGTGCGCTCCAAGCATCTATGCCCCAGCATGCTGGCTGAAGAGCTGCTCAAGCTCAAGCTCAATCCGGAAATTTACATCACCCACCTTAAACCGGGGGAAGTCGAGCTGACCATGCAGGAAATCGGCGAATGCGTACATGGATTCACGCCCAGGATGTTGCAAAACGGGCAGGTGTTCCAGTTTTAGCGCCCGGTACGGATATAGACACAATGATAAGCGGTATGCTGGACATCAGGATGCTCACCGCGCTGAAACCGATTTCATCATTCAGCCCGGCGCGCCTGCGCGAACTGCTCGACTACTGTCATCTGGAAACATTTGCCCAAGGGCAGGACCCGTTTAAGCTGCATAGCCTGCACGGGCAGTCCGTGTATCTGCTTCAGGGCGAACTGGAACTGGTGTATGAGGACGGCAACCGCGTGATTATCCGTGCCAATACTGAATGGGCCAAACACCCGCTGGGCAAGCGCCAGCCTGAGATTATCAGCGCCACCGCGCTGAGTGGCATTCAGTTGTTGCGCATTGACGATGATATGCTCGACACAATGGTGACTTGGGATCAATTCGCGCCGCATGGTGGCATCAAGCCGATGCCTGATATGGAAGCGGCGTCCGATGCCTATGCCAGCGTAAAGCGCATGTTGAACTCCGGCATGTTCAGTGCGGAGTATCTTAAGCATGGTCCGTTCGCCCACCTGCCGCCGGCGAACATCGGACAGTTGATCGACCGCATCGAGGCGATTGCGGTGTGGGCCAACGACGTCATTATCCGGGAGGGTGATGAGGGTGATTATTATTACATGATTGAAAGCGGCCGAGCCCGGGTTACCCGCCTGGTGGGGGGCGTCAACATGCTGCTGGCGGAACTCAAGGCGGGCGATGCGTTCGGCGAGGAGGCGCTGGTTTCCGGCGCCAGGCGCAACGCCACGGTAACGATGCAAAACAATAGCATGCTGTTGCGCTTGAAGCGGCAGGATTTTTTCGAGTTGATGCAGGAACCGCTGTTGCGTCGCTTGAACTATGTGGATGCCATAAAAAAAGTTGCGCAGGGTGCAATATGGATAGATGTGCGTCTTCCGTCGGAATACCGTTACGATAAATTGCCGGGCGCGATCAATGTACCGCTGAACGATATCCGCAACGCAATCGGTGCGCTCAACAAGAGCCATACCTATATTGCCTACTGCCAGAGCGGACGGCGCAGTTCCGCTGCGGCCTTCATCCTGGCGCAAGCGGGATATGACGTGTATGTACTGGAAGGCGGGTTGTGGACGGTGCCCAGGTCGCAGCAGCAGTAACAAGAGGACTGAGTGCTGAGGACTCAGCCCTATGATTAAGGAGTAGTGGATGAATAGCGTAGCAACAGACAATCCGGCACAAGGTAATGTTGGCGACATTACGATGCAATTGGAATTCACCAAGAGCCTCAACCACGTCACCAACAATATCCATGCTACCAGCAATATCGACGAGATCATGCTGGACGTCAGCAAGGATATCTGCAACCTGTTTAACGCCGACCGTCTCACCATCTACGTGGTGGCAGAGGACAAGGCTTCGCTGATTTCCAAGGTCAAGACGGGGTTGAACTCGTTCAAGGACCTCAAGCTGCCTATCGCCGAGCAGAGCATTGCCGGTTATGCCGCGCTGAACAAGAAAATGCTCAACCTTAAAGATGTGTACGACGAGAAGGAGTTGGCTACGTACAGTCCGCACCTGCGCTTCTTGCAGGACGTGGACAAACGCACCGGCTACCGCACCAAGCAGATGCTGGTGGCGCCTATCGTCGAGGCGAGCAACAACGAGTTGATCGGCGTCATGCAGGTTATCAACAATAGGGCTAATCAACCTTTCCCGTCGATGGTTGAAGATGGCGTGCATGAACTGGCGCAAACCCTGGCGGTGGCGTTGCGCCAGCGCCAGCAACATGCCATTGTCAAAACAAAATATGACTATCTGGTGGCGGATGCGGTCATATCCGCTGCCGAGTTTGAGTTGGCCACCCGTACCGCACGGCGCAAGGGTGTGGATATTGAAGGCGTGTTGATTGATGAGTTTCAGGTTGCCCTGCCCGCGCTGGGCAAGGCACTTTCGACCTTCTTCGGGGTGCCCTACGAGCCATATAAGCCTGAGCGCATCAAGCCTTCTGAACTGCTGAAAAACCTGAAGCGGGAATTCGTCGAAAGCAGCCATTGGGTGCCGATAGAAGAGTCACAGGAAGGTCTGGTGATACTCACCACTGAACCTGAACGGATACAGGTTTCGCGTGTGGTCAACTACATTTTCCCCAAGAACCGCCTGGTCTATAAGGTTTGCTCGCAACGCGAATTTAAACAGACCCTGGATTTGTTCTATGGTGGAGGCGCATCTTCCGATGCCACCGGCGGCTTTGCGGTGGATGAATCATCCATGGATGACCTGCTCACTTCCCTGGGTGGGGAGGAGGACGAGGAAGCCACAGGCGTCAGCCAGGAGGACGTCAGCGCCGCAGCCGATAATGAACTGGTCAAACTGGTCAACAAGATCATCGTGGATGCTTACCGCATGGGCGCATCCGACATTCACATCGAACCCATGCCGGGCAAGGGCAAGACGGGGATACGCGTGCGCAAGGACGGTTCGCTGCTGAATTACATCGAAGTGCCCGCCACTTACCGCAATGCCCTGGTGACGCGTCTCAAGATCATGTGCGACCTGGATATTTCCGAGAAACGCAAGCCACAGGACGGCAAGATTAAATTCAAGAAATATGGCCCCTTGGATATTGAGCTGCGCGTGGCAACCATCCCGTCACAGGGCGGCGTCGAGGATGTGGTGATGCGTATTCTCGCTTCCGGCGAACCGTTGCCACTGGAGAAAATGGGTTTCTCGGCACGCAATTCAGAGTTAGTCAAAGCCACCGTCAGCAAGCCATACGGACTGTTCTTCGTGTGCGGCCCGACAGGTTCCGGCAAAACCACTACGCTGCATTCCATCCTCAAATACATCAACAAGCCGGACACCAAGATCTGGACGGCGGAAGACCCGGTGGAAATCACCCAGAAGGGGCTGCGTCAGGTGCAGATCAACAAGAAAGCGGGGCTGGACTTTGCCACCATCATGCGCGCCTTCTTGCGTGCCGACCCGGACGTGATCATGGTCGGCGAAATGCGCGACAAGGAAACCGTGTCCATCGGTATCGAAGCATCACTGACCGGTCACCTGGTGTTTGCCACCCTGCATACCAACAGCGCGCCGGAATCCATCAACCGCTTGCTGGACATGGGTATGGATCCGTTCAACTTTGCCGATGCACTGCTGGGTATTCTGGCGCAGCGTTTGGCGAAGCGCCTGTGTGGCGACTGCAAGAAGCCGCATATCGCGACCGCTGATGAAATGAAATCGTTGCTTGCCGAGTACAGCGAAGAGTTAAAAAATACCGCTACCTGGAAGAAAGACCCGCTTGCCGCGACCAAGACCCTGTATGCCGAGTGGGTCAAGCTGTTTGCCGATGACAAGGGGCAATTCACGTTGTATGAACCGGTTGGCTGCGAGAAATGTTCCGGTACCGGCTATCGCGGGCGGGTGGGCTTGCACGAACTGTTGATCGGAACCGATGCGGTCAAAAAAGCCATTCAGGAACATGCCCATGTCGCCGAGTTGTTGGCCATCTGCCTTGAAGATGGCATGCATACCCTGAAGCAGGATGGGATGGAGAAGGTGCTGCAAGGTATTACCGATATGCACCAGATACGCGCAGTTTGTATCAAGTAAGCAGTTGTTAGCGGCTAGTCGTTAGTCGCTAGTTAAAATCAAACCAAAGCCGTCAATCAACTATCAACTAACGACTAATTCATGGACTCTGCGGATAATCTGCTCCACCGGCTCAAAGAACTCAACGAGATCGGCATCGCGCTGTCGCAGCAGCGCGACATCAATAGCCTGCTCGAAACTATTATGGTTGCGGCCAAGCGCATCACCAATGCCGATGCCGGCACGCTTTATCTGCACGAAATGGAACAGCGGGTGCTGCGTTTCGAAATACTGCGCACCGATTCGCTGAACATTGCGATGGGCGGAACCAGCGGTGTGCCGATCAAGTACTATCCCGTCCAGCTTTACGATAAGGCGGGTAATCCAAACCACGCCATGGTGGTGAGCCACTCGGCGCTCAGTGGTGAAACAGTGAATATCCCTGATGCCTATACTGCGGAAGGCTACGATTTTTCCGGGACCAAAAATTTTGATGCCAAGAACGGCTACCGCTCCACCTCGTTTCTTACGGTGCCGATGCGCAACCACGAGGATGAAGTCATCGGCGTGCTGCAACTGATCAACGCGCAGGACCGGAAAAGCGGCGCGATAGTCCCGTTCTCAAAGGACGATCAGCAGTTGCTGGAATCGCTCGCTTCGCAAGCCGCCATTGCACTGACCAATCGCCGCCTGATTGAGCAGTTGGAAGAATTGTTCGAGTCCCTCATCCAACTCATCAACACCGCAATCGACGACAAGTCGCCTTATACCGGCGGGCACTGCGCGCGCGTGCCGGTGCTGACCATGATGATTGCCGAGGCGGTCAACCGCACCGAGCGCGGCCCGCTCAAGGATTTTGTGATGACCGACAAGGACCGGTATGAGCTAAAAATCGCCGGCCTGTTGCACGATTGCGGCAAGATCACTACGCCGGTGCACGTGGTGGACAAATCAACCAAGCTGCAGACCATTTTTGACCGTATCCATTTGCTGGATACACGATTCGAGGTGCTCAAGCGCGATGCCGAAATCGCCATGCTGCGTGAAACAACGACGCGTGCCGAATACGCGGCGCGCATTCAGCAACTCGATGACGACCGCGAATTTTTGCGCCATTGCAACATCGGCGGCGAAGTCATGCCGGAAGAAGCGCAGCAGCGTGTGCGCCAAATCGCCACCTATCAATGGCGCGATGCTGCAGGGGTATCGGGCAATTTTGCGAGCATCCGCTCCGCGGATTGCCTGCTTAAACCATTTCTGAGTGACGATGAAGTCGAGAATCTCACCATACGCGCCGGCACCTTAACGGCGGCAGAGCGTGAGATTATCAACCATCACATTGTCGTAACCATCAAGATGCTGGAATCGCTGCCGTGGCCGAGACACCTCAAGAACGTGCCGGAATACGCCGGCGGACACCACGAGCGCATGGACGGCAAAGGCTACCCGAAAGGTTTGACGCGCGAGCAAATGTCGGTACAGGCACGGGTGATGGGCATCGCCGATATTTTTGAAGCGCTCACCGCCAAGGACAGGCCATACAAGCTAGGCAAGACCCTCACCGAATCACTCAACATTCTCGGCAAGTTCAAACTCAACGGGCATATTGATCCCGACCTGTTCGATATCTTCGTGCGCGAAAAGGTTTACCTGGACTACGCGCAGCAATTCCTGCACCCCGAACAGATAGACGAAGTGGACGTGAGCAATATTCCCGGCTACCAGCCACTGGACTGACGCAAATTGTCACGCCAGATGACGCGGGTGGGCGGGTGGTGCCGGGTGTATGCCTTGAAGAAATATATGCCTCCCCTGCAACCCTTTAAAATACCGTATGTTAGACAGGCAGGCTGCTGTGGCATAAATCCTGCTGCTAACTGAATCGCACACACTTCGTGTGTGATGTTCAACCCTACAAGGAGCTTCATCATGAAACGACTACAAAAAGGTTTTACCCTGATTGAATTGATGATCGTGGTGGCCATTATCGGTATTCTGGCTGCTGTGGCCATTCCTGCCTACCAGGACTACATCGTGAAGGCCAAGCTGTCCAAGGTAGTGTCCACCCTGGATCCGGTGAAGACCGCGCTGGCGCTGTATTTCCAGGAACAAGGCGGTTTCCCCATACCCGATCCTGCCACGGATTTGATCGGTAGTGGCGGCAAGACTCCCGGAACCCAGACGGTAGTAGGCACTTTCTGGAACTCGCTCGGTTTCAGCGTATATCCGTCCCTGCCCATCGAAGTGAAAACGCTGGGCGTGCATGCAGCAGGGCCAGCCGGGGGAACGGCACCCAATATTGCCTTGATCCTGGAGGTACAGAGCGTCAAGGCGGGCACGATCGACGGTGCATGGATCGCCTTGTCACCCAATAACATGGGCAATGCAGCCAACGCATTTGTTACTCCTGCGTCAGCGAGCACCTCTTCCCTGACTGCTACCGAAACCGTCAGCGGCGCCTCGGCGTTGCAGTGGTACTACGGTTGCAACAAAGGCAACATCACCGGCGCGGCGGTGGATGCTGTGGTCAAGAATTTCTTCAAGAATGGCAACAGCCCGATGACCACTTGCTAATTCTGCCGTATCCATGACCGCAAACCCCTCCCCGGAGGGGTTTGTTTTTTTGTGAGGGCATATGTCTTACCGCGCAAAGTTGCTGGACTATTTTCGCCAACGCGACCGCGGCTGGCTGCTTTCGCTGTTCGCGGCGGTGTGCCTGGTCTATTTGCCATTTCTCGGCAATCCGTTCGTGTTCGATGACCTGAATTTCTTTTCCGGTGCGGTGCCTGAGATTTACGCGCACTCGTGGTTCCATTTTGATCTGCGCTGGCTGCCATACGCCAGCCTGGGCTGGACTGCGGCGATATTCAGCGATGCGGTGCCGCATTTCTTCCACTTGGGCAATGCGCTGCTGCATGCCGCCAACGTTGTGCTGCTGTTTTACCTGCTGCGCCAATTGGCCGGTATGGTTATAGCCGGGCATGAAAAATCTTCCGCTGTCATCTGGGGCGCGTGGTTCGGCGCCCTGTTTTTCGCCATCCACCCGGTAGCGGTGTATGCCGTCGGCTATGTGATCCAGCGCAGCATCCTGCTGGCGACCCTTTTTTCGCTAGTGATGCAACTGGCCTATGTGCGCGGACTGCTGACCGGACAGAAACGCTGGCTGGCGCTGGCGGTAGCCGCCTATTTTCTGGCCGTATTTTCCAAAGAGCATAGTGTCATGATGCTGGGTGTACTGGCAGCCACGACCATCTTGCTGCGCAAGGGTGACGGCGAAGCAGTCGGGCACCCTGCGGCGTCCCCCTTGCGGGGGCTGCGCGAAAAAAACCAGACAGACACGCGCATGCTGTGGCTGGTGTGGGGAGCATTTATTGCCGTCGGGCTGTTGGTGGTATTGCGCGCCAAGGGGGTATTCGGCACGCCCTATGAGGCAATGGCAGCCTCCTTGTTCGAGCAACAGGGCGTGGTGGAGAGCACGCCGATGTTGCACCTGTTGAGTGTACTGACGCAGGCAGGGCTATTCTTTAAATACCTGCTGCTATGGTGGTTGCCAAACCCGGCCTGGATGTCGGTGGACATGCGCGAGCATTTTATTTCCTCATGGTCGGCATGGCAGGGCTGGCTGGGAATAATCGGTTTTATGGTGTATGGCGCGCTGGCTGGCTGGTTGATGTTGCGTCCACGCTGGGCAGGGCTTGCCGGGCTGGCGCTGCTGTACCCATGGTTGCAGTTCGTGGTGGAGTTCTCCAGCATCCGTGTGCAGGAACCCTTTGTGCTCTACCGCAGTTATCTGTGGCTGCCCGGCATGATGCTGTTCTTTCCGCTGTTGCTGACGAAGCTGCCCGGGCGCAGGACGCTGCTTGGTCTGGGACTCGCAACATTGCTGTTTTTGCCGCTGGCTTGGGATCGCTTGTGGACATTTGCCGACAACTATCGCCTGTGGAACGATGCTGCGCAGTTGTTGCATAGTGAACAAGAACCGGGTGCTGACCGGATCTTCTATAACCGGGGACAGGCCGAAGCGGCGATGCACAAATGGGAAGACGCCATTGCAGATTTTCAGCGTGTGGTGGCAGTCAGCCCGCAGCTTGCGCCGGTGCGCTATGAACTGGGCATGACCTATGTGAATGTGGGGAATTATCAGAAGGCGAGAGAACAATTTGATGTGGAGATTGCGCTTGCGCCGGATGAGGGAAGGGCTTATTTCGGCAAAGGGCTGGCGCTGATGGGTCTGCATGAAAAAGAACAGGCTTCGATACAATTGCAGAGGGGATGCAAGCTGGGCATTTGGGAGGCTTGTTTGGTGGCGGGAAACCCGCAACAAGAGAAGAAATAATCTAGCGCTTCTTGCTGTGCGCTGCCGCAATTTCGCGGAACTGCTTGAGTTCGCTTTCAATGATGGAAAGCTGGTAGTAATCGGAACCGCTCTGCTTCGCCAGTTCCAGTTGTTCAATCGCGCCGTACAGGTTGCCGCGCAAGGCGTAGGTATAGGCGAGCGTGTGGTGCTCTTCCTGCCGCTTGCCCAGGGCCGAGTAGGTGCGTGCCTGCAATTCATACAGGCGCGGGTCGCTGGGGTGGCTGATGACCTGTTCGTTGAGCAGTTTGAGCGCATCTTCATGTTGCCGGGCTTGTAGCAGCAGTTCGACGTAATCGTAGGCCAGCGCGCGGTGTTGTGGGAAATTCTGCGTGGCAGTGCGGTAGAACTCGATGATGCCCTTGTCATTCTTGTCTGTACGCATGATTTGTCCGGCCAGCGTCGCGATCATCGGGTTTTGCGCCGCCAGGTCTTGTAGCGGGGCGAATTCCTGCGCGGCGCGTGATGTTTGCTTGCTGCGCAGCAGCGCCAGCGCCAGGCCGTAGCGCTGTGCGGTCTGGTTGCCGTATTTTTGTGCGCCCATCGCATCGGTGAAGAAGGCAACCGCTTCCTGCGGGCTTTTCTGCATGGCCTGCAGCCTGGCGCGTACCAGATGGAAGCTGAGGCTGTCGGCAACCTGGCGATAGGGAATTTGCTGCACACGGTTGGCGATATCGGCGACGCGTTCGCTGGTGACCGGATGGGTGCGCAGATAGGAAGGGGTATTGCCTTCCAGCAGGCGCGTGGCTTTTTGCAGGCGCTCCAGAAAGGCGGGCATGGCATGGGTGTCGAAGCCGGACTTTTGCAAGAGGTCGAGGCCGATGCGATCCGCTTCCTGTTCGTAGGTGCGGCTGAAATTCAGTTGCCGCTGGATGGAGCCAGCCTGCGCACCGACGATGGCCGCCTGCGATGCTTCCGGGTTGTTGCGCGCGGCCAGGATAGCGACCGCAATGGCCACCATGGAAGTTAGCGTGTCTATTTTCTGGCCCGCAATCATGCGTATTACGTGATGCTGAGTGGCGTGGGATATTTCATGGGCCAGCACTGAGGCAAATTCGGACTCGCTTTGCGTGATGAGGAACAGGCCAGTGTTCACCCCGATAAAACCGCCGGGCAGCGAAAAGGCGTTGATGGCGTTGTCGTTGATGGCGAAAAATTCGAACCCCAGCCCCGGCTCGCTACTGTTGGATGCCAGCCTGTAACCGATTTGATTGAGGTAGTCGCTGATTTCCGCATCGTCCAGATAACTCCTGGCGGCGCGGATCTCGAACATGCTCTGTTCGCCGATCTGGCGTTCCTGTTGCGGTGAGACCGTCGCCTGTGAAACATCGCCCAAGTCGGGCAGGCCTTCCGCGCGGCACAGCAACGATGACGTGCAGAGCACGATGAATAGCAAATTTCTCATGGCCGGTATGATACCCGTTTTGCCCGGCGGTTCCCAAGCGTCAGCCTAGACAGGGACAAACTAAACCCGCAGAATGACCACCGTCAGCAGCCATTTATTGATATTAAGCTTATGGATAAAATCGGCAAGTACGAAATCATCAGGGAACTCGGCAGCGGTGCGACCAGCACCGTGTATCTGGCGCTTGACCCCTTCAGCAACCAGAAGGTTGCGATCAAGTTGTTCAACATGGATAAGCAGCACAATACCGCCTTTGCCAAGGCCCGTCACAGGCTGTTGCGGACTGAGGCATCGTTGGTTGGAAAGCTATCCCATCCGCATATCGTTAAGGTTTTCGATGCCGTGATGGATGGTCCGGTGAATTACATGGTGATGGAATATGTTGAGGGCGAGACACTGGAACACTATGCTGAAGTGGATCACCTGCTGCCGTTAAACACGGTTGCGGAAATTATTTACAAGTGCTGCAAGGCGCTGGAATACGCACAACACCAGGGTGTGATCCACCGCGACATCAAGCCTGCCAATATCCTGCTGTGCGGACAAAGCGACATCAAAATTTCCGATTTTGGCGCGGCGGTGATCGTGAGCCAACAGACTACCCTGATAAGTGGCGTGGGTTCACCCGCCTATATGTCGCCGGAGCAGGTTAAGGAGCAGTTGCTGACGCACCAGACCGACATTTATTCACTGGGAGTGACGATGTACAAGCTGCTTACCGGCAGGTTGCCGTTTGATGCGGGCAACAATTACAGCCTGATCTACCAGATCATGAATATAGAGCCGCCGCCCGTCAGTACATTCCGCCCGGAAATCCCGCCGGAACTGGATGCCATCGTGCTGCGTGCAATGCAGAAGGACCTGTCGCGGCGTTACCATGAATGGGGAGAGTTCGCGGACGATCTGGTGCGCTTCTTCAGCAACAACGTGGCGCCCCAAACGGAAATATTCGACACTGAAAAATTCGATACCTTGCGCTCGCTGGAGTTCTTCAAGAACTTTAGTGATGTCGAATTGTGGGAAGTGCTGCGCGTTAGCGAGTGGCACAAGGTGCATCAGGATGAACGCATTATCAGCGAGGGTGACGAAGGGCGTATATTTTTCATTCTGGCCAACGGTGCGGCCAAAGTGCTCAAACAGGGACGTATATTGAGCATATTGCACAAAGGGGATTGTTTCGGTGAGATGGCGCATCTTTCCGAGCGCGAGTTCAGGCGCTCCACGGATGTGGTGGCAAAGTCTGATGTAACCCTGATCGAAATCAACCCTGAAATGCTGGAGAAAGCTTCGGCAGGATGCCGTTTTCAATTTGACAACGCCTTCCTGCGTATGTTGGTGAAGCGCCTGTCTGTTGCGAATACGCGCATTTCACACCTGTTGAATGACCAGGCAGAGGGGTAGGATTGTTAATCGCCCATTGCAGGGTTGATGCGCAACGGGCAAACAGTTTTTCAGTTTATGAAACGTATCGGAAAATATAAAATTGTCAGGAAGCTGGGGGGCGGTGCGACCAGCACGGTGTATCTGGCGCTGGATCAATTCAACAACCAGCAGGTTGCGCTCAAGCTGTTCAACCCGGGTGCACTGCGCAATACGATAAGTGCTAATGCGTATCGCAAGTTGTTGCTTACCGAGGCATCCCTGGCAGGCAAATTGTCACATCCGCATATTGTAAAAATATTCGATGCGGTGCTGGATGGTGAATTGAATTACATGGTGATGGAGTACGTTGAGGGGAAGACCCTGGAAAGATATACCGAAGCGAATCATCTTTTGCCGTTCGGCACGGTTGCGGAAATTGTTTACAAATGCGGCAACGCATTGGAATATGCGCAGCGACAGGGAGTAATACACCGTGACATCAAGCCGGCAAATATAGTGATGCGGAGCGAAAGCGACATCAAAATTACGGATTTTGGTGCGGCGCTGATCGAAAGTCAGCAGATATCCCAGCAGTTGACCCAAGTGACAGGTGTCGGTTCTCCCGCCTATATGTCGCCGGAGCAGATTCAGGAACGGCCATTGACTCACCAGACGGATATCTATTCGCTGGGTGTGACGTTGTACAAGCTGCTGACTGGCAGGCTGCCGTTCCATTCGGACAACAGTTACAGCTTGCTCTACCAGATCATGCACAGCGACCCGCCCCTGCCCAGAACCCTTCGTTCGGACATACCGGAAGAACTGGAAGCCATCGTACGGCATGCGATGCAGAAGGAGATGTCGCAGCGTTACCAGACTTGGGGAGAGTTTACGCGTGACCTGGTAAATTTCTTCAGCAGCAACGCGGGGGTGCAGGCGGAAATTTTTGATACGGAAAAGTTTGACACCCTGCGCTCACTTCATTTTTTCAAGAACATCGGGGATACCGAGCTATGGGAGGTGCTGCGCATCAGTGATTGGCGGGAGGTGAAAAAGGGCGAATGCATCCTGCAGGAGGGTGACCAGGGCCGTGAATTTTTCATATTGGCCAGTGGCATGCTGAAGGTGATGAAGCAGGGCCGCGTGCTGAATATGTTGCGCAAGGGGGACTGTTTCGGTGAAATGAAGCGCTTTCCCGACAGCAACTTTTTGCGCACCACTGCAGTGTTGGCGGAAACCGACGCCACCTTGATCGAGATCAGTCTGGATGTACTGGCAAAGGCGTCGGTGGAATGCCGTTTCCAGATTGATGATGCGTTCCTGTACATTCTGCTGAAACGACTGGATGTGGCGAATACACGCATTTCTAATTTGCTGGATAGCCACAGCAATTAGTTTATTCAGCCGCTGCGCTCTTTTCTATTTCCTTGGCCAGGAAAAACGCCATCACGGTACGGATCACCACAATTTTGCCCGTTCTTTCCTAGCCTAGTTTCGTGCGCTGCGCCTGCAGTTGCATCAGCATGGCGCCGAAATCATCCAGGCGCTTGTGCTCCTGTTCCACCACCTGCGCCGGGGCGCGCTCGACGAAGCTGGCGTTGCCCAGCTTGCCTTGTGCCTTGGCGATCTCGCCGCGCAGACGGGTGATTTCCTTGTCCAGACGCTCGCGCTCGGCGGCCACGTCAATTTCGATTTTCAGCATCAGCTTGAAATCGCCGACGATGGCGATTGCCGCATCGGTGTCCGGAAGGTCGTCCAGCACGCTGACTTCGCTCAGCTTGCCCAGCGCTTGCAGATAGGGCGCGCAGGCGTGCAGCGTGGCGGCATCCCCCGCAGCCAGCAGCGGCACTCGCTGTGCAGGCGAGAGGTTCATCTCGCTGCGCAGCTTGCGGCAGGCATTGACCATTTCCTGCAACAGGCGGATGTGCTCCAGAGCGGTCTGGTCTATCATTTCAAGGTTGGCTTGCGGATAGGGTTGCAGCATGATGCTGTCGCCCTGTTTGCCCGCGAGGGGCGCGACCTTTTGCCACAGTTCCTCCGTGATGAACGGAATGATGGGGTGCGCCAGGCGCAGCATGGTTTCCAGCACACGCACCAGGGTGCGCCGCGTGGCGCGCTGCCGGGCAGGGATTAAAGATTTGTCACGCAAAAGCGTGACATCGTTTGCCCCCTCGCCCGCGTGCGGGAGATAACCAGCGACTTGCCCGCTTGCGGGCTTAGTCGAATGGCTAGTAGTTCCATCAGGGGTGGGGAGAGGGGTGCCGCTAAGCTGCACCTTGGCCAGCTCCACATACCAGTCGCAGTAGGTGTCCCACACCAATTCATACAGTGCTCGCGCCGCCATGTCGAAACGGTAGTCGGCGAAGTGCATTGCCATTTCCGCCTCGGCCTGCTGCAGCAAGCTGATCATCCACTTGTCAGCGGCAGAGAATTCCAAGGGCAGCGATTCGTCTAGCCCTACGTCCTGACTTTCGCAATTCATCAGCACGAAACGTGTGGCGTTCCACAGCTTGTTGCAGAAGTTGCGGTAGCCCTCGCAGCGCTGCATGTCGAACTTGATGTCGCGTCCGGGCGAGGCCAGGGAGGCGAAGGTGAAGCGCAGCGCATCGGTGCCGAATGCGGGAATGCCATTCGGGAATTCCTTGCGTGTGCGTTTCTCGATCTGCTCCGCCTGTTTGGGATTCATCAGGCCGGTGGTGCGTTTCTTCACCAGGTCCTCGAGGCCGATGCCGTCGATCAGGTCTATCGGATCGAGCACATTGCCCTTGGATTTGCTCATCTTGTGGCCTTCCGCATCGCGGATCAGGCCATGCACGTACACGTCCCTGAATGGAATTTTGCCGGTGATGTGTTTGGTCATCATCACCATGCGCGCCACCCAGAAGAAGATGATGTCGAAACCGGTGACCAGCACCGAGGAGGGCAGGTAGAGATCGAGCGCCGGGTTGGATTTCTGCGGCCATTCCGGCGTCCAGTCCAGTGTGGAGAAGGGCCATAGCGCGGAGGAATACCAGGTGTCCAGCACGTCCGGGTCGCGCGTGAGGGCACCGGTGTAACCATCCTGCGCCGCGAGTTGTTTCGCCTCGGCCTCGTCATGCACCACCCACACGCGGCCATCGTCGCCGTACCACGCCGGAATCTGGTGTCCCCACCACAATTGCCGCGAGATGCACCAGTCCTGGATGTTGTTCAGCCACTGGTTGTAGGTGTTGGCCCAATTCTCCGGATGGAACTTGATCTCGCCGTTAGCCACCACTTCCAGCGCCTGAGCGGTGATGGACTTGCCATCTTTGCCGGGTTTGCTCATCGCCACGAACCACTGGTCGGTGAGCATGGGTTCGATCACCGCGTGGCTGCGGTCGCCGCGCGGCACCATCAGCTTGTGCGGCTTGGTGGCGGCGAGCAGTTGCTGAGCTTCCAGATCGGCCAGAATTTTCTTGCGCGCCTCGAAACGATCCAGTCCTTGATAAACGGCGGGAGCATGTTCGTTGATCTTTGCCTCCAGCGTAAAAATACAGATCGGGGTGAGGCCATGCCGCTGCCCCATCGCGTAATCGTTGAAGTCGTGCGCCGGGGTGATTTTCACGCAGCCGGTGCCGAAGGTCGGATCGACGTATTCGTCGGCGATGATGGGGATGCTGCGGTTGGTGAGCGGCAGTTTCAACTGCTGGCCGATCAGGTGTTTGTAGCGAGTGTCTTCTGGATGCACGGCAACTGCAACGTCGCCGAGCAGCGTTTCGGGGCGGGTGGTGGCGACAATCAGCGCGCCCACGCCCACTTCCAGCGGGTAGGCGATGTGCCACATATTGCCATCTTCTTCCTGCGCCACCACTTCGAGATCGGATACCGCTGTGCCCAGCACCGGATCCCAGTTGACCAGTCGCTTGCCGCGATAAATGAGTCCCTCGTTGTAAAGGCGCACGAAGGTTTCGGTGACGATCTTGGACAGCCCCGCATCCATGGTGAAGCGCTCGCGCGACCAGTCCGGCGAAGTGCCGAGGCGGCGCATCTGGCGCGTGATGGTGGAGCCGGAATGTTCTTTCCACTCCCATACCTTCTTGAGAAATAGTTTGCGTGCTTCATCAGTGCCGTGCTGTTCGATAAGGCTGTGGCGTGAGATGCCTTGCGCGTCGAGCTGGCGTTCCACCACGATCTGCGTGGCGATACCCGCATGGTCGGTGCCCGGCTGCCACAGCGTGTTGTCCCCCTTCATGCGGTGGTAACGGGTGAGTGCATCCATCAGGGTCTGATTGAAGCCATGTCCCATGTGCAGCGTGCCGGTGACATTGGGCGGCGGCAGCAGGATGCAGAAATTGTCGGTCTTGTTCTGGTCGAGCCCGGCCTGAAAATAGCCGGATTCCTCCCACTTGGGATACCAGTACGCTTCGATGGCCTGCGGTTCAAAACTTTTTGCGAGTTCCATTGTTATCGTGTTTGGTTTGGGCGTTTCCGCCGTTGCGGAAAGGGGCGCGATTATACCAAGGGCAGGGTGACTATCTTTCGTGAGGCTTGCCTCACTGAAAGTTGCCTCCCTTTGGGGCAATCCACTATCCGCCGAGTGCGTGGTTGTTGCCGGTTCATCGGCTCTACAACCACGGCCTACCTCTTGCGGGTAAGCGGATGTGGAGTTGTCACTATCGGATTGCGCTGGTGCGGCAAGCCGGGCGCGGATCAGGCTGGGCAAGCCGGCTTGCGCCTCGCGCCAGGCATCCTGCCATAGCGCGCCAAACCGTGGGGCAAGTTTATCGCGCAGCAGCGTTTCCAGTTGTGGTGCAATCTGTGCCGCGAGACGCTGGCATTCCACATCGGACAGCGGCGCGGGTGCGGCAGTTTGCATGATGAGTGCGGGGACTTCTTCGGCAAGTATCTCGGTCAGGACAGGAATTTCTGTTTCCGTATCCACCACTTCAGTCAGTACCGGTAGATTGGCGAATTCATTGGCTTGCTTGGGTGATTGAGTCATATTCAACAGGTTTGCTTGCGCAAATCAAAGTGGCGCATCTCGTAACCGCGGTCGCGGTAAAAGCCATAGCGTTCGCGCCCCAGGCGCGCGTCTTCTGTGCTCTCGCCGACGATTTCGATGACGCGCTCGAAGCGGCTGAAGAACGGCAGGCAGGCCGTGTGCAGGCTGATCAGCACCTCGCTGTGCGGAAAGGTTTCGCTCTGATGTCCAACCACCACCGGCATTTCGTGCGCCGCAGTTTCGTGGCTGCGGCAATGCGGGATGAAGGCAATGGCCGGGTAATGCCACAGCAGCTTGTCGAGCGCCTCGGTGGTGGCCTCGTCCGGGGTGTGCAGCAGCACGCGCATGCCGTTCTGCATCGCCTTGTGGCTCAGCTGGCAGGCGGTGCGCAGCTTGTCGGCGCTGCCGGTGTAGAAATCAACTTTGGTCATGATAAAAACCATTCAGCCACATAACCAGCGACTTGGCTGACGTCTTTTGGCAGCCTAGTCGAATGGCTAGGGGTTGCATCAGAGATCACAGAGGACACAGAGAAAACCACAGCCTCTTTCTCTGTGATCTCTGTGTGCTCTGTGGCAAAAATCATTTGCTGTTTGCACGATTGATCAGGTATTGCGTCAGTAACGGCACAGGGCGACCGGTCGCACCCTTGTCCTTGCCGGACTTGTGTGCGGTGCCGGCGATGTCGAGGTGCGCCCAGCGGTAATCCTTGGTGAAGCGCGACAGGAAACAGGCGGCGGTGATGGTGCCGCCCGCGCGCCCGCCGATGTTCTGCATGTCGGCGAAGTTGCTGTCCAGCAGTTGCTGGTAATCCTCCCACAGCGGTAACTGCCAGGCGCGATCGTAAATCTGCTCGCCCGCTGCCAGCAGCTCTTTTGCAAGGTCGTCACGGTTGCTGAACAGCCCGCTGGCGACATGGCCCAGCGCGATGACGCAGGCACCGGTGAGGGTGGCGATATCAACTACGGTGTCTGGTTTGAATTTGCCCGCGTAGGTCAGCGCATCGCACAGGATGAGGCGGCCTTCCGCATCGGTGTTGAGGATTTCAATGGTCTGCCCGGACATGCTGGTGACGATGTCGCCGGGCTTGGTGGCGCGCCCGCTGGGCAGGTTTTCGCAGGCAGGAATGACGCCGACCACATTCAGCTTCAGGCCCATCTCGGCGATGGCTTGCAGCGTGCCGAGCACGCTGGCCGCGCCGCACATGTCGTATTTCATCTCATCCATTTCAGCGCCCGGCTTGAGTGAGATGCCGCCGGAATCGAAGGTGATGCCCTTGCCGACCAGCACGATGGGTTTCTGTTTCTTGTCTGCGCCGTGGTATTCCAGCGTGATGAGCTTGGCGGGCTGTTCGCTGCCGCGCGTGACGGAAAGCAGCGAGCCCATGCCCAGTTTCCGCATGTCTTTTTCTTCCAGCACGGTGGTCTTGATGGATTTGTGGGACTTGGCCAGCGCCAGCGCTTGTGCGGCAAGATACGTCGGGGTGCAGATGTTGCCCGGCAGGTTGCCGAGATCCTTGGCCAGTTTCATGCCCTGTGCAGTCGCCACGGCTTGGGCCAGCACCGTTTTCAGGGCGGCGGCCTGCTTGCCGTCAAGCAGCCCGAAGTGGATTTTGTGCAAGCTCTTGTTGTCTTTTTCGGGTTTGCTTTTCAGGCGGTCGAAACGGTAACTGGTTTCGTATGCTGCCAGCACCGCCTGGGTCAGGCACCATGCCTGTCCTGAGCCTGTCGAAGCGGCCTGTCCTGACCATTGGACTGCGCTCAGGACAGGCAACTCGGCCAGATACAGCGTGGCATCCTTGGCGCCGGTCTTCTGCACGGCGCGCATTGCGGTACACGCGGCATCAAGAAATTGTTTGGCATGGAATTCGGTGCTTTTGCCCAGCCCGACCAGCAGCACCCGCTCGCCAAGGGTATTGGGCACGTGGTGCAGCAGCAGGGTGGTGGTGGTTTTGCCGTTCATGTCGCCGCGTGCGATGATGTCGCTGAGGTAGTGTTTGGCGGCCTTATCCAGCGCCAGCGCCGAGCCTGACAATTTGCCGCCCTCGAATACACCAACCACTATGCAATCGCTGCGCTGTTTTTCCGGGCTGCCTGTTTTTATGCTAAATTCCACTCGCTTCTCCTTATAATTTCTCTTGCCATAAATATTGCGCCAGATGCCGGATTATCCGCAAACTCACAGACAAAAGTCAAAGCCGCCGCGCACCGGTATCTTTCACCGTGCGCTGGTGCGTGAGTTTGCCGGCATGGGGGTGCCGATATTCGCCATCCTACTCGGTATCGTTGTCCTCTCCCAGCTAATCCGCCTGCTGGGTGAATCGGTCAGTGGTGCCCTGGCGGTTGATGGCATATTGGCGCTGCTGGGTTTTAGCGCCCTGAACTACCTGCCGGTGCTGCTTTCCCTCAGCCTGTTTATGTCAGTGTTGCTGACGCTGACGCGCAGCTACCGCGACAGCGAGATGGTGGTGTGGTTCTGTTCCGGCATAGGGCTGACGCGCTGGATACGCCCGGTTTTATGGTATGCATTGCCGGTGGTGGGCGTGATTGCGCTGTTGAGCCTGGTGCTGTCACCCTGGGCATTGTCCAAGGCGGAGGAGTTCAAGCGCAGACTGGATGGCCGTGATGATGTATCTGCCGCTACGCCTGGCGCGTTCCGCGAGTCCAAACATGATAGCCGCGTGTATTTCATCGAAAACGTGGAGGCAGGGAAGAACCGCGTCGGCAATATCTTCGTGCAATCGGTGCAGCACGGCAAAATCGGCATCATGGTGGCCAGGCAGGGATTGCAGGAAACCGCAGCGAACGGCGACCGATTCCTGGTGTTGTTGAACGGAACGCGTTACGAAGGCACGCCCGGCCAATACGATTTCAGGATCGTCGAGTTCGAGCGTTATGCCATGCGCATCGAAGCGGTGGAGGCCAAACAAGGGGTGGTCCCGCTGCAATCCCTGTCTACCTTGCACCTGTTGCGGAACCGCAGCAGTTGGAATATGGGCGAGCTGGAGTGGCGGCTGGGGTTGCCGCTCAGTGCATTGATCCTGACGTTACTGGCAATCCCGCTGAGTTTTGTCAATCCGCGTGCCGGGCGCTCGCTCAACCTGGTCATGGCGCTGGTGATTTACATGCTTTACAACAACATGATCAGCGTGACCAATGCCTGGGTGGGACAGGGCAAGATAGGCCCAGTAATGGGGTTGGTGGGTATCCACGCGCTGATGTTTGCGCTGATGCTGCTGCTGTTCTACCGCAGGTTATCGGTGTTTTCCTTGCGGCGGCTGGTGCGATGAAACTGCTGACCCGTTATCTGGCGCGCGAGATTTACGCCAGCATTGCGCTGGTGTTCGCCGCCCTGCTGATGCTGTTTTCTTTTCTCGACCTGATCCATGAGTTGAGCGTGATGGGCCACGGTGACTACCATTTGGGCTATGTGTTGCTGTATGTGTTGTTGACCGTGCCCAGCCATATCTACGACCTGTTTCCGGTGGCGATCCTGATCGGCACCATTTTTGCGCTGGTGCAAATGGCGGCGAATTCTGAGTTGGTCGTGTACCGTTCTTCCGGTGCTTCATTGCGGCAGATGGTGGACGCCTTGTTCAAGATAGGCTTGCCCCTGGTGCTGCTGAGTTACCTGTGCGGCGAATTGCTTGCCCCAACCAGCGAGCGCCTGGCGCAGAGCCTGCGGCTCAGGGCGCAGAATGCCGAGGTGACGCTGAAGGAATTCCGCTCCGGGGTGTGGGTAAAGGACGAGCGCAGTTTCGTGAATGTGAAAAATGTGCTGCCGGACACCTCACTACTGAATATCAGTATTTACGAATTTGACGACAGTTACCATCTGCGGGCCATTACGGCAGCCAAGCGTGCGACCTTTGTGGAAGAGAACCGCTGGCAACTGGAAGATGTGACGCAGACCCACTTCAACAAGCAGGGCACGGCAGTAAGCAGCTTGGCTAATCTGGAATGGCGCTCGGTGCTTAACCCGGACATTCTGGGCGTGCTGCTGGTGGTGCCGGAGCAGATGTCGGCGTGGAATCTTTATCAGTACACCCAGCATTTGCGCGACAACCACCAGAAGACTGCGCGCTTTGAAATTGCCATGTGGAATAAGCTGGTATATCCGTTTGCGATATTGGTGATGATGTTGCTGGCCTTGCCGTTTGCCGCGCATCACCGGCGTGAGGGCGGCATCAGCGCCAAGATATTTGCGGGTATCGTGCTGGGGTTGTCTTTTCACTTCCTCGGCCGGTTGTTTGCCAGTTTGGGTGCGCTAAACGAGTGGCAACCCTTGCTGAGCGCCATGGCGATGCCTATGCTGTTTTTGCTGCTGGCGACGATGATGCTGTGGTTTACGGAGCGGCGCTGAAGTGGGATAAGCGGGGATGGGCTGTTTCACCGCCCAACCTGCACAACTCCACATCACCTTCCGGCGATAGTGGATTTTGGTATTGGACTAGCGCACTGGTGCGACTGGCGGTACGCCGCTTGCGGCTGTTTTGCTGGCTTCTTCCTGCTGCCGCACCATTTGTTTGACCTGTTCGCGGCGTTCCGGCGGCACCTTGCTGAAGGCGCTGAATTTTTCTCTTGCGCGCATGCGCTGTTCCGGAGTCAGCTTGCTCCATTTCTCAAGCCTGTTCTGGAATCGCTGTTTTTGCTCCGGTGTGAGTTTCGGGTAGCGCTTGGCGGCATGCAACAGATTCTTTTGCAGCTTGGTGGATAGTGAATCCCACTGTGTGGACAGGGGTTGCAAGGCTTCCTGCTGTACCGGGGTAAGTTGAGTCCACGATTTATAGGGAGCTGCTACAGCCAGGCTTGCCTGCAGCAGGAGGGTGATACAAATCGCCAAAACTGAAAAACGAATCCTGATCATTCGTGGTTAATCCACATACATTTCAATCGGCAGGTCATCAGTCAGGATTGCAATATCCACGTCGCTGACATCATGATCAACTGTGTGATGCCAGTAGGCGGTGCCACTGAACAGAATGGCAGCGAGCAGCACGGCGGCAGCCAGGTAATGAGATTTGTGATGCGAATCGGCAGCGTGGCGGTGGTCTGTCCATAAGCTTGCCCAGGCGAAAGCCGGCGCCGCACTATGCGCGTCATAGCGCGCCAACGCCTGTGCACGCGCATCGCGCAAACGGGCCAGCGTCGGCTGGTCGAGCCGGGCCAGCGAGCGGTTGAGCAGTTGCTTGATTTGCCCGGAGTGAAATTTTTGGTTCATGGCAAGTTGACTCCTTTCGCCTTCAATGCGGCTGCGAGCGCGTGAGTCGCGCGCGAACAATGGGTTTTGACACTGCCTTCGGAACAACCCATGGCTGCAGCGGTTTCCGCAGTATCCATATCATCCCAGTAACGCAACAGGAAGGCTTCGCGTTGACGTGCGGGCAGGTCCATTAATGCTTTTTCAATCAAAGCAATTAGTTGCGATTGTTCCAGTGAGGCGTCGGGGGCTAGCGCCTGGCTATTGTTATCCTTGTCCTGCAGGGTGTCCAGTGGGTCGTGATCTGACTCCTCGTGTTGCGGCACCAGCGAGGACATCAGCGTGGTCCACATCGAGCGCACCTTCTGTCTGCGATAATGGTCGCGGATGGTGTTTTGCAGGATGCGCTGGAACAGCAGGGGCAGTTCCTCGGACGGTTTCGCTGCGTATTTGTCGGCGAGCTTAAGCATGGCGTCCTGCACGATATCCAGCGCCATGTGCTCGTCCCGTACCGCGAACAGCGCCTGTTTGTAGGCGCGGCGCTCGGTCTCGGCGAGAAATCTGGAAAGTTCGTCGCGGCTGGCCAGGTTGAATTACTCTAGATGATGAGCGGCGAATACTATCAAATTACGCCATCCGGGGTGTAATCAGCCAATCCGGGGTTGGTTTTGGGGGTTGACCAAAATGCGTCTAACCTTTATCTTGCGCGGTTCTTCATTATCGCTTGCCAAGGCAGTATGAATATGGAACTGACGGGTGCGGAAATAGCCATCAGGTGTTTGCAGGAGGAGGGGGTCGAGTACGTATTCGGCTACCCGGGCGGGGCTGTGCTGTTCATTTATGACGCGCTGTTCAATCAGGATAAGATCAAACACATTTTAGTCCGCCACGAGCAGGCCGCAGTGCACGCAGCCGATGGTTACGCGCGCTCTACCGACCGGGTGGGCGTCGCGCTGGTCACCTCGGGTCCGGGGGTGACCAATGCGGTCACCGGTATAGCGACTGCCTACATGGATTCCATCCCGCTGGTGATCATCAGCGGCCAGGTGCCGACGCGCGCTATCGGTGAGGATGCCTTCCAGGAGGTGGATGCTGTTGGCATTACGCGGCCATGCGTGAAGCACAATTTCCTGGTCAAGGATGTCAAGGAAATCGCGAATACCATCAAGAAGGCTTTTTATCTTGCCAGGAGCGGACGCCCCGGCCCCGTGCTGGTGGATATTCCCAAGGACGTTTCGAACCAGAAAACGGAATTTCATTACCCGGCTACGGTGAGCGTCCGCTCCTACCACCCGGCGCAGCATGGTGAAGTGGGGCTAGTCAAGCAAGCCGCGCAGTTGTTGCTGGGAGCCAGGCGGCCCATGGTTTACGCCGGTGGCGGAGTGGTGTTGTCCGATGCCTCCAAGCAATTGACTGAGCTGGTGCGCCTGCTGGGTTTCCCCTGCACCAACACCCTGATGGGTTTGGGTGGTTATCCGGCAACGGACAAACAGTCTCTCGGCATGCCGGGCATGCACGGCACGCTGGAAGCCAATATGGCGATGCAGCATTGCGATGTGCTGCTGGCCGTGGGCGCGCGCTTCGACGACCGCGTGATCGGCAACGTGGAGCACTTCAACCGGGAAAAACGCAACATCATCCACATCGACATTGATCCTTCCTCCATTTCCAAGCGCGTCAAGGTGGATGTGCCCATTGTCGGTGACGTGGCGCATGTGCTGGGGGATCTGCTGGCGGTGTTGCATGGCAGCAAGCAAAAACCCGAGCCGCAGGCACTTGCGGCGTGGTGGGCGCAGATCGAGGAATGGCGCGGCAAGCGTTGCCTGGGCTATAAAAATTCGGATGAAATCATCAAGCCGCAATTCGTGATCGAAAAATTGTATGAGGTCACCCGTGGCGATGCCTTCATCACCTCCGATGTCGGGCAGCACCAGATGTGGACGGCGCAATATTACAAATTCGACCAGCCGCGCCGCTGGATCAATTCCGGCGGCTTGGGCACCATGGGCTTCGGCATGCCTGCCGCGATGGGCGTGCAGATGGCCCATCCCGATGCGACCGTCGCCTGCGTGACCGGCGAGGGCAGCATCCAGATGAACATCCAGGAATTGTCCACCTGCAAGCAGTTCCGGTTGCCGCTCAAGATCGTGTTGTTGAACAACCGTTATCTGGGCATGGTGCGGCAGTGGCAGGAATTTTTCCACGGCAACCGCTATTCCGAATCTTACATGGAGGCGCTGCCCGATTTCGTGAAGCTGGCGGAAGCCTACGGCCACGTAGGCATGCGCATCGACAAGCCTTCGGATGTGGAACCGGCTCTGAAGGAAGCGTTTGCGCGCAAGCATGACCTGGTGTTCATGGATTTCAGGACCGACCAGACGGAAAACGTGTTCCCCATGGTACCCGGCGGCAAGGGCTTGTCCGAAGTGATACTGGCGGAGGAGCTATAAATGCGGCACATCATCTCCCTGCTGATGGAAAACGAGGCGGGTGCGCTGTCGCGTGTCGCCGGGCTATTCTCGGCGCGCGGTTACAACATCGAATCGCTCTCCGTGGCACCCACCGAAGATGCCACCCTGTCGCGCATGACCATTGTGACCAGCGGTTCGGACGACGTGATCGAACAGATTATCAAGCAGCTCAACAAGCTGATTGAGGTAGTCACGGTGATGGATTTGAGCGAAGGAGAGCATATCGAGCGCGAATTGATGCTGGTCAAAGTGCGTGCGGTGGGCGAGATGCGCGAGGAAATGGCGCGCATAGCCGGCATCTTCCACGGGCGCATCATAGACGTCTCCGACAAGACTTACACCATCGAGCTGACCGACACCGTCTCCGGCCTGGACAGTTTCCTGCAAGCCATAGACCGCAGCCTGATCCTGGAAACCGTGCGCACCGGCGCATCCGGCATCGGGCGTGGCGACAGGGTTTTGAAGCTTTGAATGCAGTTAGAAACAGACGTAAGACGTAAGTTGTTAGTCAAAACAAAACCCGCGTAGCGGACAATACCAACTAATAACTTACGTCTTACGTCTAACAACTATTTTTTATCAAGAGGCCAACATGAAAGTTTATTACGACAAAGACGCAGATCTGTCCCTGATCAAGGGCAGGCAGGTAACCATCATTGGCTACGGCTCGCAAGGCCATGCCCATGCCCAGAACCTGAAGGAATCCGGGGTCAAGGTGACGGTCGGGCTGCGCAAGGACGGCGCCTCGTGGAAAAAGGCAGTCAGTGCCGGACACCAGGTGATGGAAATCGCCGATGCGGTGAAGAATGCCGATGTGGCTATGATATTGCTGCCGGACGAGCAGCAGGCGGAAATCTACAACAAACTGATTGCACCGAACCTGAAAAAGGGGGCGGCACTGGCTTTCGCCCACGGCTTCAACATCCATTACAACCAGATCGTGCCGCGCGAGGATGTGGACGTGATCATGATCGCGCCGAAAGGCCCCGGCCATACCGTGCGTTCCGAATACCTGAAGGGCGGCGGAGTGCCGACCCTGATCGCGGTATTTCAGGACAAGTCGGGCAAGGCCAAGGACATCGCGCTGTCTTACGCCGCAGCCAACGGCGGCACCAAGGGCGGGGTGATCGAAACCAATTTCCGCGAAGAAACCGAGACCGATTTGTTCGGCGAGCAGGCCGTGTTGTGCGGCGGTGCGGTGGAACTGGTGAAGGCCGGTTTCGAGACGCTGACCGAAGCGGGTTACGCGCCGGAAATGGCCTACTTCGAGTGTCTGCATGAACTGAAGCTGATCGTGGACTTGATGTATGAAGGCGGCATTGCTAACATGAATTACTCGATTTCCAACAACGCGGAATACGGTGAATACGTGACGGGTAATCGCGTGATTGCCGGTGAAGCCCGTGCCGCAATGAAGGAGGCGCTGAAGAACATCCAGAACGGCTCCTATGCCAAGCAATTCATTCTGGAAGGCCGCACCAACTACCCTGAAATGACCGCACGCCGCCGTTTGAATGCCGAGCACCCGATTGAGCAAGTGGGCGGAAAATTGCGCGCCATGATGCCGTGGATCAGCAAGAACAAGCTGGTGGATCAGTCGAAAAACTAGCCGTAAGTTGGAAGACGTAAGTTGTTAGTTAAGGCCAGCTTCGACTAGCAACTTATGTCTTCAGTTGTAACTTATGTATCCAACTCCCTACTTACGTCTTCCGACTACCAACTGCATTTATGAACTATCCCCACCCCATCATCGCCCGCGAGGGCTGGCCATTCCTGGCGATTGCGCTGGCGCTGGCCGCCGCTGTCACCGTCTGGTGTGCCACATGGTCCATTCCATTGTGGATCATCGCGCTATTCGTGCTGCAATTTTTCCGCGATCCGGCGCGCGCGATTCCGCAAGACGCGGGCGCGGTGCTGTCTCCGGCGGATGGCCGCATCGTGGCGGTGGAGCGTGTCAATGATCCTTACGTGCAGCGCGATGCCATCAAGGTCAGCGTGTTCATGAACGTGTTCAACGTGCATTCCAACCGCAGCCCGGTGGACGGCACGGTGCAGCGCGTGCAGTATTTTCCGGGCAAATTCGTGAATGCCGATCTGGACAAGGCCTCACTGGAGAACGAGCGCAATGCCGTATGGCTCAGGACGACAGATGGGCAGGATATCACCAGCGTGCAGGTGGCCGGTCTGATTGCGCGGCGCATCCTGTGCTACGTGAAAGCGGGTGACGTCCTTGCACGCGGACAACGTTATGGTTTCATCCGTTTCGGTTCGCGCGTGGATGTGTACCTGCCGCTGACGGCTTCCGTCAAGGTTGCCATTGGTGATAAAGTGTCTGCCACGACCACCATTCTGGCGCAGCTTTGATTATGCCCGAACTGAACAACCGTAAGCCCCTGGACCTGCGTAGGCGCGGCATTTACCTGCTGCCCAACCTGTTCACCCCGGCGGCATTGTTTGCCGGGTTTTATGCCATCGTGCAGGCGATGAACGGCAAGTTCGAACATGCGGCAGTGGCGATTTTCATCGCCATGATCATGGACGGTCTGGATGGCCGTGTGGCGCGCCTGACCCATACCCAGAGCGAATTCGGCGCGCAGTATGACAGCCTGTCCGACATGGTGTCATTCGGCGTTGCCCCCGCGCTGATTGCTTACGAATGGTCATTGAAGGGGCTGGGCAAGTGGGGCTGGTTTGCGGCCTTCATCTATTGCGCGGGCACCGCCTTGCGCCTGGCGCGCTTCAACACCAACATAGACGTGGTTGACAAGTACAGCTTCCAGGGGCTGCCCAGCCCTGCCGCCGCCGCGCTGGTGGCGAGTTTCATCTGGGTGATGCTGGACAACCATTTCACCGGGCACGAATTGCGCTGGTACGTCTGCGCATTGACCGTCTTCGCCGGCATCACCATGGTGAGCAACCTGAAGTATTACAGTTTCAAGGCGGTCAACATGCGTAAGAGCGTGCCGTTCATCGTAGTCTTCCTGTTCGCGTTGTTTTTCATTTTTGTGTCGGTTGACCCGCCCAGCATCCTGTTCCTGCTGTTTTTCGGCTATAGCCTGTCAGGCTATGTGATGCATATATGGTCGCTGCGCAAAAAGAATAATGGCGCTTCGCCCGGTGTTGCGCCCTGAAACAAAAGCCGTTATATTCCGTTCCATGCACTTCTCTACACACATCGCACAACTTCATTCCACGTTCAGCCTGCTGGCTGCACTGCTGCTGCAACAAAATTAGGCACTTCACTATCGCCTGATAGGCGATGTGGAATTGACACCGCCTCGCGCGCTAATCCTGTTCTCCACAAGTTTGAAGCAAGCGTGGCAACCGCATTGGTTCCGCAGGTTAAACCTATTTTGCAACGGAGTTAAGCATGAAAGACAAATTGATAATTTTTGACACCACCTTGCGCGATGGCGAACAAAGCCCCGGTGCGTCCATGACCAAGGAAGAGAAAATCCGCATTGCGCGGCAACTGGAAAAGCTCGGCGTGGATGTCATCGAGGCGGGGTTTGCCGCCGCCAGTCCGGGCGATGCCGACGCAATACAAAGCGTCGCGAGGGTCATCGAGCATTCCACGGTTTGCTCACTGGCGCGCGCCAACGAGCGCGACGTGCGCGCTGCGGGCGAGGCGATCAAGCCGGCCAAATCCGGCCGTATCCACACCTTTATCGCCACTTCACCCATCCACATGGAAAAGAAGTTGCGCATGACGCCGGACCAGGTGGTGGATGCGGCGGTGAAGGCGGTGAAGCTCGCGCTGGAATATACCGATGACGTGGAGTTTTCCGCCGAGGACGCGGTGCGCTCGGAAATGGATTTTCTGGTGCGCGTCTTCGACGCGGTGATCCGGGCCGGCGCCAGGACACTCAACGTGCCGGACACCGTCGGTTACAGCATCCCGGCCTTGTGGGGCGAGCGCATCCGGCAGCTGATCGAGCGTGTGCCGAACAGTAACCGGGTGGTGTGGTCCACCCATTGCCACAACGACCTCGGCATGGCCGTGGCCAATTCGCTCGCCGCCGTGATGAACGGCGCGCGCCAGGTGGAATGCACCATCAACGGCCTCGGCGAGCGTGCCGGCAACGCCAGCCTGGAAGAAATCGTGATGGCGGTGAAGACGCGCCGCGACGTGTTCACCTGCGACTCGCGCATAGACACCGCGCAGATCGTGCCGACCTCCAAGCTGGTGTCGAGCATCACCGGTTACCCGGTGCAGCCGAACAAGGCCATCGTCGGCGCGAACGCGTTCGCGCATGAATCCGGCATCCATCAGGATGGCGTGCTCAAGCACCGCGAGACCTATGAAATCATGCGCGCCGAGGACGTGGGCTGGAGCACGAATAAATTGACGCTGGGCAAGCTCTCCGGCCGCAATGCTTTCCGCACGCGCTTGCAGGAACTCGGCATCGTGCTGGAAAGCGAGGAAGCGTTGAATGCGGCCTTTGCGCGCTTCAAGGACCTGGCAGACCGCAAGTCGGAAATATTCGATGAGGATTTGCAGGCGCTGGTCAACGAGGAAACCGTGGCGCATGTCAGCGAGCATTACCGCCTGGTGTCCATGCGCGCCCATTCCGAAACCGGCATCTTGCCCGAGGCACGGGTGGTGTTGAGTGTGGGCGGGCAGGAGCGCAAAGCCGAGATGCAGGGTGGCGGCCCGGTGGATGCCACGTTCAAGGCCATTGAACAGATCGTGCAGAGCGGCACCGAGCTGCTGTTGTATTCGGTGAACAACATCACCAGCGGCACCGATGCGCAGGGCGAAGTGACGGTGCGCCTGGCCAAGGGCGGGCGCATCGTGAACGGGCAGGGCGCGGATACCGACATCGTGGTGGCTTCCGCCAAGGCGTATCTCAACGCGCTGAACAAGCTGCACGGCAAATTGGAGCGCGCCCACCCGCAGTTGTGAACTTTTCGGTAGATAGCCCGTCAGAGTACGCGGCGCACGTTTTGTGCGCCGTTTTTATGAATTTCCGCCATTTTTGTAAATTTCACTGGAGATTATCTTGAAGAAAATTTTGTTGAGTTCCGCGTTTCTACTGGCTTCACTGGCTGCCAATGCAAGCTGGGCCGAGTGCTGGATCATTCCGAAGTCGCAATGCCCGCATGCTGAGCTATCAGGTAGAAATCTGGTTGGCGCTGATATGCATGGAGCATATATGTTTGAGGGCGATCTGACCAAGGCCGACTTTTCCAAGGCTAATCTCAAGGAGGCGAATATTTATCACGGCAAGCTGATGGGCGGCAATTTTACCGAAGCGGACATGACCGACATCACGCTGTATAACGCCGACCTGACCGGCGCCAACCTGACCGGAGCGAATATGACGCGCGCCAAACTCAAGGGCGCAAATCTCAGCGAGGTTAATTTGACCGACACTAATTTTACCGATGCAGAGATTGACGGTGCAAAGTTCAACAAGGCTGTTTTTTGCCGTACCACAATGCCGAATGGCATCGTGAATAGCGGCGCGAACTGTCCCGCCAAGAAAACTGAAAAAACTGCCAGAGCCGAGCAGGCAGAAGTCGTGGAGAATGCCATCAATGGCTGCGTGATCCAGCCGCGCACGGTATGCATGAATGCTGCGCTGGCCGAGGCCAATCTGGGTTCTGCCAATCTTTCCGGCGCACAGCTATACATGGGCAATCTCGCGCAAGCCAACCTGTTCAAGGCCAACCTCGGCAAGGCTAATTTGACCGAGGCCAATCTGACCCATGCCAATCTGACCCGTGCCAACCTGTCGCAAACCAACCTGACCGAGGCCAACCTGAACAAGGCGACGTTGCGCGGCGCGCAACTGGAGCGCGCCAATCTGACCGGCGCGATTCTGCTGAATGCCGACCTGACCGATGCCGACCTGACCGGCGCCAATATTGCCGAAACCACGCTGACTGGAGCGACTTTATGCAATACGGTCATGCCCAACGGCACGGTGAACAACAGCAGTTGCATGCCTGAAAAAAAACCAGAAGCGATTACTGAACCGGTGAAGATCGAACCCGTGAAAATCGAGCCGACCGTACCGGAAATCAAGCCGGCTCAGCCAGCGGCAAAAGTAAAGACCAAGAGCAGGTAATCAGCCGGCAGGATAAAGGGCAAGGGCACGCAGCGCGTGCCCTTTATTTTTGTTGCGGAAATAAATCGGCCAATGAAAGAAATGCCGGTAGCGGGTGTTATTTAAGCTGAGAGTTTCAACGCGGTCAGCGCAAGCCGCCCGCTTGCTTGATGCCGCGTGCAATGAGTTCCGCCATTTGGCGCGTGGCGCAACGCTGGCTGTAGTACAGCACCAGAATTTCTTTGTCGGTTATCATGTGCTGGTTATAAGGGCTTTCGCACAAATGCCGTGCCTGGCGATGCTTCATCGAAAGCGGTTCAAAATCTAAGGCGGGTTAATCATGCAAGAGAATTGGCGGAACCTTCTGAATTTCATGCGCTTCATTGTGATGCGCTTCCACCAGGATCGCTGCATACAGATTGCGGCAAGCCTGACTTTTACCACGCTGCTGTCGCTGGTGCCATTGATCACCATCGCACTGACGATGTTCTCGGCATTCCCGGTGTTCGAGGATTTTTCCAACCAGATCAAGGCTTACTTGGTTAACAACCTGATGCCGAATATGGCGGGGAAAGTTATTACGCAATATATGCAGCAGTTCACCGAGAGCGCGATGCGCCTGACGGCGGTTGGCATCGTGTTTCTTGCGGTGACGGCCATGCTGATGATGCTGACTATAGACCATGCATTCAACACCATCTGGAGGATATCCCGTCCGCGGCCATTGCTCAAACGGCTGATTGTTTACTGGGCGGTACTCACTCTCACGCCGTTGCTCATCGGTGCGAGCCTGTCATTGACCTCATGGCTGGTTGGATTGTCGATGGGTTATGTCAAGCAGATTCCGATATTCGGCGTGGGCGCGCTGAAAATATTGCCGGCGCTGTTTACCACATTGGCGTTCACCATGTTGTTCGAGCTGGTGCCGAATCGCTATGTGCCGCGCATGCACGCGCTAATCGGCGCGGTCGCGGCCGCAATCGTTTTCGAATCCATGAACCGCGTGTTCGGCTACTACATCAGCCATTTTCCAACTTACAAGCTGGTATATGGCGCGTTCGCCAGCGTGCCGGTTTTTCTGATGTGGATTTACCTGTCCTGGCTGACCATTCTGGTCGGCGCGGTGATCGCGGCATCATTGTCGCATTGGCGCGCTCCTGCAGCACAGCAGCTACCACCCGCCGCCCAATTGCTGGACGCGCTGCGCGTGTTACAAATCATGGTAAGTGGTTTGCAACAGGGCAGGGTGAGCACTTTCCCGGAATTGTCCAGGTCTTTGCATCTTGGCTATGACGTGCTGGAAAAAATTCTTGAAAAGCTGGCAAATGCCGATATGGTGCGCAAGGCAGAGGGGCAGGGCTGGCTGCTAATGCGCGATGCGCAACACGTGCAATTGGCTGAGCTGTACCGCCTGTTCGTGTTCGACCCGTCCATGCTGGCCGCGCAGGATGATGATGCGGAAATCCATGCGTGGCTCGGGCAAATTGAGCGGCGTGTGGCGGATGCGACGGCGGTTACGCTGCATGACCTGTTCACCGGGACGGGCAGCCATGGCCCGAATGTTTCATGAGTCGGCACGCGCCCTTGATGGTCTTGATGTCGCCTATAATGCATGCGTTGTATCCATAGCCACCGCTGTTGATTGGGCGGGTATTGCCTGTCGCAATGGGTGGATTAAAAATGTTACTGTTGTTTGATGAAAAATGATTCGCACTGGAAAACCCGGCGGCTGGACATTCGCCGCGCTGGTCACCGCCATCCTGGGCGGTGGCGGCCTTGCATACCTTGATCGAGCCGATTCGGCGCAGCCTCCGGCACTCGCCACACAGCATGAGCAGGCTGGTGTTGAAGCGGAGCCAATCACGCCCCTGCCCTTGGCAATGTCTCTCGATAACAGGAAGGTTGAGCTTGGCCGCCGCCTGTTTCACGATGCGGGACTGTCTGGTGACGGCTCGGCAAAGACCCTGGAAGACGCAGTGCGGGTAATGGCTCGCTATCAGCTTGGCGAGCAGATCAGCACGGACGAATTGAAAAAGATCATCGCATTCCTGCATACCCCGACCGGGGAATATCAGGGGAAACCACTCGAATGAAGCCAGATAATCCATTAAAGGAGAAACGTTGTTGTAGGAGCGCAACTTGTTGCGCGATTGCACTGAATCGCCCGATAAATCGGGCTCCTACGGGGCATGAATAATCTAATGGACAATTTGGGATGAAGCCAATTAAGCGCGGGGGTGAACATGCAGACCTGTATCGCATTGCCGCTGCGGTTGCGGCGGCGGTGCTTCTGGTGGTTGTTTTTGTTGTCACGCAACCGGTCGATCTGCACCGCCACAATACCTTGCTGGGCTATTTCAGCCAATTGCAGAGGGATGATGCGCTGCTCGGCGAAGCTGTGTTGCAACTGCATTTTAATCTGGCGAACAATTATGACCAGGTGACCGCCGTCAGCAAAAACATGCGCGATATCGCAGGCGAACTGCGCAGAGGTGAAGCGGCCCGCGACCTGCGCGAAGGCGTTGAATTCCGGCAACAATTGCAGTTACTCGAGCAGCAACTCTCAGCCGATCAGGAGGCGCTGGAAAGATTCAAGTCCAGCAATTCGGTGTTGAAAAATTCGCTGGTCTACCTGCTGCATGCACGGGATGAGCTGGAGCAAGACTTGCCATCCGGGACGGCGGTTCATGAAGATATCGACAGCCTGGTTGAGGAAATGCTGTTCAAGCGCTTCAAGGCGTCGATATATGAGCACGATCACACAGAGGCAAGCATTGCCGCTCTGGAAAAGGCCACGACGAAGCTGGCCGCCAACACTCGCAAGAAACTTGACAGCTTGCTGCGCCATATCCGCCAGATCGACAAGATCGAGCGGGACATGCCCGTCCTGATTCGGCAGTTGACCGCCAACGGCGAGAATGAACGCCTGGATGAAGCCTACCGGCATTATTACGACCGCCAGCAGGAGCGCGCGGCAGCTTATCGTTTCTTCCTGTTGCTGGCGACACTGTCCATGCTCGGCTACGCAGCCTTTGTTTTTCTGCGCTTGCGGGAGAAGTCCCGCAGCTTGCAACTGGCGGCCAGCGTCATTGCCCATGCTCATGAGAGCATTATCATTACCGACAGCACAGGCAACATCGTGGACGTGAATCCGGCCTTCACCAAGGTGACCGGCTATACGCGCGAGGAAGCATTGGGCAAAAATCCGCGCCTGTTGCAATCCGGGCGTCATGGTCCAGAGTTCTATGCCGGGATGTGGCAGTCAATCAAAGGCGTTGGCCAATGGAGCGGCGAAGTCTGGAACCGGCGCAAGAACGGCGAGATATTTCCCGAGTGGCTCAGCATCACCACCGTCACCGGCGAGGATGGAGGGGTTACCCACTACGTCGGCTCCGGCACCGACATCACGGAACGCAAACAGAGTGAGGCCGATATCCACAACCTCTCTTTTTACGACCCGCTCACTCAGTTGCCCAATCGCCGCATGTTGATGGATCATTTATACCAAACACTGGTCATCGGCACCGGCGGCACCGGTCATCGTGCGCTCTTGTTCGTCGGCCTCGACAACTTCAAGGTTATCAACGATAGCAAGGGGCATGGCATTGGCGATTTGTTGCTGATAAGAGCGGCCAGCCGCCTCAAGACTTGCATAGGTGAAGACGATATCATTGTCCGCACGGGCGGAGATGAATTCGTGGTGGTGCTCGAAAACCTGAGCGAGGAAGCGGAACAAGCTACAGCACAAGCCAAACTGGTGGCCGAAAAAATTCTTGGCGCCATCAGTCAGCCATACAGCTTGCAAGGGCATGAATACCACATCACCATCAGCATCGGCGTCGGCCTGTTTTGCGAACATGAGATGTCCGTCGACGACTTGCTCAAGCGCGCGGATACGGCGATGCATCAGGCCAGGCAATCCGGCCGTAACATACTGCGCTTCTTTGACCCCACCATGCAGGACGCGCTGGAAGAGCGCATGGCACTGGAGTCCGACCTGCGCGCTGCATTGCAGCAACAGCAATTCAGGCTTTACTACCAGATGCAGGTTGACCACACGGGTCATGTTCTCGGCGCGGAGGTTTTGCTGCGCTGGATACATCCTTCGCATGGCTTGGTTTCACCCATGAAATTTATCCCGCTGGCAGAAGAAGTCGGACTTATTCTCCCCATTGGGCAATGGGTATTGGAGGCTGCCTGCAAACAGATCAAGGCATGGGAGGCTGACCCGCACACCCGTGATTTACAGCTTGCGGTCAATGTCAGCGCGGGGCAATTCCACCAGCCGGATTTCGTTGAGCGCGTGAATAAAGTGCTCAAGCAAACCACCATTTTTCCATCGCGTCTCAAGCTCGAATTAACCGAGAGCATGGTGCTCGACGATGTTGCCGATACCATTGCCAAGATGCATGCACTGAAACAAATGGGCGTGCGTTTTTCCATGGATGATTTCGGTACAGGGTATTCATCGCTGGCTTATCTGTCCCAGTTGCCACTCGACCAACTTAAAATTGACCAGTCTTTCGTGCGCAACATCGGCACAAAATCTGCCGATGCGGTGATTGTTCAAACCATTGTCGGCATGGCCGGCAACCTGGGCATGGAAGTTATTGCCGAAGGTGTGGAAACGCAGGCGCAACGTGATTTCCTTGAGAGGATTGGATGCATGGCCTATCAGGGGTATTTATTCAGCAAGCCGGTGCCATTGGAAGATTTTGAGAAGAAGCTGAAGAACGCCTGAACGAACCAGAAACACGGTTCGATGCATTCGGCTGTACCCCGCATCATCATGTGCAGCAGCCATGCCGCACAGCTTGCCCGGCGCACGCTTTTGCGCTCTAATGCGCGCCGGTAAGCAAGTTGATGAAAAGCCGGTTTGTATTGTTCAAGAGGCCGGTTTGGTATTTGTCTGAAAAGGTATTGATATGAAATTCCTGGAATGGTTATTTGAAGGGTCATTGTGGAACAGCCGTTTTGTTATTCTGGCGGCCGTGGTGGGCAGCTTATTTTCCGGTTTTGCGATTTTCTACATTGCCACGGTGGACGTGGTGTATCTGGCGCAGCATACATTGCATTACGCCGATTCCGGAATGACCACCGAAGCGCGCAAGATACTGCATGACAGCACGGTGTCGCATATCGTCGAGGTGGTGGACGGTTATTTGCTGGCAACCGTGATGCTGATTTTTTCGCTCGGCCTGTATGAGTTGTTCATCAGCGACATTGACCAGGCGCACGGCAGCAGGGCATCCAGCAAGATACTGGTGATCAGCAGCCTGGACGACTTGAAATCGCGCTTGGCCAAGGTGATCATCATGATCATGATAGTCACGCTGTTCGAAGAGGCGCTGAACATGAAGATGTCCGCGCCGATTGACCTGCTCTATCTGGGCGGCAGCATCGCATTGGTTGCCCTGGCGCTCTATTTGACCCATTCCGCCGAACATGGCGCGCAGCCGCAAGAAGACGAGCCGGAAGAGGGCGCTGAAACCGGGGACGAACACTAATGGAACGGGGTCAGCAGGGATGGGCCGCCTTTAACGTGAACGTCGCGAAGCGATACCACAGCACTCTCCCCCGCCTGCGTGTGTTGTTGGGGCTTCAGCCCCTTACAACCACGGCGTACCCCTTGCGGGTGAGGGGGAGAGGTAGGAGAGAGGGAACGGACACGGCGGCGTTCATTTTCTGCGAAGGCGCTGCCCTGTCCGTTTGCCCAACTCGCAAAATGCTGCGTGCGCTGTTGGCGGTGTGCCTGTTGCTGGCCGCATTCAGTGCGGCGGCGCATGAGTTTGCGTTCAAGGATACGCATGGGCAGGAGCAACGCCTCTCCAACTACCGCGGCAAGTGGGTGCTGGTAAATTTCTGGGCGATCTGGTGCTCGCCTTGCCTGGAAGAGATTCCTGATCTGATCTCACTGCACAATGCGCACAAGGACACCGACCTGGTGGTAATCGGTATTGCGCTGGAATATTCCTCGCCCAAGGGAGTAATGGAGTTTGCCGAGCGGCATGCCATTTCGTATCCGATAGTGCTGGGCACTCATAAAATGGCGGCGCAGGTTGGCGAAGTGAATGCGTTGCCGACCACTTACCTGTTTGATCCGGCTGGCAAGCCGGTAAGCCATCAGGAAGGCGCTATCACGCGCGACAGCGTGGAAGAATATATCCACAAGAAATAACCAGCTTCGCTGGGTGATGGGTGGCGATACGCTCCACCCGTACTGCTTGACTGCTTGCCGGGTTAGCCGGCGTGCTGGATGCCGGATCCGGGGGTGTGGCGTGCCGACAATTTCCTATCGGATTTAGCCGATAGGGATCTGTTTAATTTCGGCGTGGTGTCCCAGTATTTGTGCCAGGCGGTACGCACCAGGTTGGGATATTCCGGCCTGCCGAGACTGCCGTTGTAGCGCCCAAGGGCGCGGTAGAGGTTGCCATTTTCCATGTCCAGGTAGTGGCGCAGGATGGTGCAGCCATAGCGCAGGTTGGTGCGCAGGTGAAACAGGTTGTGGTCCGACGTGCCGATTTCCTTTACCCAGAATGGCATCACCTGCATGTAGCCGCGCGCCCCTGCGCTGGAAACGGCGTATTTCTTGAAGCCGCTTTCCACCTCGATCAGCCCCAGCACCATTTGCGGATCCACTCCGGCGCGTTTGGCTTCGTAATGCACGGTCTTGAGAAAGTCCGTGCGGTACTCGGTATCCGGCATCCGTTTTTGCAAACGACGCGACATTTCATTCAGCCAGACATCGGCTTCATATTGTGTGGCAAACACCGGTTTGGACACGGCCTGATCTGACACGCTGCGCTGCAACACCGCGCGCACACTGGCGGAGAGCGGCGTGTGGACTTGTGCTCCGGCCTGCGCTGTGGACGCAAACAGCAACCCGGCAGCCAGCAGCGGCAGCGCGAGGTGGTGCGGGTAATGTTTTTGGGTCAGTCGCATAGTTTTGATTGTACGAGCTTGGCAATATCTTGCAAGGGGATGTGTTGCGCTTCCGCATCACGCTGTCCCTTGTATTCCACCATACCCTCTTTCAGGCCGCGTTCGCCGATCACGATACGGTGCGGAATACCGATCAGTTCCAGGTCGGCGAACATCACGCCGGGCCGCTCATCGCGGTCATCCAGCAATACCTCGATGCCGGCTTCGGTCAGGGCTGCGTAAAGCTCTTCCGCCGCGTTGCGCACGGCCTCGCTCTTTTTGATGCCGATGGCGGCGATGGCTATCTGGAACGCTGCCATCGCTACGGGCAGGGTGATGCCGCGCTCGTCGTGATTCTGCTCGATGGCGGCGGCGACGATGCGCGATACGCCGATGCCGTAACAGCCCATTTCCATCGCTTGCGCCTGGCCGTTCTCGTCCAGATACGTGGCCTTGAGCGCTTCGGAATATTTGGTGCGCAACTGGAAAATGTGGCCGACCTCGATGCCGCGGCACAGTTCCAGCGTGCCCTTGCCGTCCGGGCTGGGGTCGCCGGTGACGACGTTGCGCAAGTCATGCACGTCCGCTTCATCCAGATGGATGTCGCGCCCGAAGTTGGCTCCGGTGTAGTGGAAGCCGTCCTCGTTGGCACCGCACACGAAGTTGCTCATCGCGGTGGTGGAACGGTCAAGCAGGATGCGCACGGTCGCGTTGACCGGGCCGATATAACCGGCTCGGCAGCCCATGTAGTATTGGATTTCCTCATCCGTGGCGAAGCGGAACTCGCCCAATACCTTGCCGGCCTTGATTTCATTCAGCGTGTGGTCGCCACGCAGCAGCAGCAGGATGAAATTTCCATCCGCATCCACCACGGCAATGGACTTGAGCACTTGTTGTGCTGCCACATTCAGAAACGCTGCAACTTCCTCGATAGATTTCTGCCCGGGAGTGATGGTTTTTACCATTGTTTCCAGATGCGCGGCCGGAGCAGCCTGGGGAGTAACCGCCTCCGCCAGCTCAACATTGGCGGCGTAATCGGAATCGGGGCAGAAGGCCAGTGCGTCCTCACCGGAATCGGCCAGCACGTGGAATTCATGCGAGCCGCTGCCGCCGATGGCGCCGGTTTCCGCCGCCACGGCGCGGAACTGCAACCCGAGGCGGGTGAAGATGCGGCTGTAGGTGTCATGCATCACGCGGTAAGTTTGTTCCAGGCTTTCATAACCGGCGTGGAAGGAGTAGGCGTCTTTCATCACGAATTCGCGCGCGCGCATGACGCCGAAACGGGGACGCACTTCGTCGCGGAACTTGGTCTGGATCTGGTAGAAATTCAGCGGCAACTGGCGGTAGCTTTTCACTTCGCGGCGCGCGATGTCGGTGATGACTTCTTCATGGGTAGGGCCGAAGCAAAAAAGATTGTTGTGGCGATCCTTGATTTTCAGCATCTGCGGGCCGAACACTTCCCAGCGTCCGGTTTCCTGCCACAGCTCGGCGGGTTGCACGGCGGGCATCAGCAATTCGATACCGCCGCTCTTGTTCATCTCCTCGCGCACGATGTTTTCCACCTTGCGCAGCACGCGCAGGCCAAGCGGCATCCAGGTGTACAGGCCGCTGGCGAGTTTCCTGATGTAACCGGCGCGCAGCATCA
>JACREC010000126.1 GCA_016218445.1 Nitrosomonadales bacterium
ATTGTCGAACCACGAATCGATAATCAGCGCCAGCAGCGGCGCGGCCGGATCGCCCTTGGGCGGCGGCACCCTGGCGATCATCGCTTCCAGTACATCCTGCACGCCCTCGCCGGTCTTGGCCGAACAACGCACCGCATCATGCGCGGCGATGCCGATGACTTCTTCGATTTCCCTGATGGCGTTTTCCGGATTGGCGGAAGGCAGGTCAATCTTGTTCAGCACCGGCACCACTTCCACGCCGAGGTCCAGCGCGGTGTAGCAGTTGGCCACGGTCTGCGCTTCCACTCCCTGCGACGCATCCACCACCAGCAGCGCGCCCTCGCAGGCGGACAGCGAGCGCGAGACCTCGTAGGAAAAGTCCACATGCCCGGGAGTGTCAATCAGGTTGAGGTTGTAGATCTGGCCGTCGCGCGCCTTGTACTGCAGCGCGGCGGTCTGCGCCTTGATGGTGATGCCGCGCTCGCGCTCCAGGTCCATGGAGTCGAGCACCTGCGCTTCCATCTCGCGGTCGGACAGGCCGCCGCACAACTGGATGATGCGGTCAGCCAGGGTGGACTTGCCGTGATCGATGTGGGCGATGATGGAGAAATTGCGGATATGTTGCATTTGGGCGCGGATTATACGCAAGCCGCTAAAATTTAGCTTGCTTTCCCGGCATGCTTGCCTATAATGCGCCCCTCGCTGCGATGTTCGTGCAGCGTTGGCTCATCGTTTCCTGACCTCCAGCGTTCCCATGTAAAGCAACAATTATTGGGCGCACTCTTGCTGTTCACCGGTTAGCGACGATGTATTTGCACCGGTAGAGGCTATTCCCCTACTGAATTTTATTGTGTGGCTTTAAGCCACGCATGCGCCTTGCTTTAAATTATTAAGGAATAAACGTGTCTGTTAAAACTATAACGATTGAAAACGCAACCACTGAAGCCGTTGCAACAACTGCAACCGGTGCAACCTTTGCAACCCTCGGCCTGAATCCGGCCATTCTCAAGGCTGTGGAAGAAGCCGGCTATACCGTGCCCACGCCGGTTCAGGCGCAGGCGATTCCGAAAGCGCTGGCCGGGCACGACCTGATGGCCTCCGCCCAGACCGGCACCGGCAAGACCGCTGCCTTCATTCTGCCCGCGCTGCAACGCATCGCAGAACCTTCCGCCGTGCGCAGCAAAGGCCCGCGCGTGCTGGTGCTGACCCCGACGCGCGAACTGGCGCAACAGGTTTCCGACGCCGCCGCGAAGTACGGCAAGAACATGCGCCTGAAAGTGGTGAGCATCCTGGGCGGCATGCCCTACCCGCTGCAAAACAAGCTGCTGTCCAACCCGGTGGATATTCTGGTGGCCACGCCGGGCCGTTTGATTGACCACATCGAGCGCGGCCGCATTGACTTCTCGCGCCTGGAAATGCTGGTGCTGGACGAAGCCGACCGCATGCTGGACATGGGCTTTATTGACGACGTTGAGCGCATCGCCGCCGCCACACCGGCCACGCGCCAGACGTTGCTGTTCTCGGCCACGCTGGATGGTGTCATCGGCAACCTGGCAAAACGCCTGCTCAGGAACCCCAAGCGCATCACCGTTGCGGCTGCGCAAGCGCGCCACGAAAATATCGAACAACGCCTGATGTATGTGGACGACATGGCGCACAAGAACCGCCTGCTGGATCACCTGCTGCGCGACACGGAATTGAACCAGGCTCTGGTATTCACCGCCACCAAGCGCGACGCCGACACCCTGGCGGATAGCCTGCTGGCACAGGGCCATTCCGCAGCCGCGCTGCACGGCGACATGAACCAGCGTGAGCGCAACCGCACGCTGACCAACCTGCGCCGCGGCATGGTTCGCGTACTGGTCGCCACCGATGTGGCCGCGCGCGGCATTGACGTCGCGGGCATCTCGCACGTGATCAATTTCGACCTGCCCAAGTTTGCCGAGGACTATGTGCACCGCATCGGGCGCACCGGGCGTGCCGGCGCTTCCGGCATCGCCGTGTCGTTCGCCTCCAACCGCGATGCGCTGCACCTGAAGAAGATCGAACGTTACACCGGCCAGAGCATCAACACCCACACCGTTGCCGGCATGGAGCCCAAATTCAAGCCGCGCTCGCAACCTTCCAGCTCGCGCGGCAAGCCCGGCGGCTTCGGACGCCACTCTGCGCCAGACAGCCGCCACGGCCATCCTGACGGCGCACGCCGCGAGGGACAAACGCACAATCGTTTCGGCGACAATACGCAACGCCGTGGGGTCAACCCCCGCACAGGTACCGCCTCCGGCAATACGGCTGGCGCGGCCGGCCAACGCCGTCCGGGCAACAGTTTCTCGCTCGGGCGTGGACATAACGGCAACACCAACGGCAACAAGTGGTAAGTTAATCATCGTTTGATGCAACAAAAAGGCACGCCGAGGCGTGCCTTTTTTGCTACTGAGGATCGGCTTATTAATATACGGTGTTGTGCTGAAAGCCGCTATCCACTATGCTTGCGGCCATTTCCCACAAACAGAGCAATAATGCCCGTCAGCATCAAAACCCCGCAGGAAATCGAAAAGATGCGCGTCGCCGGCCGCCTGGCCGCCGAGGTGCTGGACTATATCGCGCCCTTTGTTCAAGTTGGCATTACCACCGGCGAGCTTGACCGGCTATGCCACGACTATATGGTGGACGTGCAGCAGTGCATCCCCGCACCGCTCAACTACGCGCCGCATGGACATGCGCCCTACCCGAAATCCATTTGCACCTCAATCAATCATCAGGTGTGCCACGGCGTGCCGGGCGGCAAGAAGCTCAAGAACGGCGACATCCTGAACATTGACATCACCACTATCAAGGACGGCTACCATGGCGACACCAGCCGCATGTTCTATGTCGGTGAGCCGTCCATCCAGGCGCGGCGCCTGTGCGAAGCCACGTACCAGGCGATGTGGCGCGGCATTCGCGCAGTCAAGTCCGGTGCGCATCTGGGCGACATCGGCCACGCCATCCAGAGTTTTGTCGAGGCGCTGGGCTACAGTGTGGTGCGCGAATTCTGCGGCCACGGCATCGGCAGGAAATTTCACGAAGAGCCGCAGGTGCTGCACTATGGCAAAGCCAACAGCGGCATGAAGCTGGAAGCGGGCATGATCTTCACTATTGAGCCGATGATCAACGCGGGAAAGGCTGCCATCAAGCAACTGGGCGATGGTTGGACCGTCGTGACCAAAGACCACAGCCTGTCGGCGCAGTGGGAACACACCGTGCTGGTGACCGAAACCGGTTTTGAAGTGCTGACTCTTTCCGCCGGTTCTCCCCCTCCCCCCTCTGCTTAAATCCAAACGTGCAAAGCGCAGCCAAAATCCGCCAGAGCCTGCGTGCGGCGCGCCTGTCGCTGCAACAGGATTATGAACATAACGCCCAGCCTTCGCGGCTGCTGCGCGCGCATACCAGACTGGTGGATGAACATTTACGCATGGTATGGCAGATGCTCGCCATGCCGCCCGACCTGGCGCTGGTGGCGGTGGGCGGCTACGGGCGCGGCGAGTTGTACCCCAAGTCCGATATCGACCTGCTGGTCCTGCTTGCCAATGAACCGGATGCGCCGCTGCAACAGCGCCTGCAGGAGCTGGTCGGGCTATTGTGGGACATCGGCCTGGAAGTCGGGCACAGCATGCGCACCGTGGCGCAATGCGTGGCGGAATCATCCGATGTAACAGTGCAGACCAACCTGCTGGAAGCGCGTTTGATCACCGGCGCACGCCCGCTGTTTGAACAGATGCGCGATGCGCTGGCACAGCACCTCGACCACCGCGCTTTCTACCTCGCCAAGCAAAAGGAGCAGGAGCAGCGCCATGCGCGCTTTGTCGAGGCGGACTACAACCTCGAACCCAACCTGAAGGAAAGCCCCGGCGGGCTGCGCGATTTGCATACCGTGCTGTGGATCAGCCGCGCCGCCGGCCTGGGCAACTCCTGGCGCGAGCTGGCCAGGGCCGGCATGATTACCGTGCAGGAGGCGCGCCGGATCGCGCGCTTCGAAGCCCTGCTGCAAACCCTGCGCATCCGCCTGCATTACATCGCCAAGCGCCGCGAAGACCGTCTGCTGTTCGACTACCAGACCGCACTGGCGGAACAGATGCACATCGGCGCGACGGAGACGCGCCGCGCCAGCGAACATCTGATGCAGCGCTACTACCGTGCCAAGCGGGCGGTGCTGCTGCTCAATGCCGTGCTGTTGCAGAACCTGCGCGCCCGCCTGTTCCCGGAAGCCGGCGCGGCACATCCGCTCAACGCGCGCTTCGTGTCGCGCGACAACCTGCTGGAAGCGCGCGATGAAACGTTGTTCGAGCGCGAACCGTCGGCCATCCTGGAAAGTTTTTTGCTGATGGAGCAGCACCCGAACCTGACCGGATTTTCCGCTCCCACCATGCGCGCGATGTGGCGTGCGCGCTTCAGCGTGAACGCGACGTTCCGGCGCGATCCGAAAAACCGCGCGCTGTTCATGAGCATCCTGCGCCAGCCGCAGGGCATCACCCATGTGCTGCGGCGCATGAACCGGCACGGCATCCTGGGGCGCTACCTGCCCGCCTTCGGGCGCATCATCGGGCAGATGCAGCATGACCTGTTCCATGTCTATACCGTGGACGAGCACATCCTGATGGTGGTGCATAACCTGCGCTGCTTCACGCTGGAAAAGCACGCCCACGAGAATCCGCTGTGCAACAGGCTGATGAAGGATTTCGCCCGTCCCGAAGTGCTGTACATCGCCGGGCTGTTCCACGACATCGCCAAGGGGCGCGGCGGCGACCATGCACAACTGGGGTGCACCGACGCCGCGCGCTTTTGCAGGCAACACGGCCTGACACGCGAGGACAGTGAACTGGTGGTGTGGCTGGTGGGGCAGCATCTCACCTTATCCCATACTGCGCAGACACAGGACTTGTCCGATCAGGATGTGATCGCCGCCTTCGCCGATAAAATCCCGAATGACCGTTACCTGGTGGCGCTGTACCTGCTCACCGTGGCGGATATTCAGGGCACCAGCCCGAAAATGTGGAACGTGTGGAAGGGCAAGCTGCTGGAAGACCTGTTCCACCTGGCCCGGCGCTACATGGTGGGCGGCAAGATCGCCGACCATGTCGGTGAAATCCGCGCGCGCGCGCGCGAACAGCTCAACCTGTATGCGATAGGCCCGGAACTCCATGAACTGTTGTGGGGACAGTTTGACGCGGAATATTTCCTGCACCATGAGCCGGATGAAATCGCCTGGCACACCCGCTTGCTGGCGCACCGCGTCAACAGCGCAACGCCCATCGTCAAGGCGCGCCTGAGCCGCATCGGGGAAGGCTTACAGGTGATGGTGTATTGCCCGGACCAGCCCTATCTGTTCGCGCGCATTTGCAGTTTTTTTGCCCGGATGCACTACAACATCATGGAAGCCAAGATACACACCACCCAACACGGCTACGCGCTGGACAGTTTTCTGGTGATGGATGCGGGCAACAACAAGACCAACTACCGCGACATGATGAACTACATCGAATACGAGCTGGCGCAGCAGATCATCCGCTCCGGACCCTTGCCCGCGCCGCGCGCGGGCCGGGTGAGCCGCCAGCTCAAGCACTTCCCCATCGCGCCGGAAGTCGGCATTGAAGCGGACCGCAAAGGCAAACACCGGCTATCCATCATCGCGGGCGACCGCCCCGGCTTGCTGGCACGCATCGCACATGTGCTGGCGCGCCACCACATCAACCTGCACAGCGCAAAAATCAACACGCTGGGGGCGCGTGCCGAGGATACTTTCCACATAACCGGCGCGGCGCTGGCCCAACCGAATGCCGTTGCCGCGCTGCGCGAGGAGTTATTGCGGCAGATTGCTTGAAGATGAGTATCCGGCTGCTGTGACGGCTACTATTGTTTTTTTCGTAATTCATGACAAATACATTTACAGCAGCCGTCATTCCGGCGAAGGCCGGAATCCAGACAGTTATCAATACCCCCACGCATAACCAGCGACTTTGCTGGCGATTTTTGCCAGCTTAGTCGAATGGCTAGTAGTTACAACAGTGGGACAACACCCAAAACACGGCTTTGCCCGCTACGCGGAGTTATATGACAAGCTGGATTCCGGCCTTCGCCGGAATGACGAAGTGGTAGGTATTGCATACTGTCGCCAATTATGGAAGCCTCAATAATTCGCACTGTCTGCGGTTTGTCCGCTCAGATAACCTGCGCGAAATTTATAGCTTCCCTATTCGCGGGCGCGCACTCTCCGGGGTCGCATCCCCGCAAGCGGGGCCCCTGCTCCGCCCTCCGAAGGCGCTACTCCCACTCAATCGTCGCTGGCGGTTTCCCTGATATGTCGTAGACCACGCGGTTGATGCCGCGCACTTCATTGATGATGCGGCTGGAGACCTTGCCCAGCAGCGCGTGCGGCAACTCCGCCCAGTGCGCGGTCATGAAGTCCTGCGTCTGCACCGCGCGCAACGCCACCACGTATTCGTAGGTGCGCCCATCGCCCATCACGCCGACGCTCTTCACAGGAAGGAACACGGCGAATGCCTGGCTGGTGAGGTCGTACCATGTTTTTTCCATCCCCTCCCCGGGAAGTGCAGCGGAAGTATTACGCAACTCTTCGATGAAAATTGCATCCGCGCGGCGCAGCAGTTCGGCATATTCACGCTTCACTTCGCCCAGGATGCGCACGCCCAGGCCGGGGCCGGGGAAGGGATGGCGGTACACCATGTCGTGCGGCAATCCCAATGCGACGCCGAGTTCGCGCACTTCGTCCTTGAACAGTTCGCGCAGCGGTTCCAGTAATTTCAGATGCAGCGTATCGGGCAAGCCGCCGACGTTGTGGTGTGACTTGATGGTATGCGCCTTCTTGGTCTTGGCTCCGGCGGATTCGATCACGTCCGGATAGATGGTGCCCTGCGCCAGCCACCTGGCCTGCTTCAGCTTGGCCGATTCGCGCTGGAACACTTCGACGAACTCGCGCCCGATGACCTTGCGCTTCTGCTCGGGGTCGGTCACGCCTGTCAGGTGCTTCATGAACTCGCCGCTCGCATCCACCTGCACCACCTTCATGTGCAGATGGTTGGCGAATGTCTCCATCACCTGCGCGCCTTCATTCAAACGCAGCAGACCGTTGTCCACGAACACGCAGGTGAGCTGGTCGCCGATGGCGCGGTGTATCAGCGCAGCCGCGACGGAAGAATCCACGCCGCCTGACAAGCCGAGGATCACTTCTTCGGTGCCAATCTGGGCGCGGATTTTTTCCACCGCCTCGGCGATGTAATCCGGCATGTTCCAGTCCTGGCCGCAGCCGCAGATATCATGCACGAAACGGCTCAGAATCGCCTTGCCCTGATGGGTGTGGGTGACTTCGGGATGGAATTGCAGCGCGTAGAAACGGCGCGCTTCATCGGCCATTGCGGTGATAGGTGTCGCCTCATTGGAAGCAATCACGGCAAAGCCCGGTGGTAACGCAGTCACCTTGTCGCCGTGGCTCATCCATACGTCCAGCAGCCCGTGACCTTGTTCGTTGGTTCGATCCTGAATGCCGCCGAATAATTTTGAGTGGCCGCGCGCGCGGATTTCGGCATAACCGAATTCGCGCACCTTGCCGCTCTCCACTGCCCCGCCCAGTTGCGCGGCCATGGTCTGCATCCCATAACAGATGCCCAGCACCGGCACACCCAATTCGAATACCACCGGCGGCGCCTTGGGTGTTTCTTCTTCATAGACCGAATTCGGCCCACCCGAAAGGATAATCCCGGCAGGCTCGAAATCACGGATGAATTCATCGCTTACGTCAAACGGATGCAACTCGCAGTACACATGGGATTCGCG
>JACREC010000006.1 GCA_016218445.1 Nitrosomonadales bacterium
GCACCGTCGGCGGCGGCACTTTCACCGTGCTGGCGCGCAACGCGGAAGAAATCACCCGCCGCGCCGGGCGCCCCATCCGCATCACCGTGGTGGCGGACAAGAACGTGGAGCACGCCAAAGCGGTTACCAAGGGTGCCTGCCGCGTAACCGATGACGCGTTCTCCGTGGTGAGCGACCCGGAAGTGGACATCGTCATCGAACTGATCGGCGGCTACGGTGTGGCGAAAGAGCTGGTGCTGAAAGCGATTGCCAACGGCAAGCACGTGGTCACCGCGAACAAGGCATTGTTGGCGATGCACGGCAACGAGATATTCAAGGCCGCACAGGATAAGGGCGTGATGGTCGCGTTCGAGGCGGCGGTGGCGGGCGGCATCCCCATCATCAAGGCGCTGCGCGAGGGGCTGACCGCGAACCGCATCGAATGGATCGCCGGCATCATCAACGGCACCACCAACTTCATCCTGTCCGAGATGCGCGACAAGGGCCTGAGCTTCGACACCGTGCTGAAAGAGGCGCAGCGCCTGGGCTACGCCGAGGCCGACCCGACCTTCGACATCGAGGGTGTGGATGCGGCGCACAAGATCACCATCCTGTCCGCGCTGGCGTTCGGCATCCCGATGCAGTTCGACAAGGCCTACATCGAGGGCATTTCAAAACTGGATGCGGCGGACATCAAATACGCCGAACAGCTCGGCTATCGCATCAAGTTGCTCGGCATCACCAGGCGCACACCGGAGGGCATTGAGCTGCGCGTGCACCCCACGCTGATTCCGGCCAGGCGCCTGATCGCCAACGTGGAAGGCGCGATGAATGCGGTGCTGGTGCAGGGCGATGCCGTCGGCGCCACGCTGTATTACGGCAAGGGCGCGGGTGCGGAGCCGACAGCCAGCGCGGTGATCGCCGACCTGGTGGACGTGACGCGCATGCACACCGCCGACCCTCTGAACCGTGTGCCGCATCTGGCGTTCCAGCCGAACGCGATGGCTGATCTGAAGATATTGCCGATGGACGAGGTGACCACCAGTTACTATCTGCGTCTGCGCGTGCAGGACAAACCGGGTGTGCTGGCTGACATCACACGCATCCTCGCCGACGAGCAGATTTCCATTGACGCGGTGATCCAGAAAGAACCGGGCGAAGGCGAAGACCAGACCGACCTGATCCTGCTCACCCACCAGACCCGCGAGAAGCGCATCAATGCAGCGATTGCGAAGATGGAGGCGCTGCCGGTGGTGGCGGGCAAAGTGACCAGGTTGCGGCTGGAAGAACTCGGAAAATAAAATGGAACCGCACCGGATTCTGTTTGATTCCATGGAGTGGCAGAATGGAATCCATGGTGCAAGGTTCAAGGTTTTTTGCAGTGGTACAAAACAACTTCGTCTGTTTGAGTTCACATCCGAATTCGTTGAGCCAGATTGGTGCAAAAAAGGACATGTCGGTTTTGTAGTTCAGGGAGAGCTTGAGATAGATTTTCACGGGCACCTTGTACGCTACCCGGAAGGTTCTGGAATATTCATTCCATCGGGTTCGGCGAGCGCTCATAAAGCACGGTCGATCACACCTGCGGTGCTGCTGTTTCTGGTTGAAGAAATTTGAAATGCTGTCATTCCGGCGCAGGCCGGAATCCAGTTGATTGAAATAACCCGCAAAGCGGGACAAAACCTTGTTGTCGGCTTTGCCGGATTTTATTTTTCGCTGGATTCCGGCCTGCGCCGGAATGACAGTTAAGAGAGAAAACGATGAAATACATCTCCACACGCGGTTTGTCACCCGCCAAGACCTTTACAGAAATCCTGCTTGGCGGCTTGGCGCCCGATGGCGGGCTGTACCTGCCGGAAAAATATCCGCAGGTCACGCGCGCCGAACTGGATGCATGGCGGAATCTTTCTTATGCCGACCTCGCTTTTGCCGTGCTGTCCAAGTTTGCCGACGATATTCCGGCGGGCGACCTGAAACGCATCATTGACAAGACCTACACCCCCGCCGTGTATTGCAACACGCGCGCCGGGAGCAACGCGCGCGACATTACGCCGCTGCGCACGCTGGAGCCGGGGCTGCACAGTCTGGAGCTGTCCAACGGCCCGACACTCGCCTTCAAGGATATGGCGATGCAGTTGCTCGGCAACCTGTTCGAGTACGTGCTGGACAAGCAGCGCGACGAGCTCAACATCCTCGGCGCGACTTCCGGCGACACCGGTTCCTCCGCCGAATATGCCATGCGCGGCAAGCGCGGCATCCGCGTGTTCATGCTGTCGCCGCTGGGCAAGATGAGCCACTTTCAGACCGCGCAGATGTTCTCGCTGCAAGACCCCAACATTTTCAATATCGCCATCCGCGGCGTGTTCGACAATGCGCAGGACATCGTCAAGGCAGTGTCCAACGACCACGCCTTCAAGGCAAAACACAAGATCGGCACGGTCAATTCGATCAACTGGGCGCGCGTCTCGGCGCAGATCGTTTATTACTTCAAGGGCTATTTCGCGGCGACGAAATCCAACGACGAACAGGTTGCGTTCTCGGTGCCCTCCGGCAACTTTGGCAACATCTGCGCCGGCCACATCGCGCGCATGATGGGGCTGCCCATCGGCCAGCTGATTCTTGCCACCAACGAGAACGATGTGCTGGATGAATTTTTCCGCACCGGCGTGTATCGCCCGCGCGGCGCCGATCACACGTATCACACCAGCAGCCCGTCGATGGACATTTCCAAGGCCTCCAACTTCGAGCGTTTCATATTTGACCTGGCCGGGCGCGATGCCGCCAAGGTGCGCGAACTGTGGAGCAGGGTGGAAGCGGGCAGTGCATTCGACATCAAGGGCACGCCGTACTGGGATGCCCTGCCGCAATTCCACTTCGCTTCCGGCAAGAGCTGCCACGCCGACCGCATCAAGACCATCCGCGAGCTGTGGGAGGAATACGGCGTGATGATTGATACCCACACCGCCGACGGTCTCAAGGTCGGGCTGGAGCAGCGCCGTCCCAGCCTGCCGCTCATCTGCCTGGAAACCGCGCAGCCCGCCAAGTTTGAGGAGACCATCCGCGAAGCGCTGGGGCGCGAACCGGAACGTCCCGCCGGACTGGAGGGCATCGAGAACCTGCCGCAGCGCGTGGTGGTGATGGTTGCCGACGTGCATGCGGTGAAAGATTTCATCACCCAACACGCGGCAGGCTGATTTTCTTGCGATGAGCGGCATGAATCATCAGGCATTCTGGAACGAACGCTACAGCCAGGCGGGCGAGGACTACCTGTTCGGCGCGGAACCCAACCGCTTTCTTTCCGGACAACTCAATTACTTTCATCCCGGCATGCGCGTGCTGTCCGTGGCCGATGGCGAAAGCCGCAATGGTACGTGGCTGGCGCAGCAGGGGATGGAGGTCACTGCGCTGGAAATTTCCCCGGTGGCCCTGGAAAAGGCGCAACGGCTGGCTGCCTTGCGCAAGGTGGCGGTGAATTTCGTGCAGGCTGATGCGCTGACGTGGACATGGCCGGGCGCGGCATACGATGCCGTGGCAGCGATCTTCATCCAGTTCGCCACGCCTGCCGAGCGCGACCCGCTGTTTGCCAATATCAAGCACACCCTCAAGCCGGGCGGGTTGTTATTACTGCAAGGCTATACGCCGCGCCAGCTTGAATACCGCACCGGCGGCCCGCCGTCAGCCGAGAACATGTACACCGAAGCCCTGCTGCGTGCGGCCTTTGCCGACATGGAAATTCTGCATCTGCGCGAGCATGACGACGTCATCAACGAAGGGGCGGGGCATCACGGCATGTCGGCATTGATTGACCTGGTGGCGCGCAAATCCGTTAACTCATAAACGGATAGTCGGTATAGCCCTTCTCGTTGCCGCCATAGAACGTCGCCTGGTCCGGCGTGTTGAGCGCCGCGCCTTTAGCAAAGCGTGCAGGCAGATCCGGATTGGCGAGGAACAGCACGCCGAATGACACCATGTCCGCTTTATTTGCGCCGAGCGCGGCACTGGCGCGGGCGAGGTCATAACCGCTGTTGGTCATGTACACCCCTTGCCAGATTGTGCGCAGCTTGCCGAGGTCGAACGCTGAGCCTGCCGCGCCGGGTTTCTCCATGCCCATCTCCGTCACGTGCAGGTAGGCGAGGCCGAAGCGGTTGAGTTGCCCGACTGCATAACCGAATGTCGCCTCGGGATTGGAATCGCGCATGTCGTTGAACGGCTGCAACGGGGAAAGCCGGATGCCGACGCGGTTTGCGCCCCATACCGCAGATACCGCCCCGGTCACTTCCAGCATCAGCCGCGCGCGGTTTGCCAGCGAGCCGCCATAAGCATCGGTGCGTTGGTTGGAGCCGTCGCGCAGGAACTGGTCGAGCAGATAGCCGTTCGCGCCGTGGATTTCCACACCGTCGAAACCGGCAGCCAGCGCATTCTGCGCGGCGGTGCGGTAATCCTCGATGATGCCGGGGAGTTCGGAGAGTGTCAGCGCGCGCGGCGTTACATAATCCTGCATGCCCTGATAGGTGTATACCTGGCCTGATGGCTTGATGGCAGAAGGCGCGACCGGTGTTGCTCCATTGGGCTGCAACGAGGGATGCGAAATGCGCCCGACATGCCACAGTTGCAAAAAGATGCGCCCGCCCTTGGCATGCACCGCATCCGTTACAAGTTTCCATCCGGCAACCTGCGCCGTGCTGTGGATGCCCGGTGTGGCGGGATAACCCACTCCCTGCGGCGAGATCTGCGTGGCCTCGGTGATGATCAACCCGGCGCTGGTGCGCTGCGCATAGTATTCGGCATTGACCGGCTGCGGGACATTGCCTTCACCGGCGCGGTTGCGCGTCATCGGCGCCATCGCCATGCGGTTGGGAAGAGTATGGGGGCCGAGATTGATGGGCGAGAACAGCGTGGTATTCGCGGGCATGGTTTGCTCCTCAGGTATGCAATCTTGCCCATTGTACGATACCCGCGGCATCCATCGCACCGGCCTGGCGCGCGACTTCGCGCCCATTCCTGAACAGGGCCAGCGTCGGAATGCTGCGGATGTGGTAACGGGCGGCGAGTTCCTGCGCCTCCTCGGTGTTCAGCTTGGCGAGGCGCACATGCGGTTCCAGCCGAGCCGCCGCCTGCTCGAAGGCCGGCGCCATCATGCGGCAGGGGCCGCACCACGGCGCCCAGAAATCCACCAGCACCGGAATGTCATTGCGCGTGAGGTGCTGGTTGAAGTTGCCGCTGTCGAGCGTTAGCGGGTGGGCAGTGAACATGGGCTGTCTGCATTTGCCGCAGGCGGGATGCTCGTTCAGTTTGGAATCGGGAACACGGTTCACCGCATTGCAATGCGGGCAGACGATGTGCAGGGGGTCGCTCATGGAATTCCTCTCGGTCAACGATGTGCCATAGATGGGGCGCCCCGGAAAATTTTAAATCCCACCCAAAGACTTTTTCGGGCCGGGCTGCGTAATGCGGTGGCTGGCCGCCTCTCCCTCGTGGAACAGCCACAGCGAGCCGGGCGGCATGGTGACCCAGGGCTCGTTGTCGGTGAGCGGCTGGGTGGCGATGATCGCCACGCGGTCATTGGGCGTGGTTACCTGGCTGAAATCCACCATCACGTCCTCATCCTTCAGGTGCGCCATGTTGAACGGCGCGCGCCGCACAATGTAGCTCAACTCGGTGGAACAGTGCGCCATCAGCCATTCGCCGTTGGACAGCAGAAAATTGAAGATGCCCATCCCGGCAAGCGGATAGCTGAGTTCGTGCAGCGCGGCGAACAGCGCATCACGTGCCGGCGGGGCATTGCCGAAACGCTGCCGCAGGCTTTGCAGCAGCCAGCAGAAGATGCGCTCACTGTCGGTGTTGCCGACGGGCAGGAAACTGCCGTCCAATGCGGGCCGGAACTGCGGCAGGTTGCCGTTGTGCGCGTACACCCAATAGCGCCCCCACAGCTCGCGCTGGAAAGGGTGCGTGTTTTCCAGCGAGACGATGCCCTGCGTCGCCTTGCGGATATGCGCGACGACATTCAGCGAGCGGATCGGGTAATTGCGCACCAGTTCGGCGATGGGCGATTGCGCCGAGGGCTGCGGGTCGAGGAACAGACGCACGCCACGCCCCTCGAAGAAGGCGATGCCCCAGCCGTCGGCATGCACGTCGGTCTCGCCGCCGCGCTTCTGGAAGCCGGTGAAGGAAAAGCAGATGTCGGTTGGAACATTGCAGTTCATGCCGAGCAGTTGGCACATGGTGTTCTCCGCTTTGCAGAATCTGAAATTCAATTCAGGCCACAGAGAGCACAGAGTACATAGAGCGGACGGCTTTTCTCTGTGATCTCTGTGATCTCTGTGTGCTCTGTGGCTAGATTTTTACTTGAAACGCATGGATAAATCCACCGCCTGCACATCTTTGGTAAGCGAGCCGATGGAAATGCGATCCACCCCGGTTTCGGCGATGGCGCGCACCTTGTCGAGATTGATGCCGCCGGAGGCTTCCAGCTCGGCGCGACCCGCAGTAAAGATCACGGCAGCGCGCATTGTCTCAAGGTCGAAGTTATCCAGCAGAATCAGTTTCGCTCCCGCCTCCAGCGCTTCGCGCAATTCTTCCAGGGTTTCCACCTCGATCTGGATCGTCGCATCTGGTGGAGCCAGGCGGAATGCCTGCTCCAGCGCGGGGCGGATGCCGCCAGCCGCGAGGATGTGGTTCTCCTTGATCAGGATGCCGTCGAACAGGCCGATGCGCTGATTGTGCCCGCCGCCTACCGTCACCGCATATTTCTGCGCCATGCGCAGGCCGGGCAAGGTCTTGCGTGTGTCCATGATCTTCGCCCGGGTGCCGGCTATCGCATCCACGTAGCGCCGCGTTGCCGTCGCGGTGGCGGAAAGGGTTTGCAGGAAGTTCAGCGCGGTGCGTTCCGCCGTGAGCATCGCGCGCGCCTCGCCGCGAATCTCGCACAATGTCTGATTGGCTTCCGCCATCTCGCCTTCGCGCAGTTGCCAGCGGATCTCGCAATTCGCATCCAGTGCGCGGAAGCAGCCCTCGAACCACAGTGTGCCGCACAGCACCATCCGCTGACGCGTGATGACCGTGGCCCGTGCCTGCGTATGCTCTGGAATCAGTTGCGCGGTTAAATCGCCGCCGCCCACATCCTCTTCCAGTGCGGCGGCGATGTTGGCGTGAATATATTGGGCAAGATTCGGGTGCGGCATAGTGGCTTTACTCTTGAAAGAGGCGCAGTATAAAAGATGTGGCGCGGACTTGAAATTATTGTGGCCTTCCCCAATCTGGCAGGCAATCGAATTTATCAGGGGGTGCATCATGCGTTTCGACAAATTTACCACCAAACTGCAGCAGGCGCTGTCCGATGCGCAGAGTCTGGCCGTCGGCCAGGACAGCCAGTTCATCGAGCCGCAGCACCTGCTGCTGGCCCTGCTCAACGATGCCGACAGTGGCGCCGGTTCGCTGCTTTCGCGCGCCGGCGGCAACGTGGCGGCGTTGAAGACGGCGCTGAATGATGCCGTGGCGCGCCTGCCCAAGGTGGAGGGCCATGGCGGCGAGGTGCAGGTGGGGCGCGACCTTTCCAATTTGTTGAATCTCACCGACAAGGAAGCGCAGAAACGTGGCGACCAGTTCATCGCCTCGGAAATGTTTCTGCTGGCGTTGACCGGGGACAAGGGCGAGTGCGGACGGCTGCTCAAGCAGCATGGCGTGGCGCGTGCGCCGCTGGAGCAGGCGATCGACGCGGTGCGTGGCGGCGCATCGGTGGAAAGCGCCGAGGCGGAAGGCCAACGTGAATCGCTGAAGAAATATTGCCTTGACCTGACCGAGCGCGCACGCTCCGGCAAATTGGACCCGGTGATCGGACGCGATGACGAAATCCGCCGTGCCATTCAGGTGCTGCAACGCCGCACCAAGAACAACCCGGTGCTGATCGGCGAACCGGGGGTGGGCAAGACCGCGATCGTGGAAGGCCTGGCGCAGCGCATCGTCAACGAGGAAGTTCCGGAGACATTGAAGGGCAAGAAGGTGCTGAGCCTGGACATGGCGGCGCTGCTGGCCGGTACGAAATATCGCGGCGAATTCGAGGAACGCCTGAAAAACGTGCTCAAGGAAATCGCCCAGGAAGAAGGGCGCATCATTGTGTTCATCGACGAGCTGCACACCATGGTCGGCGCGGGCAAGACGGAAGGTTCGATGGACGCGGGCAACATGCTGAAGCCCGCACTGGCGCGCGGCGAGCTGCATTGTGTCGGCGCGACCACGCTGGATGAATACCGCAAATACATCGAGAAGGATGCCGCGCTGGAACGCCGCTTCCAGAAGGTGCTGGTGGACGAGCCGACGGTGGAGGCCACCATCGCCATCCTGCGCGGCCTGCAGGAGAAATATGAATTGCATCACGGCGTGGATATCACCGACCCGGCCATCGTTGCGGCGGC
>JACREC010000130.1 GCA_016218445.1 Nitrosomonadales bacterium
GATGCTGCAAACCATCCGCGCCAGCGGCATCGCCGTGCTGCTGATCGAACCCGATGTAAAACTCATCATGGGCCTGTGCGACCGCGTGGCGGTGCTGGACTACGGCAAAAAGATCGCCGAAGGTGTGCCGGAAGAAGTGCGCCGCGACCCGGCGGTGATTGCCGCCTATCTGGGGGGTGAAGCTGCATGAACTTGAAAAAACAATTAGCCACAGAGGGCACAGAGTTCACAGAGAAAGAAAATCGGGTCATCAAATACCTGTGTTTTACTCAACAGATTAAAAAGGGAAAGCCGCGAATTACCATCGCTCTCTCTGTGTTCTCTGTGATCTCTGTGGCTTGAATTTAGGTTTTTATGATGAACTTGCTTACGATAGAAAACCTCAAGGTCGGTTACGGCGGCATCCAGGCGTTGAAAGGCATCAGCCTTGAAGTCGCATCCGGTGAACTGGTCGCGCTCATCGGCAGCAATGGCGCGGGCAAGACCACCACGCTCAAGGCGCTGGCCGGGCTGTTGCATCCCGCCGCAGGCAAGGTGCGCTACGCCGGGAAATCCCTGCTTGCCTGTGCCGCGCATCAGCGCGTATGCGACGGCCTGGCCCTGGTGCCGGAAGGGCGCGGCGTATTCGCCCGCCTCAGCGTGGAAGAGAATTTGCAGATGGGCGCATACACGCGCAGCGACACCGCACAAATCGGCACCGACCTTGAACACAAGTACGCGTTGTTCCCGCGCCTTGCCGAACGCCGCACGCAACTGGCCGGAACGCTCTCCGGCGGCGAACAGCAGATGGTGGCTATGGCGCGCGCGCTGATGAGCCGACCCAAACTGTTGATGCTGGACGAACCCAGCATGGGACTCGCGCCGATGATGGTGGCAAAAATATTCGAGACCATCCGCGACATTTCCGCGCAGGGCGTTTCCATCCTGCTGGTCGAGCAGAACGCCAGGCTTGCGCTGGAAGTCGCGCAGCGCGGCTATGTGCTGGAAAGCGGCCTGGTTACTTTGTCCGGCGCATCGAGTGAACTGCTAGGCAGTGATGCCGTGCAGCGCGCGTATCTGGGAGGTTGAACGGGAATAATTCCGGATTTGTCTTAACTCAACGCTGCTTGGTAAGCAACGCGGAATGGATGAATCCTGTCGACCCGAAGCCGGCCCCAGACTTGCTCCCAAGCGGTTGGTCGATGACAAACATGAAGAAACACAAGCGCAGCCCTAGCACCCCTTGAATTTATTAGCCGTGCATTTTCTGGCAAGTTCCTGCGCTTCGGCAAGTTGCTGTGCAGTCATATTCTCTGCCAGTGAATCGCGCAATTTAATAAATTCTTTCTGTTCTTTGCTACCAGTTGCACTGGTGACAGCTATGTTTGCCCACATATGCGCCAGCACGTAATCTTTAGCAACACCCTGTCCTTCGCCATACATGAACCCAAGGATATATTGCGCATCGGCATTCCCTTGTGCCGCTGCTTTCTGCTGCCACTCCGCTGCCTTGGCAGCATCCTTGGGAACACCGTCACCGATGGCATACATCACGCCGAGGAGGTATTGTCCTTTCGCATCTCCCGCTTCCGCTTTCTGTTTCCACTCAGCATGCTTTTCTTCCGATTTCACTTCCGTGCTTAATTGTTTTTCGGTTTTAGCCGGTGCAACCGCTTCGGTCGCAACCGCTTCGGTCTTGTTGTCAGCAGCCTTCTCACCGCAACCGGCGAGTGTTAGCAGTAAAACAGCAAGCAAAGAAATAGAAAGAGCGTTCATGAATACCCCCTTTATCGAATCAGCGTAGCGAGATTATTGCATTATTTCTCACGATGGCTGGCTTTTTAACACTTGGCGGATTCAAGTTTGAAGTGCAACAGCTAATGGCGCATAACAGTCGCTGGCTTTCTTCACTACTCACCCCACTGTGCCGTCAGTTTGCGGTCTTGTCTGCTCTCCATCAGGCGCAGCATGAACGCGCAGTTGTGGCGATGAATGGTTATGCCCCGATCGCGCGTAACGTAGCCGACGATCTCATCCCCCCGTACCGGATTACAGCATTTGGCTAACCTGGTCATCAGGTTGTTCACGCCGCCGACCGTTATGTCTGCTGTGGCGGCGCGTTCAGCCGCAGGTCTGGTGGCAATTGGTTTTGCTGTTTCTATCACCCGGGTTGGCAGCTCTTCCTGGATGGCAACGGCGATGCGTCGTTGGGTGATCTCGTTGCGTCCGATGGCTGCCAGGAAATCTTCCAGTTTGTTGAAATGCAATCGTTGTGCGATCTTTTCCTGATTGATGGAGGTGATGCCCAGCCTATGCAATTCGCGATCCAGTTGCGCTCTGCCCTGGACGACGCTTTCATCGAAGTTCTGGTTTTTGAACCAGTGCCGCACCTTGGCCCGGGCGCGCGGGCTTTTCAAGTAGCCGAGTGCCGGATTGAGCCAGTCGCGGCTCGGCGCACCTTGTTTGGTGGTGAGAATTTCCACGCGTTGCCCGTTCTGCAACTTGTAATTGAGCGGCACGATGCTGCCATCTATCTTGGCACCCCGGGTGCGGTGCCCCAGGTCGGTGTGCAGGATGTAGGCGAAATCCACCGGGGTCGCCCCTTTGGGCAGATCAATCACTTTGCCCTGCGGCGTGAGCACGTAAACCTGGTCATGGAGCAATTCATTTTTGAATTGCTCCAGCATGTCGCCCCGGTCGGTTAAGTCTGCTTTCCACTCCAGTATCTGGCGCAGCCAGGCGATTTTCTCATCGAACCGGGTATCGGATCTTTTTCCTTCCTTGTAGCGCCAGTGGGCGGCAACCCCCAATTCCGAATGCTGATGCATTTCATGGGTGCGTATCTGCACCTCAAGTGCCAGCTCGCGCGGGCCGATGACGGCGGTATGCAGCGAGCGGTAGTTGTTGCTCTTGGGGTGCGCGATGTAATCGTCGAATTCGCCGGCAATCGGCTGCCACAGGTTATGCACCAGCCCGAGTGCGGTGTAACAGCCCTCGATGTCATCAACCAGGATCCGCACCGCACGCACATCGTAGAGCTCGCCGAAATCCACCTGCTTGCGCTTCATTTTGTTGATGATGCTGTAGATATGTTTGGGGCGACCGGTCACTTCGGCTTGCAAGCCGGCCTGGCTCAACAGCTGCTTTAACCGGGACACTACTTCGGCGATATATTGTTCGCGATCCACCCTGCGTTCATCCAGCAGCCTGGCGACTTTTTTGTAGAGTTCCGGCTCCAGATAGCGCACGGAAAGGTCTTCCAGTTCCCATTTGATTTGCCACACACCGAGACGGTTTGCCAGCGGCGCAAAAATACTTTGGGTCTCCTGCGCGATCAGCCTCTGTTGATCTGCGCCGGCACCGGACAGGCAGCGCAAGGTCTGGGTGCGCTCGGCCAGTTTGATCAGCACCACCCGGATGTCTTCCACCATCGCCAGCAACATCTTGCGCAGGCTTTCGATCTGCTGAGCGTTGTCACCCTTTTCCTTTTTATGCGGGGTGCGCATCTCGCTGAATTGCTGGATCTGCTCCATGCGCGAAATACCTTCGACCAGCACCCTGACGTTAGTGCCGAAACGTGTTTCCAGTGCTGGAGCCCAGTCATCCAGATAGTCGGGCACGGCATGCAGGATGGTGGCGGCTATGGTCTCGAAATCCATGTTCATGCCAACCAGGATCGAAGCTGCGCCAAGCGCGTGTTGTAGCAGTGGCGCGCCCGTCAGTTCGGTTTGCCCGGCGTAGAGCGGTTCAGCCAGTTCGCAGGCGTGGCGGATCACGTCAACTTCTGCGGGCGCAAAGGTCGCCGACAGGGCATCCAGCCAGGAGCTGGTGTTTTCAAAGCCCTTGCCGGACAAGGAAGAAGATTCGTGTTGGACGGAAACCATGGGCCATTATTGCATCAACCTAGAAAAAGCAGTTAGCCACAGAGAACACAGAGTTCACAGAGGAAAACAATTGGTTGCTGTAAATATTGACTTTATCCATCAGGTGAACTGGAAAAACATGTAGAACCTGTTTCATCTCTGTGTTCTCTGTGATCTCTGTGGCTTGAATTGCGGTTTTTAGGATCCATGCACGAGACACCTGAACAAGAAGGACAAGCAGCATAATTTCAGCGAATCACAGTACTTTTAACAGCAACTTCGTCGCCAGCACCAGCAATAATACGGCGAACAGTTTACGCAGCAACCCCACTTTCATGCGATGCGCGGCCATGGCGCCCAGCGGGGCGGTGGTGACGCTGGCAAGCGCAACCCAGAACAGGGCAGGGAGGTAGACGAAGCCGAGGTTGGGGGCGGGCAGGGCGGTGAGGCCCGCGCCAGTGGCAATGTAGCCGAGCGTGCCGCCGACCGCGATGGGGAAACCTATCGCGGCGGAGGTGCCGATGGCGTGGCGCAGCGGCACGTTGCACCAGCTGAGGCAGGGAACGACGATGGTGCCGCCGCCGATGGAGACCAGGCTGCTGATCCAGCCGGTGAAGGTTCCGACGGCTGTCATGCCCGCTATGCCGGGCAATTGGCGCGAGGGCTCGGGGCGCTTGTCGAGCAGGATTTGCGCCGCCGCAAAATACACGAACAGCGTGAAAAATATTCCCAGTCCGCGTGTCGGGATGGATGCGGCGAGCAGCGCGCCCAAAGCCGTGCCGAGCAGGATGCCGGGAGTGATGTTGCGCACCACGCGCCAATTCACCGCACCGTGCTGGTGGTGCTTGCGCATGCTGGCGAACGAGGTGAACAGGATGGTCGCCATCGAGGTGCCGAGGGCGAGGTGCATCGCATATTCAGCGGGGAAGTGCTGCGCATCGAACAGGAACAGCAGCACGGGCACCAGCACCAGCCCGCCTCCGACGCCGAACAGCCCGGCCAGAAATCCCGCAGTTGCGCCGAGCATCAGATAGGCGAACGCCCATTCCATATCAGTCATGCACCAGGTGTTTCAGGATGAAGTTCCATTCCGCCGGATCGAGCGGCGTGATGGAGAGGCGGTTTCCGCGTTGCAGGGTGCGCATTCTTTCCAGTTCGGGATGCTGGCGCAATTCCTTGAGCGGGATGAGCGGGATTCTGCGCACCAGTTGCACATCCACATTGAACCAGCGCGGCGTTTCCTGCGTGGCTTTGGGGTCGAAGTATTTGCTGGTGCGGTCAAACTGCGTGGCATCCGGATAGGCGCTGCTGCTGACGCGCGCGATGCCGGCAATGCCCGGCATGGCGCAATTGGAATGGTAATACAGCACGCCATCATTGATGCGCATCTGGTCGCGCATGAAGTTGCGTGACTGGTAGTTGCGCACGCCGTACCATGCCACGGTCTGTTCGGGCAGGGCGGCGAGGTCGTCAATGCTGACGTCGCCTGGTTCGGTTTTCATCAGCCAGTAACGCATTTTTGTCCGTTGAAATTAGATTGTTTTCAGACTATTGAGATTTCCATAATTGAAGACGGGGCATCATCATTCAGAATTTAAGTCGCAAATTGATAAGGCTGACACGTCATGAATTACGGAAATCTCAATAAAGATTGCGAGTACTTACATAACGACGGGTATATGGCGGTAATGGAATTTGATAATGCTATGGATTTGCTGATTGTGATACCGCAAACAACTTTCAAGGCTGGATTCAGTAACAAAGAGAGTGGATCCGAGAAGGTGTTTGAGTTCAATCAGCGCATCACCCAGGATGAAGCCGGCAAGCTGTCATCCTGCGTGAAAAACCTGAGGGATGCGAGGGAAGAAAAAAGTAAGACCAGCCTCTGACAGCTTACAATTCCTTCGCGTGTTCGGCCAGATATTTCGCCACACCCTCAGTAGAGGCACCCATGCCTGCCTTGCCCTTATGCCAACCGGCCGGGCAAACTTCACCGTGTTCTTCGTGGAATTGCAACGCGTCCACCATGCGCAGCATTTCGTCAATATTGCGGCCCAGCGGCAGGTCATTCACTACCTGATGGCGCACCACACCGGCACGGTCAATCAGGAATGAACCACGGTAAGCGACACCGCCACCTGCTTCCACATCGTAAGCCTTGCAGATTTCGTGTTTGATGTCCGCCACCAGCGGGTAGCGTACCTGGCCGATGCCGCCTTTGTTTACCGGCGTGTTCTTCCAGGCCAGGTGAGTAAAGTGCGAATCAATCGAAACGCCGATCACTTCGACATTGCGTTTCTTGAATTCATCCAGGCGATGGTCGAAAGCGATGATTTCGGACGGACAGACGAAAGTGAAATCCAGCGGGTAGAAATACACCACGGCGTATTTGCCGGAAATGTATTTTTTCAAGTTAAAACTTTCGTTAATTTCGTTGTTGCCCATCACGGCAACGGCGCTGAAATCGGGGGAGGGCTTACCAACAAGAACGGACATGGTTTTCTCCTTTGGTTGGCTGAATTGTAGAGGCATGAAATTTAATGGTTGGGGGCGTGGCTGTCAATGACGCCCGTCAACTATTTCACCGCAACGTCATTGCCCGATCTCGCTCACGGTTTCATTCCACTCAAACTGGATGCGATGCAACTGCGCGTACACGCCGTCTCTTGCCAGCAATTCGCGATGCGTGCCGATCTCGACAATCTCGCCCTTTTGCAGCACCACAATCCGATCCGCCTTTTCAATGGTGGACAAACGGTGCGCGATGACCAGCGAGGTGCGGCCTTGCATCAGGGTTTCCAGCGCGGCCTGGACATGGCGTTCGGATTCGCTGTCCAGCGCGGAGGTGGCTTCGTCCAGGATGAGGATGGGCGCATTCTTGAGGATGGCGCGCGCGATGGCGATGCGCTGGCGCTGCCCGCCGGAAAGGCGCACGCCCTTTTCGCCCACCAGTGTTTGCAAGCCTTGCGGCATGTCGCGGATGAATTCCATCGCGTGCGCGGCCTGGGCGGCAGCGATGATTTCCGCTTCGGGCACTTCGCGCATCTGGCCGTAGGCAATATTGGCGGCAACGGTGTCGTTGAACAGCACCACCTCCTGGCTGACCAGCGCAATGTTGGCGCGCAGGCTGGCCAGCGTGAGCTCGGCGAGGTCGTGCCCATCCAGTGTGATGCGCCCGCTGCTTGGGGAATAAAAGCGCGGCACAAGATTCGCCAGTGTGCTCTTGCCGCTGCCGGAGGCGCCAACCAGCGCGACCGCCTGCCCCGCCGGAATTTCCAGGCAGATGTCGCGCAATGCCAGCCGGTCATCACCACGATAGGACAGGCTCACGTGCTCGAACCCTATCCGGCCATGGGCGCGGCCTATCGCTGTTTTTCCGGTATCGACTTCGCTTTGCGTGTCGAGCAATTCGAATACGCTTTCCGATGCCGCCAATCCGCGCTGCAAGAATTCGCTGACGCTGGTCAGCCGTTTCAACGGCGCGGTCAGCATCAGCATAGCGGCGATGAAGGAAAGGAATCCGCCCACCGTGGTCTCGTCGCTGCGCGATTGCGCGGTAGCGAGATAGACAATGACGGCCAGCGCCAGTGCCGCCACCATCTGCACGATGGGCACATTGGCCGCCGATGCGATGGCCTGTTTCATGGTGTGGCGGCGCACCCAGTTGGCCTGCTCGCTGAAGCGGCCGCCCTCGTATTGCTGCCCGCCGAACAGTTTGACCACCCTGTGCGCGGTGATGCTTTCTTCAATCACTTGCGTGATGTCACCCATCGCGCGCTGCGAATCGCGGCTGGCGCTGCGCAGGCGGCTGTTGATGGTGCGGATGACAAGGGCAATGATGGGCACCATCACCAGGCTGAGCAGCGTGAGTTTCCAGTTGAGGTAAAACAGCCAGCCGAGCAGGCCGGCGATGATGATGGAATCGCGGATGGAAATCGTCACCACACTGGTGGCGGCAGCGGTCACCTGCGTCACGTCAAAAGTCAGCTTCGAGATCAGGTTGCCGGTGGCGTGGTCGTCATAAAAACGTGTCGGTAACGACAGCAACTTGCGGAACATTTCGTCGCGCAGATCCATCACCACCTTATTGCCGACCCAATTGATGGCATAGGTGCCGATGAAGCCAGCCACACCGCGCACGAAAAAAATCACCAGGATAAGCAGCGGAGCCAGCCGGATGACCGTATCATCCTTGTGCACGAAGGTGCCGTCCAGCATGGGTTTCAGCAAGGCAGGCAGCAGCGGCTCGGTAGCCGCAGTCACCGCCATGCCGAGGATGGATACCGCAAAGGCGCGCCAGTAGGGTTTGACGTAACCGAGCAGGCGCAGGTAAAGCTGGGGACTGGTCATGTTCATGGCGCGCACTCTGGCAGGAATGAAGATCAGCCTGCTGTTAGGCGCTGACAGCCTAAGCGATGGAAATATTGGCGCTCAGACAACATCTGATGATGAATGCGCCCTCTCCTTGCTGATGATGTTGAATGTCACGTGAATGGCGACTGCGCATGCGACATAAAGCAGGGCCACCGAGACATACGAAACATAGTATTGGGCGACACGCGATGCGTATTCAATTGCAGTCATATCGTTAAAACGCCCGGAGAATAAATAAAAGCTGGCGTTGGAAAACACGAAAGCAAAACTGCTGGCTGCCCCAGCCGTCAAGGCTAACCCGATCAGCCCCTTGCCTTCCATGGTGTGGCCTTCCCTGGCGAACCGGGGCGCAAACCAGTGGCCGGCGAACCACAGGCTGCCATAGGTCGGGATGAGGAACCAATAGGCGGGTGTCATGCACCAGTCGCTGATGCCTTGAACAGAGGTCGCGTAGTAATCCACCAAGCCCGCTTCCAGGAGCAGCACGGTGAAAACAACGATGGACGCGCGCGTAAACCGGGCCAGATACAAACCGCACAGAAAGAATACCGCGTAAGAAGCATCGGGCAGGGAAACTGCCGAACCGAAATGGTTAAAACGGGTAGCTGCCATGGCCAATATCAGCCCGGCCACAATCACCCACATACGACTTTGAAATAATTTCATTTGAATCCCCTCATGTTGTTGCTTGTTCAGCGCCAGGTCAGGCGGGAACTGTATCAGAAAATGGTGGTGCATAAAAGGCGGTGTCTTCCGCCAATACATATTGCACTGATGATGTTCTTGCAAGAACTCACAAGGAGATTTTAACCCAAGGCCATAGTGAGGGCGCTCGGTGTTGAACCAGACTAGGTAATCGAGCAATTTATCGTTGAACAGA
>JACREC010000128.1 GCA_016218445.1 Nitrosomonadales bacterium
TCACCATCTTTTCCTGGATGGTGAGGTTGATGTCCTTGAGGGCGCGGTCTTTGCCGTAATAAAAATTCAGGTCGCGCACGACCAGTTTCGGGGTAACGATTTTTTCAGCAATCATCTGCCGGCATCCTTAAACAGGGTGTTGAAAAACGTAGCGAGAGGCGATCAGGCAAGGCGGAAACCGGCGAGAAAGCAGCCGCAATGACACGGTGGGGAGTATCCCTCTGGCGCGGGAAGTGCGGCCTGCATCTGCTCCCGCAAGCGGCTGGCTTCGCCAGTAACGTGTCGCAGATGCGGTTTACACATAGTTTATCGCTTCGCGACCCCGCATTTTGAGTCGGTTTCCAACGCAGCATTATCGCCTCGCAGTAGTTTTTCAATGTCCTGTTAATGGGTGGTTGCGCTCTGGCGGAATATTACCCGCGCCAGGATATTCAGGGTCAGCACGCTGATGGTGATCAGCAGCGCGCCTGCCCAGGCAAGCTTTTGCCAGTCCTCGTAGGGACTCATGGCGAACTGGAAGATCACCATCGGCAGATTGGCCATAGGCTGATCCATGTTGCTGCTCCAGAACTGGTTGTTGAGCGCGGTGAACAGCAACGGCGCGGTTTCACCGCTGATGCGCGCCACGGCCAGCAGCACACCGGTGATGATCCCGGCGCGTGCGGCGCGCAAGGTGATGAAATTGACGATTTTCCATTGCGGTGCGCCGAGAGCGGCAGCGGCTTCGCGCAGCGTGGTTGGAACCAGGCGCAGCATATTTTCCGTAGTGCGAATCACGATGGGGATGACGATGATGGACAACGCCAGCGCGCCCGCCCAGCCGGAGAAGTGCCTGACGTGTACGACATACACCTCATACACGAACAGGCCGATGACGATGGAAGGGGCGGATAACAATACGTCGTTGATGAAGCGGGTGATGGGCGCCAGCCAGCCGCGCTGGCCGAATTCAGCCAGGTAGGTGCCGGCCAGGATGCCTATGGGCGTGCCGATCAGGGTGCCGATCAGCGTCATCATCAGGCTGCCGGCGATGGCGTTGAGCAGGCCGCCCGCGCTACCCGGCGGCGGGGTCATTTGCTCGAATACCACCGGAGCAAGCGCGGGCAGTCCGTGATCCAGCAAGGTTATCAATATCCAGCATAGCCAGAACAAGCCAAACAGCATGGCCAGCACCGAGACGGTGAGTCCCACTGCATTGAGGGTGCGGCGGCGTGTATATAGATTCAGCATGATGTTCAGGTTACCTGCCCCTCTCTTAGTCCCAGCTGGTAGAGCATAAAGCGCGCGATAGACAAGACCACGAAGGTGATGAAGAACAGGATCAGGCCGAGCTCGATCAGCGAGGATGTGTACAGGTCGCCGACCGCCTCGGTGAACTCGTTGGCGAGCGCGGAAGAAATACTGTTTCCAGGCATCAACAGCGATTTGCTCAGTTCATGGGCATTGCCGATGACAAAGGTGACTGCCATGGTTTCGCCGAGCGCCCGCCCCAGCCCCAGCATGATGCCGCCGGCCACACCCACCTTGGTGTAGGGCAGCACGACGTTCCACATCACTTCCCAAGTGGTCGCGCCGACTGCATAAGCGGATTCCTTGAGCATGGCGGGCACCACATCGAATACATCGCGCATCACCGAAGCAATGAACGGGATGACCATGATCGCGAGAATGATGCCGGCGGTGAGTATGCCGATGCCCATCGGCGGTCCGGAGAAAAATGGGCCAATGTAAGATATGGCGCCGATATGCTTGTTAAGCCACGGCTCGACATGGTCGGCGAACAGCGGGGCGAATACGAACAGCCCCCACATGCCATAGATGATGCTGGGAATGCCGGCGAGCAATTCGATTGCGATGCCGAGCGGGCGGCGCAGAATGCGCGGCGAAAGTTCGGTGAGGAAAAGAGCGATGCCGAAACTGACCGGGATGGCGATGAGCAGCGCGATGCCTGAGGTGGCCAGCGTGCCGATGATAGGGATGAGCGCGCCGAATTTATCTTTGACCGGATCCCAATCGGAACTGGTCAGAAAGCCGAAGCCAAATGCATGAATGGCCGGCATGCTGCCCACCACGAGTGAAACGATGATCGCGACCAGCAACGCCAACACACCAAAGGCGGAAACACGCGTGAGACTGCGGAACAGCAGGTCGAACACAGCTTGTCGTTTAAGGCGCGCTTCGTGTGAAAACATCGGCATGGTTGTGTAGTTTGGGTAAAAAATAACGGGGGCTGTGAACCCCCGTGATTATAACTTAGTCGAGACGGCTTATTTCATTAACGGTGTGCCGGAAGCATCCTTCACTTGAGCTTTCCATGCGTCGCGGATCATCTTCACGACGTTGGCGGGCAGCGGCACATAATCCAGATCGGAAGCCATCTTGTCGCCGTTGGTGTAGGCCCAGTCGAAGAACTTCAATACTTCTTTGGCGTTCTCCGCTTTTTCCGGCGACTTGTAGACCAGGATGAAGGTGGCGCCGGTGATCGGCCAGCTATCCTTGCCCGGCTCGTTGGTCAGGATTTCATAAAAACCCTTGCCGGCATCCCAGTGAGCATTAGCGGCGGCAGCCTTGAAGTTGTCTGCCACCGGCTTGACGAACTGGCCGTCGCGGTTCTTCATTTGCACGTAGGTCATCTTGTTCTGCAGCGCGTAAGCGTATTCCACATAACCGATGGAATTTTTGATGCGTTGCACATAGGAGGCTACACCTTCGTTGCCTTTGCCGCCGGTACCGACAGGCCAGGACACGGCTTTGTCGCCGCCCACGCTGCGCTTCCAGTCTAGGCTGACCTGCGACAGATAGGTGGTGAAGATGAAGGTGGTGCCGGAACCATCGGCACGGTGAACCACGGTGATGGCCTCATCGGGCAGAGCCATGCCTGCGTTGTCGGCAACGATGCGCGGATCGTTCCATTTGGTGATCTTGCCCATGTAGATGTCGACCAGCACTTTGCCATCCAGCTTCAATTGTCCGGGAGCAACGTTTTCGATATTGACGACCGGTACCACTCCGCCGACCACGGTCGGGAACTGGGTCAAACCGCCGAGCGCCAATTCGCTCGGATTCAACGGGGCATCGGTCGCGCCGAAGTCCACGGTCTTGGCCTGGATCTGCTTAATGCCGCCGCCGGAACCGATGGACTGGTAATTCATCTCAACGCCGGTTTGAGCCTTGTAGGCTTCAGCCCACTTGGCATATACGGGGTAAGGGAAGGTAGCGCCCGCCCCGGTGATGTTGGTTGCCTGGCTCGCGCCAGCGTAAGCCACCGCAGTTGCAGCGGTGATGCCGATGATGAGTTGCCTGAGTTTGCGATTCATAGTGTCTCCATTGTGTTGTGTATGTTGCCAGTTGCTGCTTGGGGAATGCCATTTAAACCAACAACGCTTTGAGGCGACGCACATCATAGGGTGTATGTATTACGGGATTATTACAATGGTTAAAAGCGTCAGAATTTTGAAAAAAAATAGTGTTGCATCTGCCGAAAATATTTGCTTTAATCACGCCTTATGTTTTGACAATTATTTAACTATGGAAATGTGGAATGATGAAACCGGCTCAAGTGGTAAAGGCATTGGCGGCTTTGGCACAACCCACACGCCTGGCGATTTTTCGCCTGCTGGTGGCGTGCGGGCCGGAGGGAATGGCGGCGGGACAAGTGGCCGATAAACTAAAAGTGTCACCGGCAACCATGTCATTCCATTTCAAAACACTCAGCCATGCGGGGCTGATCGAGAGCAGGCAGGAAGGGCGCTTTGTCTATTACACCGCGAATTTTGCGGTGATGAACGGCATGGTGGCGTATCTGACGGAGAACTGCTGCGGCGGGAATCATGATGTCTGCAAGCCGGCAAGGCAATAGTCCTGAAAATTACAAGGAAGCCACATGAATATTTCTTTGAATCGCCAACCGCGCGTTTTTATACTTGCATCTGCCCTGCTCTGGTTTGGCATTTACCAAATATTTAATCCGCTTTCCCGCGCATTGGTGAACGGGCTGCCGGTTGATCGCGGTAGCCATTTGTACGATGCCCTGCAATTTTTCTTCTACGACACGCCCAGGATGCTGCTGCTGTTGGTCGGCTTGGTGACGGTGATGGACGTGGTAAATTCCTATTTCACCCCGGGGCGTAGTGAAGGATCCGATCAACGCCTGACGCTTTTGCGTGAGATCGTGAGGGAATACGGCACGGTATCCAACACTGTGGCACCCGGCACACAATTCGCTGGCACGCTGCGGCGCAAATAAAACAACCGGGGTGAATATGAAACTACAACTGGAATCCCTGCTGACTTGCCCGATATGCGGCCATGCCGAAATGCTGACCATGCCCACCGATGCGTGCCAGTGGTTCTACCAATGCCCAAACTGCAACACCTTGCTCAAACCCAAACCGGGTGACTGCTGCGTGTTCTGTTCCTACGGCAGTGTGCCCTGCCCACCGATACAGGCAGGACACGAAGATTGTTGCCGCAAGCCAACCAGCGAATAATTCACCCGGGAATGCCATGACCGACCATCATCACTCACACGCTGAAAACTATGGCCGCGCCTTCGCCGTCGGCATCGCACTGAATGTGCTGTTCGTGCTGATCGAGGCTTTCTACGGATGGCAGGCCGATTCGCTCGCCCTGCTCTCCGATGCCGGACACAACCTGAGCGATGTGCTCGGCCTGCTGGTGGCTTGGGGTGGCTTCTATCTGGCACGGCTGCGACCCAACCAGAAACACACTTACGGCTTGGGGCGTGCCACTATTCTTGCTGCATTGTTCAACGCGCTGATTCTGCTCATCGCGATAGGCGGCATCGTGTGGGAAGCCGCCAGCAGATTCAATCATCCGGTTCCAATTCAGGGTGGCATCGTAATGCTGGTGGCTGCTATCGGCGTAGTGATCAACGGCATCACCGCCTGGTTGTTCATGTCTGGCAATAAGAACGATCTCAATCTGCGCGGCGCCTTTCTGCACATGGCGGCAGACGCGCTGGTTTCACTCGGCGTCGTCATTGCAGGCGCAGTATTTATCTGGACGGGTTGGATGTGGCTGGATCCGGCCATCAGCTTGCTGATTGCGCTGGTGATTTTGCTCGGCACCTGGGATCTCCTGCGCCATTCTTTGCATCTTTCTCTGGATGGTGTGCCCGTGTCAGTCGAGTTGAACAATGTCAGGAGCTACCTATTGGCGCTACCTGGAGTCAGCGAAATACATGACCTGCATGTGTGGGCGATGAGTACGTCCGAGATCGCCCTGACTGTGCATCTGGTCGTGCGCGACGGACATCCGGGAGATGATTTTCTCCACCGCGTGGCCGAGGAGTTGCGCCATGACCACGCCATTGAACATGCCACCATTCAGATCGAAAACTCCGCCCGGATATGCGCCTTGTCTAACCATACATAACTTAAAGAGGCCTGACTAGCCATCAAGTTCAGCACACGTCATTGCGAGGAGCGAAGCGACGTGGCAATCCAGATGCTTCTATTCATAAAGGCATTTTTGATTAACTGGATTGCCGCGCTTCGCTCGCAATGACGGCTCTTTTAATGGGCAACTGAACTTGGTGGCTAATCAGGTAAAGAGGAGAGTGAAATGCAGCAAGAAAGTGGCTACAACGTGCTGGTGTTGTGTACCGGCAATTCCGCACGCAGCATCCTGGGTGAGGTTTTATTCAATTCGCTGGGCAAGGGAAAGTTCAGCGCGCACAGCGCGGGCAGCCATCCGGTTGGGCGTGTCAACCCGTTCGCGCTGGAATTGCTGCAACAGCAGGGCCACAGCATCGCAGGGCTGCGCAGCAAAAGCTGGGATGAATTCGCCGCAATCGGCGCGCCGGAACTCGATTTCATCTTTACCGTGTGCGACAGCGCAGCGGGTGAGGCATGCCCGATCTGGCCGGGCAAACCGGCCACCGCGCATTGGGGTATTCCCGACCCGGCAGGTGTCGATGGCAATGATGAGGCCAAACGTGCGGCATTCAAAACAGCATATAGCCAACTGGCAAGGCGTATTCAATTGTTCATGAGCCTGCCGATTGAATCGCTGGACAAGTTCACCCTGAAACAAAAACTCGCCGAAATCGGCCGCATACAGGACTAATTCTGTTTCCAGTTTGAAAAAAGATAAATTTTCCTGTGGGAGCGGCCTCCTGGCCGCGAACAGGCTTATCGCGGCCAGGAGGCCGCTCCCCCTCAAATCGCATTTCTAAATTGGAAATGGAATAACCGGATGAATCTTTTTGAGCGTTATCTGACCGTCTGGGTAGGGCTGTGCATCATCGCAGGTGTGGTGCTCGGGCAATTCCTGCCGGGCGTGTTCCAGGCTATCGCCAGCCTGGAAATCGCCAGGGTGAACATCCCGGTCGGCGTGCTGGTGTGGGTGATGATCATTCCCATGTTGTTGCGCGTTGACTTCATGGTCTTGCACGAGGTGCGCAAACACTGGCGCGGCTTTGGGGTCACGCTGTTTATCAACTGGGGCGTGAAGCCGTTTTCGATGGCCTTCCTCGGCTGGCTGTTCATCCGCCATGTGTTTGCCGATTACCTGCCGCAGAATCAACTCGACAGTTATATCGCCGGACTGATTTTGCTGGCCGCTGCGCCCTGCACCGCGATGGTGTTCGTGTGGAGCAGGCTGGTGAATGGTGAGCCCTTGTTTACCCTGAGCCAGGTCGCGCTCAACGATGCCATCATGGTATTCGCCTACGCCCCGCTGGTGGCGTTGCTGCTCGGAATCTCGTCCATCATCGTGCCGTGGGATACGCTGCTGGTGTCGGTGGTGCTCTATATCGTGCTGCCCGTGTTATTGGCACAGCTGTGGCGTCAATATCTATTGGTACGCGGCGGAATGGCAGCGCTGCATCAAGTCTTGTCAGTGCTCAACCCCATCTCCATTTCTGCACTGCTACTGACGCTGGTGTTGCTGTTCGCGTTGCAGGGCAATGCCATCGCCGCACAACCGCTGGTGATCGCGATGCTGTCCGTGCCGATCCTGATCCAGGTGCTATTTAATTCCGGCCTGGCGTATTGGTTGAATCGCCGTCTCGGCGTGGTGCACTGTGTGGCCGCACCTTCAGCACTCATCGGCGCGAGCAACTTCTTCGAGCTGGCGGTGGCCACTGCCATCAGCCTGTTCGGCTTTCAATCTGGAGCGGCGCTGGCCACCGTGGTCGGTGTACTGATCGAAGTGCCGGTGATGCTGCTGGTGGTGAAGATCGCCAATGCCACACAGGATTGGTATGGTCAAACAGCAAGTAACTAAATATTACACTTCCATTTCAGGAAGGACGTTGGACACACTGCTTGTATCATTTTAAATATCACTGATAAGGAGAAGAGATGACTACCGATAAAGCTGAAGTAACCGCGAAAAAAACCGCAACCACCAAGGCTCCTGCTGTAGAAAAAAGGGCAGCCAGGAAACCAGTCAATGCAACACCGGAACCGGCAGCAAAAAAACCCAGGAAAAAGCCTAAAGTAAAATTGGTACGCGATTTCTCCATGCCGCAGATTGAGTACCAGAAGATCGCTGAAATCAAAGAAACATGCCTTAAAGCCGGGTTACAGGTTAAAAGAAGCGAAGTGCTTCGTGCCGGCCTGAAGGCTTTGGGTGGCATGAATGAAGCACAACTAATGCGTTTAATAGCGGGGTTGGGAAAAATTAAAGCTGGTCACCCAAAGAAACCCCGATGATTTGCCTTGATCGGCAAGATTGGCTAGTCGCTTGAGAGGCTCTCTTTTCGTATGTTTTTGTGCGGGCAGATCACGGCAGCTAGGACGGACTGCTGCTGTGTTGCTGTTGAACTTCGTGTTCGATTTCATCCACCGTTACATGACGTACATCGCGCCCTTTAACCATATAGATGACATATTCGGCCATGTTCTGGGCATGGTCGCCGATACGCTCAATCGCCTTGGCCACAAAAAGCATTTCCAGTGCGGTGGATATAATGCGCGGGTCTTCCATCATGAATATGACAAGGTTACGCAAGATGGTACGAAACTTCTCATCCACCTGATCATCCTCCCGCACCACTTGCGCAGCCAAAATTACATCCAGGCGCGTAAAAGCATCCAGCGATTTACGCAGCATATCCAGAGCAATTTCCGAAGCACGTTTAACTTCGGTATAGCGCGGCATAGTAAGGCCATGATTTAGCCAAATCATTTTGGCCATATGCGCAATTCTTTTGGCTTCATCACCGATGCGCTCCAAATCGGTGATGGTTTTAATCACGGTCATCACAAAACGCAAATCGTTTGCCGTCGGCTGGCGACACGCAATTACCTGAGTGCATACCTCATCAATCCTGACCTCCATGGCATTGACGCGATAGTCGTCATCCATCACGCGCGTCACCAAAGCCACGTTACTACTGACCAGCGAGTTGATGGCATCACTGACCTGATTTTTAACCAACTCCCCCATCTCCAATACGGCAGTGCGAATCGCCTCAAGTTCGGCATCGAATTGTTTGGAGGTGTGTTCATTGCTGTGCATGGCGATTCCTAAGGAATTGCAATTTGTCAGCTTAACTGACGAATGTGAAAACTTTATGACAGCGATTCAATCTGCTGCCGGATGGCTTGTTGTTCTTCTTTTATGGGGCGCCAAAAAAAAGGGCAGTTGCCTGCCCCGGAAAACCTAGTGACACTACCCAGGGAGGGTAAGGAAGACGCCACCAGGGGAGGAAGGGTAATTTAACTGGTGGCGCCGATGGGTTGGTTGGCGAACTTATTCCCCTCAATGAGTTGGATGTGCCTCCGGGCCGCTTTCCACTGCATTCCGGCGGGGCTTGTCGTATCCAGGGTAGCCAATATTTCATCGATGCGCAGCAGCATATCCCTGCGATGATGAGCCTTCATTTCCGCCATTTCCGCCAGGATATGATCGAGTTCTTCCTGCGTATAAAAATCCTGGTTCATAGAATTTCCCTTTCAAATATATAAAAACGAAACTGGCTGTAGCTACACAGAGGTTAAAGAAACGATGGTGGGAATCGCGACGATGATTAATATGATGCCTGCAACAACCCAACGCACAAATTTTGCAAGAAGCACAACAGGGTAAGATTTTTTCATTTTTACATCGAAGCTTGCCGGATTACGTTTTTAGATAGTATTTCGACATTTTGAGAAAGTGTTTCGCATAGCGGTTGCTCACGCGCGACATGGGCAGCAAGATCAACAGGTCGGCGGTATTGAAATCTGGATCCCACGCCGGTTCGCCGCAAATATACGCACCCAGCCGCAGGTAGCCCTTGAGCAAGGGCGGGATCGGTGCATCGAGGTTTTGGTTCAGTGCGTGCAGCGGTAGCGGGCAGCGGGGGAATACGCTGTATTCGGCAGGGGCGGCATATATCTGGTACAATTTGCGATGGATGCTGGCCGCGGTATGACCCCCATCCGCCATGCTGATGCTGGCGCAGCCGATCAGATACTCATGGCGATGTTGTTGCATGTATTGGGCCAGGCCGCTCCATAGTTTGGCAATGGTCGCGCCGTCGCGGTGATCCCTATGCACGCAGGAACGCCCGACTTCCACCATGCGGTCGCCAAGATGCAGCAAACGGGTCAAATCGAACTCGGTCTGTGCGTAGTAGCTGCCGATTCTTTTCGCTTGATCAGGTGAGAGTATGCGGTAAGTGCCCACGACTTTATTCCCATTGCTTTCGCGCACCAATAAATGCTCGCAGTATTTGTCGAAAAAATCGCGGTCAATTCCTTCCTTTGCGCTGGGCAGATTTGCCCCCATTTCTTCGGCGAATACCTTATAGCGCAGGCGTTGCGCCTCCAGTACCTCCGCCTCGCTGTGTGCCAGGGCAGCTGTTAAACGGCGTTGAACAACGGGTTGAGTTTGTCGATTGAGTTCCAGCATTGCATCCCCTGATTGGTTGAAGATGCTTGCAGATTATGCAACCCATGTTGCAGGGTGATGACGGGAATATGAAGAAAGTGTGAAATAACTACTTGGGGAGATGGCCCGGAAGCGGAAGGACAAGCGACACACAAGCGGATTGCTGCCCCCGCCATCGCATAACATCAGCAATTGCGTTGCCTGCGGATGTTCGTGCCGTCCCTGGGTTTTCCACCAGCGCGCCACGCTGTCGCACGCAAACTCGTTGGTATCGCAGCTGGCTCACAGTTTTATGTGCGCCTTGTTCTTGACAAGGCCATACCCGCCATGCGGGACGATTTTGCCGCGCCGTAGCTGAAACCAAGGATGCCTGACCGGCTTTAGGTAGGTATTGGAATGAGGTAGCAAAGGAAGGCCGGTACGCCACGAAAATTTTTGTTTGATTTCGGCATACGGATTAAAAAATGCTGTCATCACACTGTAAACATACCGGGTTAGCATTATGGTTTTGTTCAACTTCAACGAGGAAAAAAATATGTTTCCCGAGTCACTAAGCAGCAAAAAGTTGGAACGTATCAACGCAATATAGAGGAGGAAATTAATAATGAAGAATACCTGTAAGCCAGAGTATTTAGCCAAAGTTAAGCTTTTGACCAAGGAAGAAACAGAACGCTTGCTATCCAGAATGGTAGGCAAGCTACCTCACCGACTAGAGAAGGATAAGTTAAGCAAGGAAGAAGCGTTGGCTATACAGATGGAGCTGGAAGATGAGCAACTCCAAGAATGGCGCAAAATGATGCGTATTTTGAAGAAAAAGGAAGAATCTAAGATAGAGGCAACGGCTAAGATCGCAGAAAAAGCCAAGGCCCCATTAAATGTTAAGGCCGGGCCGGTTAAATAGCAGATGTCTTCTGGCAAGTGAGCTGACTACCGCGACCGGTATCGTTTGGTGCAGACGGAAAGTCCGTCTAAAATCGGGAGTGGGTGTGTAGTGCGCCGCTCCTGTTGCTATCGCCGGAGCAGATATGTCCTTTGAAGCCGAACTCAAGTTGCGCATTGTTCCCGAGCACCTGGATCGGCTCAAGCGTCATCCCTTGCTCAAAAAACTTTCCGGTGTACGCGGCACCACGCGCAAGCTATACAGCGTTTACTACGACACTCCCGATCTCGAACTGCGCCAGCGTGCCATGACTTTGCGCTTGCGCCATATCGGCAAGCAATGGGTGCAAACCCTGAAAACTGGCGGCCGGGTGCAGGCGGGGCTGCATCAGCGTAATAAATGGGAAGCCCCGGTGGACGGAGAGGCGCTCGACCTCAATGCGCTGAAAGCCAGCGACGACCAGCACTTGTCGCTTGCCGTGCGCAAAAAATTACAGCCGGTTTTCGTGACGGAGTTTTCCCGCACCACCCGCATGGTGACTTTCGGGGGAGCGGAAATTGAACTCAGCCTGGATAGCGGCGAGATCAGGGCAGGGCGGAAGAGCCGCCCGATCTCCGAACTGGAACTCGAACTAAAGTCAGGCGAGTCTGCGCAGTTGTTCAAGCTGGCGCTGGCCCTGCTCGACATCGTGCCGCTGGAAGTAGAGTACACCAGCCAGGCGGAATACGGTTATCTGCTTCACAGTGTGGCCCAACCAGCTGTGGGCAAGGCGAGTTTCCCCAGCTTGGCAAAATCCACGGGCGTTGCCTCCGCCTTGCAAAGCATGGTCGGCTCTTGCCTGCTGCATCTGCAAGCCAACATTTCCGGAGCCATAAAAAAACTGGATGAGGAATACCTGCACCAGGTGCGCGTCGCGCTACGCCGTTTGCGCGTTGTGCTGTCCGTCGCGGAGAAATTCCGTGCCGATGACGAACTGAGCAAGCTGCACGAGCAAGTGGCGGAGCTATGTGTGGAGCTGGGTCGCCTGCGAGAATGGGATGTGTTCGTGACGCAAATCCTGGCTCCTATGCGTGCGCGCCTGCCGGAACAGGACGGGCTGCGCTTGTTTCGCACCAGCGAAAAACTGCGCGGGCAATACCAAGCCGCAGTGGGGAGCAGGCTGCAATCGCAGGACTATCAGCGCTTTTTGCTGCGCTTCGGCGCATGGATGCACGGGGGCTACTGGCATGAACCGGCTGCGGACGGCTTAACCCTGCCGCTTTTTGCTGCGCAAATTCTGGATAAACGCAGCCGACAGGTGGGCAAGCGCGGCAAGCATCTCGCCACTGCCGACACCAGCCAGCTGCATATGCTGCGCACCGCCTGCAAGAAGCTGCGCTACAGCGCGGAAATGTTCACCTCGCTATTTGATCCGGTCAAGGCCGAACACAATTTGTCCGCGCTGACCACCTTGCAAGATATCCTGGGCACGCTGAACGATATTGCGGTAGCGCACCGCCTGCTGGATGAGTTGGACGCGGGGACGCAGCACGAGTCCACCATCCTGATTCGTGGCTGGATCGAGCGCGACTACTTGGATCAAATCGTCAAGCTAAACAAGGCGTGGGAAATATTTTCCGGGCAGAAGGCATTTTGGCACCAAGTCGCAAGGTAGAGCGTGTAGTTCCGACTCGACAAATTACGGCTCAATGATCAAGCAGAATTGACAGCCGACGCCCGCGATGCCTCGGATATTTTCACTGACAATGGCGTCACGCGCCATATTTCTTCGTTGTATTCGCGAATGGCGCGGTCTGACGAGAAGCGCCCGCAGCGCGCCACGTTCAGGAGGGACATGCGCGACCACTGCTCCTGATCCTGATAAGCCTGGCTCACCTGGGCCTGGCAGTCGATGTAGTCCTGAAAGTCGGCGCATACCAGGAATGGGTCACTATTCAGCAGATTGTCAGTCAGCGGCCGGAACAGGACTCCGTCGCCATGGGAGAAAAGCCCCGAGTTGATCAGGTCGATGACGTCGCGCAGGTTTTCGTTGTGATGATAGATGTCCAAGGGCTGATAGCCCGCCTCCCAGATCTCGTCCACCTGCTGCACGGCTTTGCCGAACAGGAAAAAGTTCTCTTCGCCCACAGCCTCGCGGATCTCCACGTTGGCGCCATCGAGGGTGCCTATGGTCAGCGCGCCGTTCATGGTGAACTTCATGTTGCCGGTGCCGGATGCCTCCTTGCCGGCGGTAGATATCTGTTCCGATAGATCCGCCGCCGGATAGATGCGCTGGCCGGTCTTGACGCTGAAGTCGGGCACGAACACCACCTTCAGCACCTTGTTCACCTGGGGGTCGCGGTTGATGACGTCGGCCACCGAGTTGATGAGTTTGATAATCAGTTTCGCCATGTGGTAGCCGGGCGCCGCCTTGCCGCCGAAGATGAAGGTGCGCGGCGCGATGTCCGGCGACGGGTTTTGCTTCAGGCTATGGTAGAGGCTGACGATGTGCAGCACGTTGAGATGCTGGCGCTTGTATTCGTGGATGCGCTTGACCTGAATGGCGAAAAGACTGTCCGGATCCAGGCTGATGCCGCAACTCCGCTGAATGTGGTCCGCCAGGCGTTCCTTGGCCAGGCGCTTGATCCCGCGCCAACGTGATCGGAAGTCGCTGTTGTCAGCATAAGATTCCAACTGGCGGAGTTTCTCCAGATTGCGCAGCCAGTCGCCGCCGATGATCTCCTCGATGAGGGCGGCCAGCGGTGGATTGGCCAAGGCGATGAAGCGCCGCGGCGTTACGCCATTGGTTTTGTTCTGGAACTTCTCCGGCCACATCTCGTAAAAGTCCTTCAGCAGGGTGTGCTTGAGCAGTTCGCTATGCAGACCCGCGACACCGTTGATGGCCATGCTGCCGACGCAGGCCAGGTTGGCCATGCGCACGCGGCGAACGCCGTCGCCGGCACCCTCGTCGATCAGCGACATGCGGGCCAGGCGGGCGTTGTCGTCGATGAAGCGGATGCGCACGTCATCCAGAAAGCGGCTGTTGATCTCGTAGATAATGTCGATATGGCGTGGCAGGATGCGCTGGAATAACTCCAGAGGCCAAGTTTCCAGCGCTTCCGGGAGCAGGGTGTGGTTGGTATAGGCGAAACTTTTCTGGGTGAGCGTCCAGGCACGACCCCAGTCCATCTGATGCTCGTCGACAAGCAGGCGCATGAATTCGGCAATCGCAATGGCAGGATGGGTGTCATTAAGCTGAACCACGAACCTGTCCGGAAAATGATCCAGGCTGCCTTTACCACTCAGGGTCATGCGTATCATGTCCTGCAGCGAGCATGAGACGAAGAAATACTGCTGGCGCAGGCGCAATGCCTTGCCAGCCTCCGGCTCATCGTTGGGGTAGAGAACTTTGCTGATGTTCTGGGCAACAATCATGTGATCCACAGCGCCGTAGTAGTCGCCGGTGTTGAAGGTCTGCAAGTCAAAGGATTCGCGGGCCTCAGATTTCCACAGACGCAACAGGTTCACGTTGAGTACGCCGTAGCCAAGGATGGGCGTGTCATAGGCGACGCCATGGATGATGGACTCCGGCACCCAGCGGCTGCGCAAGTGCTCCTCGTCGTCACGGTAACGCTCGATGCCGCCGCCGAACTTCACCGGGTAGCGCAGTTGCCTCGGCAACTCCCATGGATTGCCGTTGCGCAACCACGCATCCGCCACCTCCATCTGCCAGCCATCCTTGATGGATTGCTCGAAAATTCCATATTCATAGCGTATGCCATAGCCGATGGCAGGAATTTCCAGCGTCGCCATGGAGTCCATGTAGCAAGCCGCAAGGCGACCGAGGCCGCCGTTGCCTAGCCCTGGTTCCTCCTCGGCCTCCAGGATGGCCTCCAGATCCAGACCCAGCTCGTTCATGGCTTGGTGGACGCTGTCCCAAAGGCCCAGGTTGTGCAGGTTGTTCCCCAGATGGGGGCCGGGGAGGTATTCGGCGGACATGTAGGCGACCGTCTTCACGTCCCGGCGCTTGTAGTGTTCGTCCGTCGCGATGAGTCGCGCCAGCAGACGGTCGCGGATGGTGTAGGCCAGCGCAGTGTAATGGTCGAGAGTAGTGGCGTTATCGAAGGTTCTGACGGTGACGTAGTACAGGTTGTCGACGAACGACCGCCGGATGGCATCGACCGAGCGGGCGATGCGGGTGTGCAGGGACCTTTCGGCAATATCTGACATACCAGTAATCTCCTAAGCCACGTCCAGCCATCAACCTCGCTCAGCAGGTGACGTGAAACAAGCCAATGGTCTTGGTCTTACCCTTGGTTTTGTTGTAAGTCTCGATGGCATCGGGCGTAGGCTGCACGATCACCAGGCAATCATGATGCTCGAAGAATTCAGCAGCCTCCGGCGACAGTGTCACGTTGCCGAACTGCCCTGCGCCCAACACCAAGGTGTTGCAGCCTTTTTCGTAAATGAATTCCGCCTCCTCGCGCGAAATGATGTGGGAGGTGCCGTAATACTTCTTAGAAAGTTTCTTCTTGCGCTTGGCCACCTCGCCAGACAAGCGGATGAAGATGTCGTGCGGATAGATAGTGCTGTTGATGGTGATATTGCCGAATTCGGTGGAATCGATTTTCATGGCAGGCTTTCAAGCTCAATGACTATTTTGATATAAATTTTCGCATAATCAGAAAATAGCATGTTTGTCCATCCTCAGTATTCTCCCAGTGAGGGGTCACCAATGAAGACGTCGCAGCAGTGAGCTCTTCTTCCGCTGGTGGGATTGCATGCGGTGCAGGATGTCATCCAATGTCTGGATGGCCTCGATAATATGCGCCCCCTTGTTCAGCATGACGCATTCGGCACGCACACCCATCGCCGCATCGGTAATTTCAGCACGGCTGGGTTTGCCGCTCTTGGATAATCCCTCCAGAACCTGGGTAGCCCATATAACCGGTAAATGCGCCGCCTCTGCCAGCCAGAGAATTTCTTCCTGCAACTCCGCCAATCTTTCATAACCGCATTCCACCGCCAGATCACCGCGCGCGATCATGACGCCGACGGTTGGAGAACGCAGCAATGTGAACAACAACTCCGGCAAATTGTCGAATGCTGCGCGTGTTTCGATTTTCAGGACGATGCCAAGTTTTTCTGCTTTCAGGCGTTTCAAATGTTTTTGCAATAACTCGATGTCAGCGGAATTCCGGACGAATGAAAGCCCGACCATATCGGCATGTTGCACGACAAATTCCAGATGTTCAATGTCCTGTGCCGTCAAGCCATTCAGCTCAAGCCGGCTGTCCGGCAGGTTGATACCTTTGTTCGCCAGTAATTTTTCACCGCCTTCCCGTGCCTGCGTGATTTCGACCACCATTTTGTTTTTGCTGGCACTGCGGATAACGCCGCCGATTCTGCCATCATCGATCAGGATGCGTTCACCCGGCTGGACAGTAAGAAATACTTCCGGCAGGGAACAGGCAATCCTGGCTGTGCGCAATAAACGTCCGTTGGCATCGAATTGGGCTGGCTTGCCTGGCAACGGTTCACTTGTGATGGTTAGATCGTCTCCAATGTGCAGACGGATCGATTCGGGTGCTGGAGGCAACGTCCCCACCATGCCGGTGCGACCTACGCGGCGCGGATGTCCGGATATGCTCGCCCGCAGGAGTTTTAGTTCTATACCAGGCGTGATATAGGTGGATTGACTGGACACGGCCCAAAAGCCCGTCCCGATCTGATCAACAACTTGTAGGGTGCGGGAGGCACCTCTCGCGTCGGTTAATTCAATGATATCGCGCGATGCCACTTTTGCAAGCCAATCCCCATTTACAGGCAGGCAAGCATCAGCGGGAGCTGGGCTGGGAGAAGCATCGCCTTCGGGATATAGCCATATTCGCGCGGGAGCAACCACGTCGCCGTAAATATCTCGCTGTGGTTTCCATTTGACTACAGCAGGTCCTTGAGCAATTTCCCCGGTGCGCAACTTGGGGCCGCCCAAGTCCATCAGGATTCGGCAATGCCTTCCTGTTTCACGACGTGCCAGATTGATTTGCTCAATCATGCGTGTCCATATCTCAGGTGTGTCATGTGCACAATTGATACGAGCACAATCCATACCATGGACGAGCATGTCTTTGACCAATGAATAATCGTCTGCAGCTTCACTGGGTATCGTGACCATGATGCGGACTCGACGATGCGAGGGAGGCTTGCCAAATAAATTATTGGTATTGATTTCAAGCTGCGCGGCACCCGTCGCTTCTAAGGTAAGCAATATTTTGTCAGCTGAATTCTTACCTAACGCGCAACGCAAAAGGTCAATGATGGCATTGAGATTGGCGAAGACGTGCGATTCCATACGACCTAACGATGAAAGACCTACTGCCGCCAGTCTTTCCTGTAGCGACCGAATATCCCGTCGCCTCAGGCCAAGGTAGTGAATCAGATTAATAGCGCTGGACAGATGGAGTGGATTTGCGTGTTGCAGGGTTGTCGCAGACAACTGCTCAAGCTCTTTCAGTTCACTCCGCAACTCCTCAAGTTCATGCAGCAAGCCGGCATAAGGATGCATTTCTCGTGGTTTGTGTGAAATTGATTGTTCTCCCTGATTTTGTATGCTCATAAACCCGATGATCCTCAACCAATTTAAATATAAGGTATGAAATCGCTACTTGGGTGGCTGATATAGAAACAAATTGACGGGTGGTTTCGGTCGGGTTGGCGCTTGCCGCGTAACCTATTTACGTACGCGTGTCGGGTTATGCTGCGCTAACCCGATCTGCTAACTTCGGTTTTGTCGATTGAGTCCAGTGGCGGTTGGCGCAAGCCTTGCATGCGCTTCTTAGACAACAGCCGTTTCTCGCGCTGGTAGACCAGTACCGATGCGGTGCGCAGGCTGCCCAACACGAACAGCAACGCACTCAAAGCGTAAACCTCATCCGGTAAAATTTTTTGCTCAAACAATTTAAACATGATTTCGCGCAGGACGAACACAATGCCAGCGTCTGCGATAAAGGTCAGGCGCAGGCGATGTTCGCTAAAATGGGAGACAAGGGAGCGCGAAAGCTCGATCAGCACGAACAAAGTCAACACATCGGAAACAATACGAACGTAGTGGAGAGTGATATCGGTGCTTATCACCAGATTGCCGAGTTGCAAGAATAAATGAACGACACCGGCAATAATCCCGACGGTAATAAATAGCAGCAATACGCCAAATATCAGGCTGATTGCGCGATCGAAAATTTTCGTGGCGGAAAAAATCATGGTGCCTTAACCATACACGGGAGTTGTGACAGCGATATGATGCGCGCGGCGAAATCTTTCGATTTTCTTGGCCTCTTAATCATCCGCGAGATTTGGATTGAGGAGTAGCACGTAACCTGACTGTGCCGATAGCAGGGGTTGGGGAAGCGCAAAGATTGTTTCCGGTTCTTGTTTTCTTGGGGTGATGTTTTGCAGCCCCCGTGTTATGGCCTCTTGCGCAGCGTGCGCCAGCACACGGCGATTTTCGTTGGATGCGGCCAGTGTGGGAGTGAATACAGCCAGTGCGTTGTGATGCCTGCAGCGCAGGATGCACCAAATGGACTGTGCAAGAGTTGTGTTGCCGGTAAAGGCAGCGGCGAAACTTGGTTCCCCCTGATCATCCAGATAGCGCAGGGCAATTGGGCAAAGCCTTGCCCCTGCATCAATCGCGGGTTGAATGAGCGCCGAGTAAAAATGCCCGACCTGTTTGCCGTCTGTGGTGGTGCCTTCGGGGAACAGGCTTACGCAAACTCCCTGTTTAAGCAGCAAGCTGACGCGCTGGGTAATCAAGGCGGCATCCCGGCGCATGGCACGTTCAATGAAAATAGTGCCACTGCGTTTGCATAGCCAACCGATGAGCGGCCAACTGCGCACTTCTGATTTGGCAATAAAACGCGATGGATGAATCGCATTCAGCACAAAAATATCCAGCCATGAAACATGGTTGGCGACGATCAAATAACCGCCTTCGACGCGCGTGGGTTGTTGCCCCTCGGCCTGGATGCCGATGTTGAGGATGGTCAGCAGTTGCCTGCTCCATGCTTTCAGGATACAGCGTTGCCTTGTTTGATTCAGGTACGGATAGAATATTGCCAGAAACATCCCATACAAAAGATGCAGGGCAAGGCGGCAGCCCCGGAACAGGCTTACCAGAATTTCTGGTGAATGCTTATCCATATTGCGCATTGGCCATTTCAGGTTGTTGTAATTCGCGCCGCTCAATAAACAGGCTGTTGCCTGGAGTTTTCTTGGCCATTTTCTTGGCGGACGCAGCGGCCTCAGATATCTCATGATGCGAACTGAACATTTCCGGGTCAGCCCAGATTGCGCCGATCGAGAGTGTGGGTAACGGGTGGTGAACGATGCGGCCCTGGCGGTCTTCGCTCAAGTAACCACCGATGCAACGATGCTCTTTCTCATACAGCACCGAGGATGTATTTGCAAAAGAGACCAGTGCTTGATTGCAGCGTTTCTCCCAGTCCGGGCTTTGCATGACCATAATGAAATCATCCCCGCCAATATGGCCGATAAAGTCGAGATTTTGATCACATGCCCTGCCAAGTATCCGTCCGGTGAATTGAATTACCTCATCACCTTTGCGATAACCATACACATCGTTGAACGGTTTGAAGTGGTCAAGATCGCCATAACAGACCGCGAATGATTTGCCGGATTGAAGCAAATATTCGATGTGCTCATTGATCGGGACATTGCCGGGCAGCAAGGTCAAGGGATTGGCATAGCGTGCGGTTTCGATCTGCGCGTTGGTAATTTCGCGCAACAGGCCTTGTCCGGTGCCGAGCCCGACGTAACGGCCTTGCTCGGTGATGATGAAGCCGTCGGTAAAATGCTCGATCCCGGATTCACTCAGGAAGCTGCTCAATTCATGGATAGGGGTGGATTTTTCCACCAGCAACGGCTCTGCATTCATCATGTCCATGCAGGGTTTCTTGCCGAGCAGTTCGCGGCGGAACGGTTGTGCAAAGCTGTCCACAAATTCATACCGGTTAATCAATCCAACGGGCCGTCCATTCTTGACAACAGGAATAGCCCGCATTTTTGGATTTTCGGAAAAGTGAACGAAAATATTCTCAACCTCAGTTTCTGGCTGGAACGGCTCTGCATATCGCATCAATGTTTCCACTGCAATACTGCGTTTGCTGCTATAAGGTTGCTCAAGGGTGCGATGTATGTTGACCAGGCAGCCGACTTCGGCAGATGCATTCAATGACGGGGTGTGATTGGGGCGGGCGATAAAGTAACCCTGTCCGCAGGCAATCCCCATATCGCGTACCACCCTGAATTCGGCCTCCGTTTCAATTCCTTCCGCAACCACTTGCGTACCGGAGCTTTGCGCGATTTGTTGAATCAATCTTAAAAATTGTTGTTTGACGGGGTCGGCATTGACGCCCTGCACGAAGTGCATATCTATTTTTACAAACTCAGGGCGCAATTCAGACCACAGCCGTAAACTCGAAAAACCCTCGCCCAAATCATCCATCGCAATCTGGAATCCCATGCTGCGGTAGTGCAGCAGCGCGTTGCGCATCGCTTCAAAATCGAAGGTGGGATGATTCTCGGTGATTTCGATGATGACCCGTTTCGGGTCAATGCCGAGGTTCTCAAGGTAAGCCAGTGTTTGGCCATTCTTGAAACTGGGGTGTGTCAAAGTTTCCGGGCTGACATTCAGGAATATTTTGCCGGGTAATTTCTGGGCGGCAAAGGCTTCCAGTACAACCTGACGGCACAGCATTTCTATTTCCAGGGCAAGCCCCTGTTGTTTTGCTGCGCCGAACAAATTGGCAGGTGAATGCAGCGGGCTATCGGCAGGGCCGCGTATCAGCCCCTCAAAGCCGAGAAATGTGCCGTTGGAAAGATCCAGGACCGGCTGAAAAAGTGCGGAGAGGTTGCGTTTGATGAGTATTTCCTGGAGAGTTTGCATAGTGGTTCCATTGAGTTGGCATGGCGAAGAGGTGTGTGCAGCCGGGCGATGTACGTTCCAAATCAGGGCTGCGCGCAAGCTCGACATGGTGGCATTATGAAAAGGCACATGCGGCCGGTTGGTTGCATGTGGCGGTTGTACATCAGTAAGAGCTATCATCAATGAGCCTCCGGACAGACATCAAAACAGGTAAGCGCGTTTTAATGACTGTAAATGCTAATCCACCAATGTTTAGCGCCAATGAATTTTTTGTGACATGTTTATTGCATAGCCTCCACCACATGCTCTTACGTGCAACATGCCGATCTGACGCACCAATAAAAATCGGGCGCCTGACGGCGCCCGCAAAATGGTCCGGGAAGACCTTGGGAGACTTGCTGCTTAAAAGCTGTGCTTCACGCCCAACGACCATGCGCTCGGGTCTGCATCTGCGCCCTTGGCATTGACGAAGCCGGTGTTGATGCCCGCATCGCCACCGGCAACGCCGTAGGAAGCGTTGGCGCTGTTGGTTAGTTTTGTGTAAATCGCATACAGCGTGGTGCGCTTGCTCAAGTTGTGGTCGTAGCCCAGCATCCATTGGCTCGCCCCGGTTGATACCTTATTGCCCAGATCGCCCGCCTTGGCATAGGCCAGCTTGATCGCATCGTTGGGCAGTTTGTACTTGCCGGACAAGTACCATGTATTGTGGCCATAGCAGTCGGTAGCGGTCGAGCCGCTCGTGCACGTATAGACCGAACCGGCGGTGTTGAAGTTGTCACTGGTTCTTTCGTAAGCAAGGCCGGCTTCGAATGCTTCAAGCTTGTAACCGGCGCCCGCCTTCCATGCGCTTTCCTTTACCCCTGCCGTGCCTGCTGCTGCGGTGCCCGCGTTATTGCCGGTAGCGGTGCCGCCGACATCGTTTGCTTGATAAGCAAGGCTCGCAAACAACGGGCCGCTGTCATACATACCGGCCAGCGACCAGGTTTGTCCCTTGATATTGGTTGAAGCAGTGGCAAGCTCCGCACCGGCGATATAGGACGCCGCTACGGTGAAGCCGTTCATGGACGGGCTGGTGTACATCACAATATCGTTGGGGCGCCCATCGAACTGAAGCGCGGAATTCTTGCCTTTGACGGCGCCGCCCATCAACGCACGGTTGTCGCCCATGGAGTCGCCGAAAATATCCAGCCGGCGCGTGGCAATCTTGTATGGCGTATCGTGGCGGCCTAATATCAGCTGCCCCCAGGATTCACCCTTCAAACCGGCAAAAGTGTTGCGCGTAGCGAACGTACCGCCGGCATTGTCCATATCCACCCGGCTTTCCACCTGCCAAACCGCGCTTAAACCGTCGCCCAGGTCTTCCGCTCCCTTGAAGCCGAGGCGCGAGGCATTGCTCGACACCTTGTTGGTGCTGGCACCCTGCGCTGCGGCGGTGTTGCCATTATTGGTCATATCGAAGGAAAGGTTCGCCAAACCGTAGATGGTTACATTGGCGTTATCGGCTAGAGCCGGCACCGGTAAGGCGATAGCCGTAGCCAGAGCGACAACAATCAGCTTCTTTTGCATCATCAATTCTCCCAGTCATTATTGAAAGCCGCCATAGTGCGACCGCGACAGGTTAAACATCGAATGTTAAAAATTGATGATGGAAAAATGAAAGAATTGTGACAGCAACGACACTAAAGATATTGATTGAAAAACTCAAAAAAGAGAGGGCTTAGTCACACGGCATGGTTGTGGCAACGAAGGAGTCGCTATGGAATTATGTGCTGGCGCTGATCCGCACTGCACAAACGATGGTATAAAAATGACGGCGTACATGGAGCGTAAATAGCGCGAATATTATTTAAGGAAACACTGAATAAGTATGTCATCGCGAGGAGCGAAGCGACGTGGCGATCCACAACTATGTAATCTTTGAGGCTTCCTGGATTGCTTCCCGCCACGCTGTGCTCGCGGCTGAAGGCCGCTCGCAATGACGGTTTTGGACTTATTCAGCGTTTCCTTAACGTATCCCCAACTTTTTTTCCGCGTGCTTGATACCCTCCTGGATGTCTGCCTTGCGGCCAGCATCCGCATCATCGCGGCCGGGGCGCGCCGGGGCATTCAATGCTTTCTTGAAATACTCGAGCGACTTGGCATATTCGCCGCGTTCGAGCAGGAAGTCTGCATAGAAATAGTTCTGGTCTATGCCGTTCGGGTTGACCTTCAGCGCGCGCTCTAGGTACTCGCGTGCCTTATCATGGTCACCGAAAGAACCGAGGCGCGGCACTTTGTAATACAGGCTGCCGAGCGATGTCAGCGCAGAACCATCCAGTGCATTGGTGTCAATTTTCTCCGCAGCCAGCAACAGGTCACGCGCAGCCTTTGCCGTCCCGCCAGCCGAGAATATGCCCTGATACTTGGCCAGGGTGCTGGTGATGATCCCTTCCCAGATCAGCGGTTCGGCGCGGCCCGGATTGGCGGCAGTCACCTGATGCGCCTCTTCGGAAAGCTTCTTGAGTGCCGCTTCCCTGTCTTTTTCGGGTGTCTGGTAGTTGGCCTTCGCCCATTCGTGCTGCAATTTCTCGATGGATGCATCGAGTGGAGTGGTTTCGGCGAATGCGGTGTTGGCAACAAACAGCAGTGCGATTAACCAGGCGTACTTCTTCATGGATGGCTCTCCTTGAGTGAATAGTTACTTGTTGATGGGCTTATTTGTTAATGGATTGGGCGTATTTGCGGGCGATGCGGGTGTTCTTCAGCAGGCCGTTGTCGACCAGGCGCGGGAATATGCCATTCAGCCGGGCGAAGAAAGACTCCGGCTGGCCGATGAAATGTTCCTTGCAGTCGCGCTCGATCGCCAGCACGATCTGCCCGGCGACGAATTCCGGCTCGTCCATGTTGGTCCTGGTTTCTTCCAGCATGCGGGTGGTGACGCCATCGTTCAGCGGCGTCCTGGTCGCGCGCGGCGAGACGTAAGTGACGCCGATCTGGCTGTCGACCAGTTCGCGGCGCAGCGCCTCGGAAAATCCGCGCATGGCGAATTTGCTGGCGCAATAAGTCGCGAAATGCGGAAAACCGATCGAGCCGAATGTCGAACCGATATTCACGATGCGCCCGCTGTTCTGCGCCAGCAGATGCGGCAGCACGGCGCGCACCAGCAGCATCGGCGCGATGACATTAACGCCGATCATCTGCTCGATACGCCTGGGGGCGTGGCGTTCAAACAGCGTGAAGTCCATGAGACCGGCGTTGTTGATGAGCACGTCCACGCCGCCCATGGCTTGCAGCGCCGAGGCCACTACTTGCTCCGCCGCGCCTTCGGCGGACAGGTCGAGCGCGATGGGTACGGCAAAACCGCCGCGTTGATTGATCTCGGCACAAATTTCTTCCACGCGCGGCGCGTTGCGTTCGACCAGTGCCAGCCGCGCGCCTTTTTCGGCGAGCAGCAAAGCCACGCGGTAGCCGATGCCGCCGGCCGCGCCGGTCAGGATGATGCGTTTACCGGATAAATTCATGTTGCCCCCTTATGCTGGAATAAAGCGATCGCCCAGATCGCGGAAAATGTCGCCATACAGTTTGTAGAACATTTTGGCGCTATGGATCAGGCAAGCCTGATCGGCTGGGTCGGTCACGCGATTGATCAGCGACTCATAAAAATCCACATGGCTGACATCCAGCGAACCGTGCGAACTCAGATAGGAAAACGCATCGTTGCCAAGCTTGAGGCTTTCCTGCAACGCTTTGCCCGCGTGGGTCGCCAGCGCGACGCTGGTCCCTTCCAGCACCAGCACCATGCCGAAGAAGCCGACCGGATTGACGCGGGCGATAGTGTCGTAAGCGTAAGCCACCATCAACTCAGTCGCGACGCGCGGCTTGCCGTTGCGCACTGCTTCGGCATCGCCGCCGCAGGCCTTGATGTCGTTCAAGATCCATTCCTGATGGCCGACCTCCTCCTCGATGTATTCGGCCACTGCGGTTCTCAGCCACTCGTATTTTTCCGGTAGGCGCGAACCGCATGCCATCAGCAGCGGCGTGGTGTGTTTGACGTGGTGATAGGCCTCGGTCAGAAACGCAATGTAGGCGGCGAGGCTGACCTGTCCGGACGCGCCGGCACGTATGATCGGCAAGCTCTGCAGCTCATTGCGCTCCGCCCCGGTCGCGGCCAGCAGTTGCTTATAAACCGTCATCTGATTTTTCCTTGTACAGTTGTTCTATAGCTGCTTGATACAGCGACCAGATCGCCTCGCGCTTCAACCGGCCGTTCGCGGTCAGTTGCCCGTTTTGCGGCAGGAACGGGGCTTGCGCGGGCAGCCAGTATTTTACCTGCGCATAATCCGGCAGCACATTGTTCGCTTCCGCGATAGCCAGGTTCACGGCGTCGAGCGCCTCGGGGGTGTTGCCGCGCAGCACGATCACCGCCACATTCCACGGGCGCGCTTCGCCGAACACCGCCGCTTGGGCGATGGCCGGATGCAGGGTCAGTTCGCGTTCCACCCATTCCGGCGAAACGTTGCGCCCGAACGAGGTGATGAAGATGTTTTTCTTGCGCCCGGTGAGATGCAGAAAACCCTGCTCATCGAGCTGCCCGATGTCGCCGGTCGGCCAGAATTCGCCGGGTTGCAGCGGCGCAGCGCCGGTGTAGCCGAGCAGCGTCGCACCCGCCACCAGGATCTCGCCGTCTTCGGCAAATTTCACCCGCGCGTGCGCCAGCGGTTTGCCGACGCTGCCGATGCGATGTTCGCTTTCGGTGTTGAGCGCGACCACCGAGGCGCACTCGGACAGGCCGTAGCCCTCGAACACCGGGATGCCGAGCGCCTGCGCGCGTTGCAGCAGGCGCGGAGCGACGGGAGCGCCGCCCACCGCGACGAAGCGCAACTGCCGCGGCGCGGGATGCCCCGCTTCAATGGCAGCCACCATCGCGTGCAACAGTTGCGGCGTCAGGATGGTGGTTGTGGCGCGGCATTCGATGAGCGCGGCCAGCATTTTTTTTACGTCCAGTCCGGTCGAGCCGCTCAAGCCCACTTCGGCCAGCGGCAGCAAATGGCAGGTAGCTCCGGCCAGCAGCGGCACATACACGCCGGCAAGGTTTTCCAGCAGTGTGGACAACGGCAGCACGCTGACATGCCGGTCATCCGCCTTCCCGCGCGTGGCAGCCAGCAGAGAAGACGCGACATGCTGCAGCGCACCGGCGCTCAGGCACACACCCTTGGGATGCCCGGTGGTGCCGGAGGTATAAGTAACTTTAACTGTCCCCGCAGGCAATGTCTTTGCGGCAATGTTGCGCAGGCGAATTTCGCTGAATGTTTGGCCGTTCAGGTCGTGCGCAACTGCCGCCCCGGTTTCGATGCCTGCAGCTTCGAGCAGCTTCCGGTATTGCTCCGGCTGGTCGGTAAAGATGCAATCGATTCCGGCATCGCGGATGCTGTGGGCGATTTGCTCCGCCGAAAAAAAGAACGGCAACGGAATAACCGGTTTGCCGGCATGCAATCCGGCCAGATCAAGAACCGCCCAGAGCGGCGAATTATCCAGCGCCAATCCGATCGTTTTGGCGGGAGCCGCGCGCAATTGCGCGCCGAGTTGTTCGATTGCTGCGGCGAGTTCCCGATAGGTGAGCGCATGCCGGTTGCCGACCAAGGCTGGCGAGTCAGGCTGTTCCTTGCCCCGCTGGATGAGGACATCGATGACGGATGGACTCATTTTCTGCCTCAATATCATTGCGCAGGTCTTGCATCGCGTGCCGGTTATGGGTTCGGGAATTCCGGCTTCGGGAATCCGGAGTTTGCTGCGCTGCTCGATGCGCCGTATCGCCATGACTTGTGGTTTCTGCGCATAGTAGCTGCCCCATTCCGCCTGTTCTTCGGGGGGAAGCCGGTTCTTGTCAGCATCGCCGAGAATGACCGGATTCAGGTTCATCTTGATAAACGCATTGCGCACTATCGGAACGGCGGTAAATACCGCCCATTGCTTGGATGTGGCGTGAAGCTGGGTGACGATGGCGGCAATCAGGTGGCGTGCCATCCCCGGCTCTGCGACCGAGAAATTGCCTACCCCGACAATATCGCTGCGTTTGACCGGAAAACCGGTGCGTTCCGAGAGTACCGCCTCGATAGGTTGATCCAGATAGGTTTCCAGGAATAGCGGTTCAAGCGCGGCATTACGAAATCCGCAAGCTGCAACCAATTTATTATCCTGATCGCGCAGGCTCATCAGGCAGGGTTTGAAGCGTTTGATTTCTGCTCCATATGCCTGATGAAAAATATCGCTTATGAAGCGTTCAATCTCGGCGCGGTCATCCGCGTCGGGCTGGGAAAAATGCACGGCGAAAGGGCGTTCCGCCAGGCCAATGGTTGGATTGGAAATTGCAGTATTCATCGATTTTCGAAGGCTGGCTGGTTGACCTGTCAAGTTGCGCTGGAGCTCCATAGATCAGGCAGAAACCCCTTTCAGTTTGGTGCGCGCATACGAAATTCCCGTTTTCACCAATTCCTTTGCGCCGTAGCGGTTTAGCATATTGCAGCTGTTGCACAGCTCCGGGATCAGCGCCATGCCTTCGCGTTTGGCCAGCACTTCGCGGATGCCGAGATCCGCCACATTGCCGATGGGGTGTTTATGGCTGACATCGTTATAACAATACAGGTAATCGCCGCTCGCCGAAATGAAAACGTCGACGTTGCGCGGGACGCACTTGAAACGGTTGCTGCGCCATTGCTGGAAAACATCCCGGACGCTGGGAATGAAATCCAGTTCCTGCGAGTGCAAGCGGTACTGCCGGATCATTTGCCGCAACTTCCCGGTGGCCAGTTCGTGCGCCTGCAGGGTGCCGCCGCGGTTGTACAGAGTGGGCGACATGGTGAGGATTTCCACGCCCTGCGCGCGCAGCCAGGCGATGGTGTCCGGCAGGGAAGGCAGGCATTCCGGCATGGGGGTGAGACTGATGGCAAGCTGCGTATGTTTGAACAGCTTTTGCGCCGTCCGGATGTTGTCCATGACACGCGCCTGGTCGAGATTGACATGCACCCGTTTGTATACCCCGGGGTCTATGCTGGAAAAAGAAATAATCAGCAGGCCGATCGCGCCGTCCAGGTGCCGGATGCGCTCGGCATCGAGCTGGTGCCCGTTGCTCACCATATCGAAGCGGAGCGGGTGGCCGCGCATGTCGTCCACGAATTCAAGAAATTTTGTGTGCGTGGTGGGCTCGCCGTAACCCGCGATGACGGCGCGGAACACATCCTGCGGAGACAGGCGCTCCAGCACCTGCCGCCAGGTCTGCTCCTTCATGAGCATGGGGTTTTCGATCAGGTCTCGCGGGCACATCGGGCACAGCGCATTGCATTTGCTGGTCCACTCGACGTTGACGGCAATACGGTAGGTGCTCATTTTTCGGTACCGGGAAGCGGTTCTGCCGGGACCAGTTGGGGGATGTAAGCCGGGCAGCTCGGCGCGACCAGTTCGACGTCCACCACAACAACACATTCCGCCTGCGGAAACGGCTCCATCATCGCCGCGTTTTCATGGATGGATGCCCGCCCGTTCACGCGCAGGCGGGCACCGTCGGCAAAATCGATGAACAGCATGCTGACGTAGGGATTGAGCAGGATATTGCCGAGGCTCATGTAGGCGCCGTTGCCTTTCACCCGCGCCTCGAAATGCGGGAAGGCCAGGCGGTTTGGTGCCAGCACCTTGACCAGGCCGGGCCCGCCGCCCTTGAACGAGCAATCGCAGCGGCCGTCGGGAAAACTGGTGGCAAGAAAGAAGAACGGCGCCGCTTCGATCCTGGCGTGGACCTGTTCCGGAATACGGTCCCAGATAAGCTGGTTTATGCGCGCTTCGGTCCACAGCTCCGGGTTGCCCCAGCGCTGCTGCGCGTCAAGCTCTCCGGCGTGAAAAGGCGATAAAGTCATGGCGAAAACTCCAGTGGTATATTTTTGATAATGTCATTCCAGCAGAATCCGGTTGCCCGGATAAAGACCGTTGCGTTGCCGTAAAGTTCAGGCCTGGCGATAGTTTTGCAAACCGCGGATTCAACAACGAAGTGCAACGATGAGTCAACGCGACAAGGAGTAAGGTGAGGTAATCTGCCGAGCTTCTTGATCGCCAAATCGAGTTGCACGAGATGAATTACACACACCTTACTGAAGTAGAAAGATACCA
>JACREC010000127.1 GCA_016218445.1 Nitrosomonadales bacterium
TCTTCATCTTCGCCAGCACTTGCGCGGAAATTTCCGGCGCGGAGATTTCCTTGTCGCGTACCTTGATCCAGGCATCGCCGTTCTTTGCCTTGACGATGCTGAACGGAACCATGGCAATATCCTTCTGCACCATCTTTTCATCGAAGCGGCGGCCAATCAGGCGTTTCACGCCATACAGCGTGTTCTTCGGGTTGGTCACCGCCTGACGCTTGGCGGGTGCGCCCACCAGCACTTCGCCGTCTTCCATGTAGGCGATGATGGACGGCGTGGTGCGCGTGCCCTCGGCGTTCTCGATCACCTTGGTCTTGCCGTTTTCCATGACGGCCACGCAGGAGTTGGTCGTGCCCAAGTCGATACCGATGATTTTTCCCATGATGCTTCCTTTCAGTTGAATGTTGAAAACCTTTGCCGCTTAAGTGTGGGCGGCGGCTGTGTATTTCAAGTACTGCCAGCAATTTCTGATTCGGTTCCTTCCCCCTTGAGGGGGAAGGTTAGGATGGGGGTGAAATAGTTGCATAAAAAAGAAGCATCATTCTTATGCTGCGTTACTACCCCCTCCCTAGCCCTCCCCCTGTGAGGGGGAGGGTAGTTGTTATTCTTTCGCCTTCGCCACCATCACCAGCGCCGGGCGCAAAACTCGGTCATTCAGTTGATAGCCCTTCTGCATCACGCTTACCACCGTGTTGGCTTCCTGTTCGCTTTCCAGCATGCCGATGGCTTGGTGCTTGTGCGCATCGAATTTTTCGCCGACCGGATTGATTTCCTTGATGTTGAATTTTTCGAATACGCTGGCAAGCTGCTTGAGCGTCAGTTCCATGCCGCTCTTGAAGCTTTCCACCGTGGCGGACTGCACCGCCAGGCCGGCTTCCAGGCTGTCCTTTATCGCCAGCATTTCATTGGAGAAACGCTCCACGGCAAATTTATGCGCCTTGCTGATGTCATCTTGCGCGCGCCTGCGGATGTTCTCGCCTTCGGCTTTGGCATACATCCAGGCATCGTAATGTTCCTGCGCCTTCAACTCGGCCTGCTTCAGCATCTCCTCCACGCTGGGTATCACCTCGGCCTGGACAGCTTGTTCAGGTTGTTGAGGCGCTGCTTCGTTTTGTTCCATCGTGCTTCTCCAAAATTCGACTGGTGGCAAATGGAGGCGATTTTCCGTGTTTCAAGGGCGTGATGCAAAATTATTTTCTTCACGTGAGATAATACGCAGCTTATCCCCTTACCCCAACCCCTCTGCCAAAGGCAGGCGTGAGGGAGGATTTCCAAGAGTTAACTATCAAGGCAACAGTGCCCAACAAAAACTATCACTGGCGCATCGCCGGGTTTTACTTCTTTTACTTCGCCTTTGTAGGCATGTTCTCGCCCTACTGGAGCCTTTACCTGAAGTCTATCCGGTTCGATGCGGTGCAGATCGCCATCCTGATGTCGGTGGCGCCGGTGATGCGGATGGTTGCACCCAACATTTGGGGTTGGTTGGCCGACCGCACCGGCAAGCACCTGCTGGTGGTGAAGATTGCCGCATCCTTGGGCGTATTGAGTTATCTGGGTGTGTTTGCGACAACCAGTTTTTACGGCATGTTGCTGGTGCTGGGTGTGATGAGTTTTTTCTGGAGTGCTTCCATGCCGCTGGTGGAGGCGACCACGCTGACTTATCTGGGCAAAAACACGGCACATTACGGGCGCATCCGCTCCTGGGGTTCGGTCGGTTTCATCGTGACCGTGCTGGGGCTGGGCTATGCCTTCGATTACATTGCCATCGCCTGGCTGCTGTGGGCCGGGCTGTTCATCATGCTGGGCATCTTGTTCTTCTCGCGCCAGATTCCGCCGACCGAAGTGCTGGCGCACCATACGGATAGCCAGCCGATCATGCGCATCGTGTTGCAGCCGCGCGTGCTGGCGTTATTAGGCGCGTGTTTTCTGATGTCCGTTGCACACGGCCCTTACTACACTTTTTTCTCGATTTATCTGGTCGAACACGGCTACGCCAAAAGCTCAGTGGGCATGCTGTGGGCACTCGGCGTAGTCTGCGAGATCGGCGTGTTCTTCCTGATGCCGTGGCTGATGCGGCGCTATACCCTGCCGCAAATCCTGCTGGTGAGTTTTGCCTGTGCCGTGCTGCGCTTCCTGCTGATCGGCTGGGGCGTGGATTTCCTGGGGCTGCTGCTCATTGCACAAGTGTTGCACGCCGCTACCTTTGGCTCCTTCCATGCGGCGGCGGTGGCGCTGATCCATCTTTTTTTCCAGGGGCGGCATCAATCCAAGGGCCAAGCATTGTATGGCAGCCTCACCTATGGCGCCGGCAGCATGGCGGGCGGGCTGGCCAGCGGCCCGATCTGGCAGCACTATGGTGCCAGTGTGCTGTATTCATGCAGCGCGGGCGTGGCGTTGCTGGGGTTATTGCTGATACTGTGGAAGCAGGGGATGGCGGGTGCACGGCAAGCGATATAGCTGCGTCATTCCGGTCTACGTAAGGCTAATGGGAAAGTGCTTGTACTGAGGTATGAATTTATAGCTACCCGTAATGCTTGAACGGGGGGTGTGCGGAACGATCAACGGCTGGTTTGTGCCAAAGCGGCCATTCAAATTTAAAGTAAGCTAATGACTCTGCCGGCCATATCAGGCCGGGAAATATCGCATTGTTGCGTCTGAGATTTCGGCCAGCACTGAATATTATTCGTAGCTGCCCCCTTTAGCGCAGAAGCCACGGCTCGCTTCTTCTCTCAACAGCTTGGCATAATCCTCCAGCGGGCTCATTCCGTCCTGTGGCAGCCTTGCCGCAATTTCTTCGATGCGCTGGTTGTATCCCGCCAGCACCAGGTCTGGCGCCAACTCGAAGAGCGGGATGGCGAGGAATGGCCGCTCCAGAATTTCCGGATCGGGCAGCTTGATACCCTCCTTATCCATCGCCAGGTCGCCGTAAACGATCAAATCGAGGTCTATCGTTCGGGGTGCATATTTATCCCCGGTTCGCTTGCGCCCCAGGCTGTTCTCGATGGGGCGCAGCATGCCGTGCTTTATTTCTACAGGAGGCGCTTCCGTTTCGATCTCCACCACGCAGTTGAAATAAGGCGGCTGCTCCGGACGGTCGAGCGCGTCGGTGCAATAGACCATGGATATGCCGACCAGGCGTGTTTGTTGCGCAAGGCTGCAGATCGCGGTTCGTACATTTTTAGCCGGTTCAATGTTCGAGCCGATACTGATGAAGGCGCGTGTCATAACCTGCTCAGCGCTTCCGGGTAATTTCCACCGCCACGCTTCTGGCAAAGCGCAGCGCATGCGGCTTCTCCACGCACACATCGACCTGTTGCACCCCCTGCTGGTCGAGACACAATTCCGCAACGGCTTCTGCCAGCGCTTCTACCAATAAGTATTGGGAGCCTTCCGCCATGGAGAGGATGCGTTTTTTAAGCGCGCGGTAATCGACGGTATCCTCGATGCGGTCACTTTTGCCTGCCTTGTGCAGATCGGTATGGATGGTCAGGTTGATCACCACGTCCTGCTTTTCGCGGCGCTCATTCTCGTTGATACCCAAAATGCAGCGGACAAGAAGATCACAAATGCGGATGCGGTCCATAACGTCCTTTCTCGATCTTTCTGAGTTATCGGTAGCGGAAACCAGCAAAAACCACCAGTGCAAACTAGCGGATGAGGCCGCGCAGTTTCTCCGGCGTCACCATTTCCCCTTTGCGGATCAATTCGCGCGCCGTCTCGACCTTGTCCCACACGTTGCACATCATCACGCCCCTGACCTTTCCCTCGCGCAGATAGTAGATGACGCCGGTGTCATTTTCCTTCTGCCAATCGGCGCAGGTCTCCAGCCGCGAATCGACCTCGCCGGTCGCCTCGTAGCCGAACTCGAACAGGTCCGAGAAAAAATACGGCTGATAGGTAAAGGGCTCGTGCGCGCCCGCCATGTTGCGCCCCGCCCACTTTCCCTGGTTGAGGGCATGATCCCAGTGCTCGATGCGCATAGCCTGCCCCAGCGCCCGGTAAGGGAAAAAGGCATTGTCGCCGGCGGCGTAAATATCCGGACGGGAAGTCTCGAGATACTCGTTCACCACGATGCCGTTGCCCACCTCCAGGCCGCCGCTTTTGGCCAGCTCCATTTCCGGGATGACGCCCACGCCGACGATCACGATATCCGATTCGATCGTCTCGCCCTTCTCGGTGCGGGTAATGAATTTGCCGCCATTCCTGCCGAAGGAAACGGGCTTGTCCGACGCCAGTATCCTGACGCCCTTCTCTGCATAGCGTTGCTGCACGGCCCGCCCCAGGTAGTCCGGAAGCACGCGGTCGCACAGCAGCGCGCCGGGGAATATCATCGTGACATGCAGCTTGCAGATGTTCAGCGCAGCGGCCAGCTCCGAGCCGATGAAGCCGCCGCCGATCACCACTGCAGACCTGCCTTCCGCGGCCACACTGCGGGTGCGCAGATAATCGTCCAGGCCGCGGAAATAGCAGATGCCATCGAGATCGCCGCCGGGGATGGGCAGCGTCCGCGACTTGCAGCCCGTCGCCAGCAGCAGCTTGCCGTAGCCGTATGTCTTGCCACTGGCGGCGGTTATGGTTTTTTCAGCTGGATCAAGCCGCGCCGCCTTTGCGCCCAGCGCCAGAGTAACCGCATGCTGGTCGTAGAACGCGCGGTCATGGAGGAAGATTTCCTCCACCTTCTTTTTGCCGAACCACAGCTTCTTGGATAACGGCGGACGGTCATAGGGCAAGTGATTTTCCTCGCCGACCAGCAGTATCCTCCCTGCCGCGTCCAGCTCGCGTATGCCCTGCACAGCCGATGCGCCCGCCAGCCCCCCGCCCACAATCACATAATCGTAAACGTGTTGCATATTGCCTCCTGGCCGAAACGATTCGAAGGGAAGTTTACACCTCCTTGGCGCGGAGAGCTTCATTTGCACATGTATGCAAAAGGAGCCGTTCAATCTTCACCAGAATTTGCCACGATCCGCCAACTTCTGCCAACCATGGGCGCACCATTAAGGAATGAGAACAGAGTATTCAGTTGCCGGATTTATTCGAGCTGGCGAGCCAAGCGCAAGAGCTAAAAGGCCCAGCTCTGAGTAATTGTTCCAAGTAATCCCACCATTCCGCCCACGCTCAAACTCATTCGGGCAAGCGCACCCGTAAAACGCACCCATAAGCTGCCAAGCCGCCCCGGTTGTGGCATAATCGCGCGCTCTAAAACGGTAACAACATGAACGCACAAACCCTTTACGACAAACTCTGGAATGCACACGTGGTGCGGCAGGAAACCGACGGCACCGCGTTGATTTATATCGACCGCCATCTGGTGCATGAAGTGACCAGCCCGCAGGCATTCGAAGGATTGAAGCTGGCCGGGCGCAAGCTGTGGCGCACTGCTTCGATCCTGGCGGTGGCCGACCATAACGTGCCGACCACCGGACGGGCGCAGGGCATCGCCGACCCCATTTCGCGCCTGCAGGTGGAGACGCTGGACCGCAATTGCGCCGAGTTCGGCGTGACCGAATTCAAAATGAACGACGTGCGCCAGGGCATCGTGCATGTGATCGGGCCGGAGCAGGGCGCGACTTTGCCGGGCATGACGGTAGTGTGCGGCGATTCGCATACCAGCACGCACGGTGCGTTCGCCGCGCTGGCGTTCGGCATCGGCACTTCCGAGGTCGAGCATGTGATGGCGACCCAGTGCCTGCTGATGAAAAAATCCAAAGCCATGCAGGTGGTGGTGGAGGGCGCGTTGGGCAAGGGCGTGACCGCCAAGGATATCGCGCTGGCAGTAATCGGCAGGATCGGCACGGCAGGCGGCACGGGCTACGCGATTGAATTTGCCGGCAGCACGATACGCGGTCTGTCCATGGAAGGGCGCATGACCTTGTGCAACATGGCAATTGAGGCGGGCGCGCGCGCGGGCATGATCGCTGCGGACGACACCACAATCAATTACCTCAAGGGGCGCCCGTTTGCGCCGCAAGGCGAGTTGTGGGACAAGGCGGTGGCTTACTGGCGCACGCTGCACAGCGATGCGGGCGCACAGTTCGATAAAGTGATTAAGCTGGATGCCGCGCAGATCAAGCCTCAAGTGACTTGGGGCACCTCGCCGGAAATGGTGGTGGCGGTGGATGGGCGCGTGCCTGATCCGGCGACCATGACCGATCCGGTGAAACGCCACGATGCCGAGCGCGCCTTGCACTACATGGGGCTGGCGGCGAATACGCCGATTACGGAAATCAACATTGACAAGGTATTCATCGGTTCCTGCACCAATGCCCGCATCGAGGATTTGCGTGCTGCGGCAGCAGTGGCGCGCGGCAAGCATGTCGCGGCGAATGTGAAGCTGGCGATGGTGGTGCCGGGTTCCGGGCTGGTCAAGCAACAGGCCGAGCGCGAGGGACTGGACAAGATATTCGTCGCGGCGGGTTTTGAGTGGCGCGACCCCGGCTGCTCGATGTGCCTGGCGATGAACGACGATAGGTTAGAATCCGGCGAGCGTTGCGCCTCGACTTCCAACCGCAACTTTGAGGGGCGGCAGGGACCGGGCGGGCGTACCCATCTGGTGAGTCCGGAAATGGCGGCAGCCGCCGCGATTGCCGGGCATTTTGTGGATGTGAGTGTTTTTTAATTTATAAAAGGAGACAGTGGTGAGAGTATTTTCTTTGTTGTTGGCTGTGCTGGTCCTGGTTGGTTGCAATACCTTTGAAGGGCTTGGTAAAGACCTCAAGGCAGGCGGCGAGAAATTGGAAAAATCTGCAAAATAATGCGCAAGTTTACTTTGCTCGACGGCCTGGTCGCGCCGCTGGATCGCGCCAACGTGGATACCGATGCGATCATCCCAAAACAATTTTTGAAGTCGGTCAAGCGTTCCGGCTTCGGCCCCAACCTGTTCGACGAGTGGCGTTATCTGGATCACGGCGAACCGGGCATGGACAACGCCAAGCGGCCGTTGAACCCGGATTTCGTGCTGAACCAGCCGCGCTATAGGGGCGCGCAGATTCTGCTCGCGCGCGAAAATTTCGGCTGCGGCTCGTCGCGCGAACATGCGCCATGGGCGCTGGAAGACTACGGTTTCCGCGCCATCATCGCGCCGAGTTTCGCCGACATCTTCTTCAACAACTGCTTCAAGAACGGCCTGTTGCCGATTCGTCTTGATGCGGAAAAAGTGGACGCGCTGTTCAAGGCGGTTGAGGCGAATGCCGGTTACAAGCTGAAGATTGATCTGAAGCAGCAGACCATCAGCGCACCGGATGGCATGGTGTACAGGTTCGAGGTGGAAACCTTCCGCAAGCATTGTCTGCTGAACGGTTTGGATGATATTGGTTTGACCTTGCAGCATGTGGACGAGATCAAGGCCTACGAGACGAAGCATCGCGCCGCGCAGCCGTGGCTTTTTTGAGTGACAAGTGAGCAGTGATTAGTGATTGGTTTTGTTACTCGTCACCTATCACTATTCACGAATTTGAATTTCGAATTTGAAGAAGGTTTGAGTCATGAAGATTGCAGTGTTGCCCGGTGATGGCATCGGGCCGGAAATCGTAGCCCAGGCCGCCAAGGTGCTGGAAGCCTTGCGCAGTGACGGCCTGAAAATCGAACTGGAATATGCGCACCTCGGCGGCGCGGGTTATGACGCGGCGGGTGATCCGTTTCCAGCCGCGACTGAGAAGCTGGCGCTTGCAGCCGACGCGGTGCTGCTCGGTGCGGTGGGCGGTTATCAATACGATACGCTGCCGCGACCCATGCGCCCGGAGCAAGGCCTGTTGCGCATACGCAATGGTCTGGGCCTGTTTGCCAACCTGCGTCCGGCGATGGTGTATCCAGAACTGGTCAATGCTTCCAGCCTGAAGCCGGAGTTGGTGTCGGGTTTGGATATCATGATCTTGCGCGAACTGACCGGTGACATTTATTTCGGCCAGCCGCGCGGCATCCGCACACTTCCGAATGGCGAGCGGCAGGGCTTTGATACCATGCTGTACAGCGAGTCGGAGATCCGCCGCGTGGCGCATGTCGGTTTCCGGATCGCCATGAAGCGCAACAAAAAACTCTGTTCGGTGGACAAGGCTAACGTGCTGGACACCAGCATGTTCTGGCGCGAGATCGTGACGGAAGTGGCGAAGGAATATCCGACCGTGGCGTTGTCGCACATGTATGTGGATAACGCCGCAATGCAATTGGTGCGCGCACCCAAGCAGTTCGATGTGATTTTGACTGGAAACATTTTCGGCGACATCCTGTCGGATGAGGCTTCGATGCTGACCGGCTCCATCGGCATGCTGCCGTCCGCTTCGCTGGACGCGAACAACAAGGGCTTGTATGAGCCTTGCCACGGCTCCGCCCCGGACATCGCGGGCAAGGACATCGCCAATCCGCTGGCGACGATTTTGTCGCTGGCGATGATGATGCGCTACACTTTCGCGCGTGAAGACATCGCGCAACGCATTGAGACCGCCGTGCGCAAGACGCTGCAACGAGGGTTGCGCACGGCGGATATCGCCGAGGCGGGCATGCAGAAAATCGGCACGGCTGCGATGGGCGACGCGGTGGTAAAGGCTTTGAGCTAGTAGCCTGCAGCTGGTAGCTTGTAGCAGAAACGCTTTTGCTACCAGCGACAAGCTATTCGCTACCCGCTTAAATAATTGAGAGAGAAAAACAATGAGCAAAAAATATGATGTGTGTATATTGGGGGCAACCGGCGCGGTGGGCGAGGCGATGCTGTCCATTCTGGAGCAGCGCAAGTTCCCGGTCGGTAATCTGTACCCGCTTGCTTCCAGCCGCTCCGCCGGTTCCACGGTGACATTCCATGGCAAGGAAATCACCGTGCTTGACGTGGAGGGTTTCGATTTCTCCAAGACCCAGATCGGTTTGTTCTCCGCCGGTGGCAGCGTGTCGGCAAAATATGCGCCTATCGCCGCCGCCGCTGGTTGCGTGGTGATCGACAACACCGCGCATTTTCGTTATGACGACGATATCCCGCTGGTGGTGCCGGAAGTGAACCCGCACGCCATTGCGCAATACAAGAATCGCGGCATCATCGCCAACCCGAACTGTTCCACCATCCAGATGCTGGTGGCGCTGAAGCCGATTTATGATGCGGTTGGCATCGAGCGCATCAACGTCGCAACGTATCAGGCGGTGTCCGGCACCGGCAAGGAGGCCATCGATGAGTTGGCCGACCAGACACGCGCGCTGTTCAACCAGCAGGATGTGAAGGTTGAGGTTTATCCCAAGCGCATCGCGTTTAACGTGTTGCCGCACATCGATGTGTTCATGGACAACGGCTACACCAAGGAAGAAATGAAAATGGTGTGGGAGACCCGCAAGATCATGGAAGACGACAGCATCATGGTGAACCCGACCACAGCGCGGGTGCCGGTGTTCTACGGCCATTCCGAAGCGGTGCATATCGAGACGCGCAAGAAGATCACTGCCGCTGAAGCGCGCGCCTTGCTGGAAAAGGCGCCGGGCGTACAGGTGGTGGACAAGCGCGAGCCGGGCGGCTATCCCACTGCCATCGAAGCAACGGGACAGGACGCGACGCTGGTCGGGCGCATCCGCGAGGATATATCGCATCCGCGCGGCCTGGATATGTGGGTGGTGAGCGACAATGTGCGCAAGGGGGCGGCGCTCAACAGCGTCCAGATCGCCGAAATTTTGATTGCAAAATACATGCGTTAGCACATCATGCGCAAAACATTTTCAGCTTGTGCTGATAACTCTATGATGTTATGTTATTTGTCTAATAAATGCTTAAAGGTGGCAGCGTGCTGAAATCAATCGTCAAAGCATTGGGGCTTATTGCCGGTTTAGCCTTATCAGGTGTTGCCTGTGCCATGGGGATGGGCGGCATTAATGTGACTACTGCCTTGGGGGAACCCCTGAGGGCGGAAATCGAACTGGTGGCAGTCGGCAAGGCCGAAAAAAACAGCCTGTCTGCACACCTGGCCTCGCCCGCTATATTCAAGGGCGCAGGCATGGATTATCCCAGCGGCCTGCCTAAGCTGAAATTCCAGATCGAGACACGTGCCAATGGGGAGTCCTATCTCAAGGTGACTTCCGTACAGCCGGTGAACGAGCCATTTGTCAGCCTGCTGGTGGAATTAAGCTGGTCGTCCGGCAGACTGTTGCGCGAATACACTTTCCTGCTGGATCCTCCGGGCTATAAGGCGGAGCAACCCAAGGCGGCAGAAGTGGAACCGGTCGCACCGAGCGTCGAAGCCGCACCGAGCATTGTGACCGCACCGATACGCGCCACCGCTCCGATGGAGGAAAAAGTATTAGCTGAAGCGGCCACCCCTGCTCCTGCCGGGAAACCCCCCGCAAGCAGCAACGTTGCATCCGGCGTCATCAAGGTGAAACGCGGCGACACGTTGAGCGCGATCGCACGTCAGGCCAAGCCTTCTGATGTCAGCCTGGAGCGCATGCTGGTTGCGCTGTATCGCGCCAATGCCGGTGCATTCGCCGGCAAAAATATGAATCGTCTGAAGACCGGGAAAATTCTGCATATGCCCGCGAATCAGGATTTGGACAAACTGGCACAGGCGGAAGCGGTAAAGGAAATTCGCGTGCAAGTCGCCGATTGGCACGCCTATCGCCAAAAGCTCGCGGCTGCCAGTGGATCTGTGGCAGAACATGCGCCTCAGCAGGAGGCAACCGGCAAGATCAGCACCACGGTCGCCGACAAGGCTCCCGCCGCCAAGGAATCCGCCAAGGAAGTGGTGAGGCTGTCCAAGGGTGAGGCGCCTGGCGACAAGGCTGTTACAGCCGGAGACGCAAAAGCGTTGCAGGACAAGGTTCATGCGCTGGAAGAAGATGCCATCGCCAAGGGCAAGGCACTCAAGGAAAGCAATGAGCGCGTTGCCATGCTGGAAAAGAACATCAAGGAAATGCAGCACCTCATCGAGTTGAAGGGTCAGCTTGCAACACCGGTGAAGCCTGTCCTGAGCAAAGTCGAAGGGCCTGTCCCGGGCAAAGCCGAAGGGCCTGCCGAAATTAAGCCATTACCCAAACCGGAGCCCGCCAAGGTTGAGGTTAAACAGCCAACACCGGCTCCAGCCGCCGCGCCTGTCGCCGCTTCCCAACCGCCTGCCGCACCTGCCGCCGCGGCGGCGAGTGCCGTTGCGCCTGCCAGCGCGGTGAAACCTGCCAAACCTGCCGCCAAGCCGGTAGCGATGCCCCAGGTAGAACCTCCACCAACTTCTTCCATGATGGACGAACTGGCGGGTGGAGCGGCTGTCCTGCTGGCTCTGGGCGGCCTCGGTTTTATGCTGGCCCGACGCGTAAAAGGTGGCAAGGCCGAGAAAAAAATATCGGGCAGTAGCGAAGCAGAAACGAAAGATATTGGTGTCACCAGCGGCCGCTTCTCAGCGCCAGTTGCGCCCTCCCCGGAAACGGGTGATTTCACGCAAGCAGCAACCGCCACCCCAACTAGCCCGGTGCAGCCTGAAGACATTGATCCGATCAATGAAGCCGACCTGTTCCTGAGCTTTGGCCGTGACGCGCAGGCGGAAGAAATCCTGAAAGATGCGTTGGAGAAGAACCCTGCAAATAATCAGATCCGGCTTAAGCTGCTGTCCATCTATGCGAATCGCAAAGACACCAAGTCGTTTTCTGTTATCGCGCGCCAGGTTCAGGATTCCGGTGATGCGGCGGCATGGGCGCAAGCTGCCGAGACGGGCCGCAATCTGGAGCCGGGCAACCCGATGTATGGCGGCAAGGGTGGCGAGCCGGTAATTGCTGCACCGGTGGATCAAGGCAAGAGTGAACCACAGCATGCCGCCGGATTGGATTTCGATCTGGGTTCTGGCGCGCCAGCAGCAGCCGCTGCAACTGAAAGTGAAAGCACCATGGTACCACCGGGTGAAAAGACCATGGCCATGCCGTTGCAGGGCTTGCGTGCCGCGGAAGCACCGATGGACTTTGACATAACCTCCACCCATCCTTCCCTTGCCGCGATTACTGAAGAAAAGCCGGCAGCAGATATTTCGGCGAGCACCGATGATGCCTTGGCGTTCACGCTGGATTTCCCCACCTCCGACAAGCCTGCTGCTGCGCAAGCCGCGGCCAAGGAGGTGGTTGACTTTGACCTGAGTGGCATCAGTCTGGATCTGGGTGAACCAACGGCACCTGCTTCCGCTCCGGCAGCGGAAGTTAAAGATGCGCATTGGCACGACGTCGCCACCAAGCTCGACCTCGCCAAGGCCTACCAGGAAATGGGTGATAACGCTGGCGCGCGCGAAATTCTGGAAGAAGTGCTGGCTGAGGGCGACGAGCCGCAGCGCGCGGCTGCCGAGGATATCTTGCAACACCTGCTCGCCTAGCGCGATTGCCAATCCGACGGCAGCCTTGGAAGTTACAGGCTGCCGTTTTTATTTGAGCCGACCGCCTGAATGACTACGATGCCGCATCCCGCCGTGTTAACCCTTCTCTGGGTCTGCCTAACTATTGCCATGCAGTCGTTGCAAGCGGCTGGGTTGCTGCTTGCCGGTGTGCCGCTGCTGGTTGTTGCCTGCGTGCTATCCTCCGCGCATTTTTTTACACTGCTGCGCCGCACGCGCTGGATCATGCTGTCGCTGCTGTTCATCTATGCCTATGCCACGCCGGGCGAAGCGGTGTGGGCATCGCTTGCCCAATTCAGCCCGACCTACGAAGGGCTGCTCGACGGCCTGCTGCAATTGTGCCGCCTGTCTTTCGTACTGGCCGGTTTATCCATCCTGTTGAGCCTGCTGTCGCAACAGCAACTTATCAGCGGCCTCTACACCCTGGCTTATCCGTTGCGATATGTTGGCCTGTCGCGTGAGCGTGTGGCGGTGCGCCTGGCGTTGACTCTGCACTATGCCGAATCCGCCATGCTGGATACCGCCGCCGATTGGCGCGGCAGCATCGAAAACCTGCTGACCCCGGCAGAGGTCAAACAACACAGCATCGAGCTGCCTACCACCCCATTCACTCAGCGTGATGGCCTGCTGCTGGTCATGGGATGCGCCTCGCTCATCATGGTGTTGTTGTGAGAATTGTGCCGGGATCGTTATGAGGATCGCATTGGGTGTGGAATACGATGGCAGCCCGTTTTTCGGCTGGCAGAGCCAGGCCGATGGACACACCGTGCAAGACACCTTGCAGGCTGCGTTGAGCAGTATTGCGGGCGAACCAGTTGCCATCATCGCTGCCGGGCGCACCGATACCGGCGTGCATGCGCTGGAACAGGTGGTGCATTTCGATACCGGGGTAGAGCGCCCGCTCTCCGCCTGGGTGCGCGGCGTCAATGCCCTGCTGCCGGAAAGTGTTGCCGTGCTGTGGGCGCATCCCGTGCCGGAAGAATTCCATGCGCGCTTTTCCGCTCATGCGCGCAGCTACCGCTACCTGCTCATCAACCGCCCGGTGCGCAGCGCCGTGCAGCACGGCAAGGCGGGCTGGTTCCATGCGCCGCTGGATGTGGAGCAGATGCGCGAGGCCGCGCAGCACCTGTTGGGCGAACATGACTTCAGCGCCTTCCGTTCCTCCGAATGCCAGGCCAAAACACCCATCAAAAACTTGGCGCAACTCGATATTCAAAAAAGAGGCGACACCATCATATTCGATTTAACTGCCGGCGCATTTCTGCACCACATGGTGCGCAATATCGTCGGCTGTCTGGTGTATATCGGCAAGGGCAAACATCCGCCGCAGTGGATGCGCGAAGTGCTGGAAAACCGCGAACGTAACATGGCCGCCCCGACCTTTGCGCCGGATGGCTTATACTTGCGTCGGATAAAATATGAAACGAAGTGGGGATTACCTCAGAATCAGGACTGAGGATCGAGGTGCGAGGACTGAGGACTGAGCTACAAGCGGTGCAGCGATTTTTACTCAGCCCTCAGTCCTCGATTCTCAGTCCTTGTTTTATGCCTCAGTCCTTGTTTAGGAGTTGTTATGACCCGAATCAAAATTTGCGGCATCACGCGCGTGGAAGATGCGCTGGCCGCCGCGCGCAGCGGCGCGGATGCGCTCGGACTGGTGTTCTATGCAAAAAGCCCGCGTCATGTAAGCGTGCAGCAGGCGGTGCAACTGGCGGCTGTTGTTCCGCCGTTCGTGACGGTGGTGGGGCTGTTCGTAAACCCTTCCGAAGGTGAGGTGCGCGAGGCGTTGCGTCATGTGCCTTTGGATCTGTTGCAGTTCCACGGCGAGGAAGACCCGGAATTTTGCGCGCAGTTTGCGCGGCCTTATTTGAAGGCGGTGCGGGTAAAGCCGGGGGTGGATTTGCTACAATGCGCGGCCCGTTACGCCGGCGCGCAGGGTTTGCTGCTGGATGCCTACATTGAAGGCACGCACGGCGGCACGGGAGCATCATTCGACTGGGCGCTGATCCCGCGCAACCTGCCTCTGCCGGTGGTGCTTTCCGGCGGCTTGCATGCGGGCAATGTGGCGCAGGCGATCAGGCAGGTGCGGCCTTACGCGGTGGACGTGTCCAGCGGTGTGGAGGCGGCCAAGGGAATCAAGGATGCGGCGAAGATCGCCGCGTTCATCAACGAGGTTAAACGAGCAGATGTACAACTATCCCGATAGCACCGGTCACTTCGGCCCCTACGGTGGCATTTATGTCGCCGAGACGCTGATGGGCGCGCTGGAAGAGCTGAATCGGGCTTATGAAAAGTATCGCCACGATCCTGAATTTATCGCCGAACTGAATTACGACCTCAAGCACTACGTCGGCCGCCCCAGCCCGATCTACCACGCCAAACGCTGGTCGCAACAACTCGGCGGCGCGCAGATCTACCTGAAGCGCGAAGACCTAAACCATACCGGCGCGCACAAGGTGAACAACACCGTGGGGCAGGCGCTGCTCGCCAGGCGCATGGGCAAGCCGCGCGTGATTGCCGAAACCGGCGCGGGCCAGCACGGCGTGGCCACGGCTACCGTGGCGGCGCGCTACGGCATGGAATGCGTGGTGTACATGGGCTCGGAAGACGTGCAGCGCCAGGCGCAGAATGTCTATCGCATGAAGCTGCTCGGCGCGACCGTGGTGCCAGTGGAGAGCGGATCCAAAACGCTCAAGGACGCGCTGAATGAAGCGATGCGCGACTGGGTGACCAACATCGAGAATACTTTCTACATCATCGGCACGGTGGCGGGACCGCACCCCTATCCGATGATGGTGCGCGATTTCAACGCCATCGTCGGCAAGGAATGCGTGGTGCAGATGCCGGAACTGGCGGGCCGCCAGCCGGATGCGGTGATCGCCTGCGTCGGCGGCGGCTCCA
>JACREC010000135.1 GCA_016218445.1 Nitrosomonadales bacterium
CGCAACCCGGCATGCGCATAAAATAATTATTGTTGTAGGAGCGGGCCATGCCCGCGAATTCGAGAAATTACAAAATCGCGGGATTGGCCCGCTCCTACAAAAACTCGCCCGCACATAACCAGCCATTATTTTTGCGCGCTGATTGCGGTAATTATGCCCTGCAATATCGCGTTGGGCGTGGGCGGGCAGCCCGGCACCACTACATCCACCGGAATGACGTTGGCAACACGCCCGCAAGTTGCATAGCTCTCGCCGAATATTCCGCCATCGCGGGCGCAATCGCCGATTGCCACCACCAGCTTGGGTTCCGGTGTGGCGTCGTAGGTGCGTTTGAGCGCCGTTTCCATATGCCGTGACACCGGCCCGGTGACCAGCAACATATCCGCATGGCGCGGGCTGGCGACGAACTTGATGCCCAGACCCTCGATGTTGTAGTAGGCATTGTTCACCGCGTGTATCTCCAGTTCGCAGCCATTGCATGAGCCTGCATCCATGTGGCGTATGGTGAGCGCGCGCCCGAACACATCGAGAATTTGTTGCTGCAACCGCTGCGGCTCGGCGCGCAGCGCCTCATCCGGCTGCGGGGAGGTCTCGGTCATGATGCCGGTTTTGATGATCTGCTTGATGATCTGATACATAGGGGAGCCTCTACAAATCCTGGCCGGAATAGCTCAGATTGAACGATTTGTTGATCAACGGAAAATCCGGCACGATGTTGCCCAGCACGGCGTGTTCCAGCACCGGCCAGTTTTGCCACGATGGGTCATGCGGATGCACGCGCGTGAGATTGCCCTGCGCGTCGGTGTGTATCGCCACTGTCACTTCGCCGCGCCAGCCTTCCACCATGCCGATGCCGAAACCATTCGCGGGAAGCTGGACCAAAGGGCGTGCCAATTCATCGCCACCGAGCAAATTCACCAGTATCTTGCGTTGCAAACGCAGCGACTCGAACAGCTCATCGAAGCGCACGATGACACGCGCCGCAACATCGCCGTTGCGATAAGTGGCCATTTGCACATCAAGTTTGTCATAAGGCGCACAGGGGAACTGCACACGCGTATCCCACGACTGCGCACTGGCGCGTCCGGCCAGCCCGCACAGGCCGAGCTGTGCAGCCAGTTTGGGCTCGACACGCCCGGCACCGATGAAACGATCCTGTATCCCGGCGTGTTCGTCATATATACCGCGCAGTAAGCGTACTTCGTGTTCCAGCATGGCAAGCTCTTCCTCGATCACGCGCTTGCCTTCGGCGAACAGGTCGGCGGTCACGCCGCCCGGGATAATTTTGTCCATCAGGTAACGATGCCCGAACAGCGCGGCGTTGTTGCGCAACAGCCGCTCCTTCAAAATCCAGAACTGCGCAAAGCCGAACGAGAACGCGACATCGTTGCCAAGATAACCGAGATCGCCCAGGTGATTGGCGGTACGCTCGCGTTCCAGAAACAATGCGCGCAGCCATAGCGCACGGTCCGGCGGCGTCACGTTGGCGACACTTTCGGCAGCCATCGCGTATGCCCAAGCGTAAGCCACTGTGGAATCGCCGCTCACGCGGCCGGCAAGCTTCGCCCCTTGTTGCAGAGTCATGCTCTCGAAACGTTTTTCGGTGCCCTTGTGAGTATAGCCCAAGCGTTCTTCAAGGCGCAGCACCTTTTCGCCGACAATGGAAAAACGGAAGTGCCCCGGTTCGATGATGCCGGCATGCACCGGCCCCACAGCAATTTCATGCACGCCTATTCCTTCCACTTGCACGAAAGAATAAGCATCCAACTCGTCGCTACGGCTCTGTGCAGCGTCAAAATCCTTGCATAGCGGAAAGCTGCTGCCATGCCATGCACCGTGGCGCAACCATTTGCGGTGATCGCCGCCTTCATGCGCGTAGATGCCGAGTAAATCGTATGCAGCACGTTGCATGCGATTGGCCGCCGGAAAAATGTGGCTGATGTCCGGGTAGACGGGGTGATCTCCGGCCAGCGGCAGGTTCAAACAAACCAGGCCGGTTTCGTTCACCAGCAGCGTGTGCAGTGCAAAACCTTGCTGCGATGCGCGTTGGTCGCTGCCCCATAACGCCAGCAATCGCCCGCCGCCGTCGCGCACGTTCTGGCAGATCGGCTGCAAATCACTGTCGGCGATCTTGCCTTGCCAAGCCGGGATCGCACCGTTCATGGGCTCAAGATGCAGATTGGGATGTTTGATCGGCATTTAGAACTTCCAATTATCCTAACAGGGCCGCTGCCTGGCGATACCAGTTGGCCAGATAGGGCGGCATATACAGCCCGAGGATCAGCACCAGCAGCAAGTGTGCGAACACCGGAATTAGCGCTGGCGGATGCGGCAGGGGACGCGCCGTGGTTTCGCCGAACACGATGGGCTGCACCTTGCCGAAGATGGCGGCGAAGGCAATGCCCAGGGCAATCAGCAGAATCGGCGTCGCCCATGGGTGATCGTGCATGGCCGTGGTGATAATCAAAAATTCGCTGGCGAATACGCCGAACGGCGGCATCCCCAAGATTGCCAGCGTACCCAGCATCAGCCCCCAACCCACCGTCGGGCTGATTTGCAGCATGCCGCGGATGTTTTCCATCACTTGTGTGCCGGATTTTTGCACCGCATGGCCGACCGCGAAGAAGATAGCCGACTTGGTCAGCGAGTGCACGGTCATGTGCAGCATCCCGGCAAACGTCGCCACCGGCCCGCCCATGCCAAAGGCAAACGTGATCAGCCCCATATGCTCGATGGAAGAATAGGCGAACATGCGCTTGATGTCTTTTTGCCGCGACAGGAACAATGCGGCGACCACTACGGAGAGCAGGCCAAAACCCATCATCAGATTACCCGCGAAATGCGTGCCCAGTGAGCCGTCCACCAGAACCTTGCTGCGCATCACCGCACATAATGCGACATTCAGCAGCAGGCCGGAGAGCACGGCTGAAACCGGTGTGGGGCCTTCCGCATGGGCATCCGGCAGCCAGCTGTGCAGCGGCACCAGGCCGATCTTGGTGCCGTAGCCGACCAGCAGAAACACGAATGCCAGCTTGAGTACGGTGGGCTCTAAATCGCCTTTTACTTGATTCAAATGCGTCCACAGCAAGGCAGTCCCGCCTTCGCCGAGCACGCGCTCAGCGGCAAAATACAACAGGATGGTGCCGAAAAGTGCCAGCGCGATACCCACACCACACAGGATGAAATACTTCCACGCCGCCTCAAGGCTGGCGGGGGTACGGTACAGGCTGACCAGCAGTACCGTGGTCAGCGTGGCCGCTTCCATCGCCACCCAGATAATGCCCATGTTGTTGGCGGTCAAGGCAAGCAGCATGGTGAACGTGAACAGCTGGTACATGCTGTAATACAAATGCAGCATCTGTGTGCTGAGTTTGCCATGATGCTGTTCAATGCGCATATAGGGGCGCGAGAACAGCGAGGTGGTGAAGGCCACGAATGCGGTCAGGGCAACCAGGAATACATTAAACTGGTCAATAAAAAATTGTTCATTGAAGACAACCTGCGGGCCGAAATCAATGACACGAACGGTCAGCGCCACTGCAGCAAGGAAGGTGCAAAAACTCATCAGCGAGTTGAGTTCTGCCGCCCACCGGCGCGAACCAAAAACGGCCAGCAACCCCCCCCCAAACAGCGGCGTGAGCAACAACACCAAAAGTTGCAGGTCAATCATCTTTGAGCTTTTCCATATGCGTGATATCCAGACTGTCGAAGGTCTCGCGGATCTGGAAGAAGAAGATGCCGAATATGAAGGTGGCCACCAGCACGTCCAGCGCAATGCCCAGCTCCACCACCAGCGGCATGCCCTGCGTGGCGCTGGTCGCGGCAAAGAACAGCCCGTTTTCCAGCGACAGGAAGGCGACCACTTGCGAGATCGCCTTGCGCCGCGTAATCATCATCAACAGCGACAGCAGCACGCTGGCCAGCGCGATGCCGATCAAACCGCGGGTAATGCTTTCGGACAACTGGGAAATGGGCGCGGCCAGGTTGAAGGCAAATATCACCAGTGCGATGCCGACCAGCATGGTGGCGGGAATGTTGATCAGCGTTTCCACATCCCATTTCACGTTCAACTTGCGGATCAAGCGATGCAGCAGCCAGGGCAGGACCAACACCTTGAGTAACAGCGTCAACGCGGCGGAGTAGTACAAATGACGCTGCGCCGTGGAATAAGCCACCACAAAGGTACTAACCGACAACACCAGCCCCTGCCAGGCAAACAAATTGATCAAGGACAATATGCGGCGTTGCGACAACATGGCGAAGGCAATCAGCAACAAGATGGATGCGAGCAGGTTGATGGTTTGTGTGGTGAACGGAATGGACATGCTATGCACCCAGCAGGAAATGAATCAACAGCCCCAGCACCGCCAGCAAGAATGCCGTGCCCAGAAACTCCGGGGCGCGGAAGATGCGCATCTTGGCGAGAAACGTTTCCAGCACAGCCAGTCCGGCGCCGGCCAATGCCAGTTTCACCAGCAACGCGGTGATGGCCAGCGGCAGCGCGTGCCAATTGTCCACCTCGGCGATGCCGTATGGCACGAACAAAGCGATGCCAATGGATATGTATGCCAGCAACTTCAGGCTGCTCGCCCATTCCACCAGGGCCAGATGTCGCGCCGAGTATTCCAGGATCATCGCTTCATGGATCATGGTCAATTCCAGATGGGTACTGGGGTTGTCCACCGGGATGCGCGCATTCTCGGCCAGCAGCACAATCACAAAGGCCAATCCGGCAAAAGCGAGACTCGGGTACAACACGAACTCGTGATGTGTGAACGTTTCCACGATGTGCGGCAACTGCGTCGAATGGCTGATCAGCGAGGAGGTGAAGAACACCATCAACAAGGCCGGTTCGGCGAGGAACGACACCAGCATCTCGCGCCGCGCACCGAGCGAACCGAACGCCGTACCGATATCCATCGCGGCCAGCGAAATGAATACGCGCGCCAACGCAAACACGCCGACCAGCGCGATCACATCGGCAGCTGGCGAGAACGGTAAATCTATCGCGATGATAGGAATGATCGCTGCAGCCAACCACATGCAGCCGAACAAAATGTAAGGGGTGGTGCGGAATAACGGCGAGGCGTTATAGGCCAGCACGGCATCCTTGTGAAATAGCTTGCGCAACGTGCGATAGGGTTGCAACAGCCCGGCGCCAGAGCGGTTTTGCAGCCAGGCACGGCATTGGTTCACCCAGCCAGTCAGCAGCGGCGCGAGTGCCACCACCAGCAGCGACTGGCAGAGCTGGAAAAGAATGCCGAGTGTTTGTTTCATGGCCATCATGGAGCTTCCAAAAATCCGTCATTCCCAAGAAGGCGGGAATCCGGTCCAAGGGAAAAGTTCCCCCGTAACACGTGTGACAAAGCCCAAAGGCATGTTGGATAAAACCACTGGATTCCGGTCTTCGTCGGATAACCAGCGACTTGGTTGGCGTTGTTTGCCAACTTAGTCGAATGGCTATAACCAATGACTTGGCTGTCGTTTTTGGACAGCCTAGTCAGATGGCTAGTAGTTTCACCAGTTGTCTCACCAATGACAAAATCGAAATTATCCATCATACAAATGCCAGCAACACAACCAGCGTGGCAAAGGTGTAGGTCAGATACAGATGGATCCTCCCGTGCTGCAACAACGATGCCCAGGACGAGAATTTTTCGGTGATGCGCTTGATCGGCAGGTAGAGCGCGAACCAGATGCGATCATCGCTGCGGCCGTGATAGCGCGGATGCGTATCAAATGCACTCGGCAACTCGCTTTCGATGCGGAAAAATGGCTCGAAAATGCGCCGGATCGGTTGCCCGAACCCTTCGGCTGTGTCTTGCATACGCGCATTTTGCGCCGGGAAACCGCAGTCCCAGGCCGGACCGCGGCGCAACCGGCCGTGGTAAAAATGGCGCACCGCCAATGCGGTCACCAGCATCACCCCCAGCACCGCCAACAGGAAGATCACCGGGCTGTAGCTGGCACGCTCGATGTCCACCGGAGCAAGGAACAACCAACCGGCGGCCGCATTGCCGAGCCCCCGGCCAACCAATACTTGTGTCACCAGATCGAGTTGCTTCACCACATAAACCGGCGCCAGGCCCAGCGCCACACAGCCGAGCGACAGCCAGCACAGCCCGATGCGCTCCCAGATACCGGCATCGTGCGGCTGCGCCTTTGCCTCGCCGCGCGGCTGCCCGAGAAAAATGATCCCGTAGAATTTCACCATCACATACGCCGCCAATGCGGCGGCCAGCGCGATCACCGCCGCCGCCACCGGTATCAGCATATTGATGTAGCTGTTGGGCAAGCCAGGCGACAGCAGGAACGCCTGCAACAACAGCCATTCCGAAACGAATCCGTTGAAGGGTGGCAGGCCGGATATGGACAGCACGCCAACCAGCATCAGCACCGCGACCCACGGCATGTGGCGGATCAGTCCGCCCATGCGTCCCATGTTGCGCTCGCCGGTAGCGTGCAGAATCGAACCCGTGCCGATGAACAGCAGGCTCTTGAAGAAAGCGTGATTCAGGCTGTGATACAGCGTCGCGGTGAGCGACAAAGCCGCCAGCGCGTCCTTGCCATAGACATGGAAAATAATGGTCAAGCCGATACCCACCAGCAGCAGCCCGATATTTTCTATCGAAGAATAAGCCAGCAGCCGCTTCATGTCGCCCTGCACAGCGGCAAACATCACGCCGAAAATCGCGGTAATCAAACCCAGCGCCAACGCCAGCACACCCCACCACCATTGCTGCACGCTCAGCAAATCGAAGGTGACGCGCAGGATGCCGTAGATCGCCGTTTTCAGCATGATGCCGCTCATCAATGCGGAAACCGGCGAGGGCGCGGCCGGGTGAGCTTCGGGCAACCAGACATGCAACGGCAGCAAACCCGCCTTCGCGCCAAAGCCGAACAACGCCAGCAAAAACGCCACCGACGACCAGAACACCGGCAGATGCGCCTCGCGCATCGCCGCAAAGGTGTAAGCCCCGATGCCATGCCCGCCCTGCATCACGCCAAAGCTGAGCAAAATCGCGATTGCCCCGACGTGCGCAATCAGCAGATACAAAAATCCCGCCTTGCGGATGTCGGGAACATGGTGGTCGGTGGTGACCAGGAAATAGGAAGACAACGCCATCGTCTCCCACGCCACCATGAACATATAGGCATCGTCAGCCAGCAACACCAGCGCCATGCCGGCAAGGAACAGGTGATATTCCAGGCACAGCAGGCCTAGCGTATTACCCTGCATGGATTTGAAATAACCGGCACTGAACAGCGACACACCGAACGATGCGCCGCCCAACAGGATCAGGAAAAACGCGGCGAGCGGATCGAGACGAAGATGCAGCGGCAGATCCGGCAGACCCATCGGCAATATGGCATAGCTGGCATGTTCACCGAGCGCCCACAAACCCGTTCCGGCCACAGCGAGCGCGGCAATCGCGCCCAGAGGGAAGATGACGCTACTAATGATATGCGGCGTGTTTTGCAACACCAGCCCGAATAATCCGAGCAGCAGCCAGAGCAGAATCACTCCGCCCACCACATCCAACGGCAATACACCCACTGCATCCATCTTGGCTTACTTGTTCACCTCTTACTTGAATGTATCTTTGGCTTGAGTGTGTCTCTGGAAGGATAAAATTCTACTCCCGAACAAGCATATGCCTCAACATTAACTGTTGCGGTTGGTTCTTGACATCGCCCTCTCTTTTGTCGTGACTCCACAAAAGATGCATGTTCTTTATGGGTGCGAGCAAACTTCCGGTTTTGGCACAAAGCTGATGCTGGGCGAGTCCCTAAAATTGGCTAAAATTCCGAGCACCCGAAAATCTTCTTACCCGGGTTGGAGTTGTGAATGTTATCCATACCCTTGCTCACAAAATCTGTATATAACTTTGGAACATGAATGCCCCTCCGTGCGCATGACAGGACGGAGAGCTACGATAACTTCAACCGTGGTATTGATTTCCTGCCCGGTGATGCTGGAGGAATATATCCGGCTAACCGGCAACTTATTCCCTCGACTTTCTTGCCCTTCTCGAACCTGATCAAATGGCACGCCACAACCTCTCCTTTGGCAGCAATTCTGACAAATGGAGGTGCGCGTTAGCAAGTGAGCTACCTGTAGCTACGGCGATCTCCGTGTCGAGTCGCTCACCATGCTTTTTCAGGTATTGCAGGATTTCTTTACATAGGCTCATTGCCACATCACCGATATAGCCTAAGGGAGCGTGAAATTACGAACATACTGTTTGGCGTTACCAAACCTTGGCTCACCATGTCATCGTGGGTTCATAAACATGACGCAGTTGCCAATTTGCATCTTTGTAAGATCCGCCTGCATGGTTCGCAGTATCCTCACTGCCTATGTTATAACCGCCCAGGTTGACCTGCCGCTGGCGTTCAACC
>JACREC010000133.1 GCA_016218445.1 Nitrosomonadales bacterium
ATATCAAATTGGAACCGTGGTAAGCCAGTTGCCCGATTTGTCCGAACCGCCACGCCAGCCATAGCTCGAACACCTGACCGCATTCGCCCCGCCACTTGGGGCTTCCACAACCAAAGACCCCTTTTTCTACCCGCCTAATTGCCCTGTCCGCCCAGACAAGGTAAAATTCGCGCCCTTTTGCTTTGCTGTTTTGGCGATTTGAGTCGCCACTTTTTTTGCTATTGGCTATTGGTTTTAATAAGGAACAACGTGAATCATCCTTCGTCGCCCGTACCGTCAGGGTTGCCAGTCCAGCAGGGTTTGTATGATCCGCGCCAGGAGCGCGATGCGTGCGGTGTGGGCTTCATCGCCCACATCAAGGGCAAGCAGAGCCATGACATGGTGCGCCAGGGTTTGCAGATACTGGAGAACCTTACCCATCGCGGCGCGGTGGGCGCCGATCCGCTGGCGGGCGATGGCGCGGGTATCCTGATCCAGGTTCCGGATGCGTTCCTGCGCAACTCCTGCGTGGCGCAGGGCGTGGCGCTGCCAGCGGCGGGAGAATATGGCGTCGGCATGCTGTTCCTGCCGCGCGCTGCTGCTGCACGCGCCGCCTGTGAGCGGGTGATTACGGACAAGATCGCGGTGGAAGGCCAGGTCTTGCTGGGCTGGCGCGATGTGCCGGTGAATAACCGCATTCTGGGCGAAAGCGTCAAGGCGGTGGAACCGCTGGTGCGCCAGGTATTCATCGGGCGCGGTAAGAACTGCAAGGATGCCGACCATTTCGAGCGCAAGCTGTTTGTCATCCGCAAGACGGTAGAGCACGCGGTGCGCAGCCTACCCAAAGAGCAAGGCAAAGGCTTCTACATCCCGTCGCTGTCCTCCCGCACACTGGTGTACAAGGGCATGCTGCTGGCCGATCAGGTCGGCAAGTATTATCTCGATTTGCAGGATGAAAGCCTGGTCAGCGCATTGGCGCTGGTGCATCAGCGTTTCTCCACCAACACTTTCCCCACCTGGGACCGGGCGCATCCGTTCCGCATGATCGCGCACAACGGCGAGATCAACACCCTGCGCGGCAACGTGAACTGGATGGCCGCGCGCCAGGCCACGATGTCGTCCGGGCTGCTCGGCGAGGATCTGGAAAAACTGTGGCCGCTGATCGTCGAAGGCCAATCCGACTCCGCCTGTCTGGACAATGCTGTTGAGCTGCTGGTGGCGGGCGGCTACTCGCTGGCGCACGCGATGATGTTGCTGATTCCAGAAGCATGGGTGGGCAGCCCGTTGTTGAATGAAGAGCGCCGCGCTTTCTACGAATACCACGCTATCCTGATGGAGCCATGGGACGGCCCCGCCGCCGTGGCTTTTACCGATGGCCGCCAGATCGGCGTGACGCTGGATCGCAACGGCCTGCGCCCGGCGCGTTACCTGATCACTGACGATGATGTGGCGGTGATGGCGTCCGAAATGGGCGTGCTGGATATTCCGCAGCACAAGATCGTGAAGAAATGGCGGATACAGCCCGGCAAGATGTTCCTGATTGACTTGCAGGCCGGACGGGTTGTAGATGTCATCAAAATGAAGCAACAACTCGCCACTGCCAGGCCATACCGGCAATGGATAGAAAAATCGCGCTACTTTCTGGCCGATCTTCCCGCAGTGGACGGCAAGCAAGAGCTCAAGGAAAGCCTGCTCGATACCCAGCAGGCATTCGGTTACTCGCAGGAAGACTTCAAGTTCATTCTCGCCCCCATGGCTTCCGCGGGCGAAGAAGCGATAGGTTCCATGGGCAACGATGCCGCGCTGCCGGTGTTGTCCGACAAGAACAAGGTGCTGTACAACTATTTCAAGCAGTTGTTCGCGCAGGTGACCAACCCGCCGATAGACCCGATCCGCGAAGAGATCGTGATGTCGCTCACTTCGTTCATCGGCCCCAGGCCCAATCTGCTCGGCGTCGATGAGGCCGACCCGCAGTTGCGTCTGGAGGCGCACCAGCCGGTGCTGTCCAACGAGGATTTTGCCAAGCTGTGCGACATCGGCAAGCTGACGCAGGGGCGTTACAAGTCATTGGTACTGGATATGACCTATCCCGTCGCCCAAGGTGCGCAGGGCTGCGAGGCCGCAATCAAGTCGCTGTGCGCCGCAGCCGACAAGGCGGTGGCCGCAGGCTACAACGTGCTGATCCTGTCCGACCGTGCGGTGTCGAGAACGCGCGTAGCCATCCCCGCGCTGCTGGCTTGTGCAGCGGTGCATCATCACCTGATAAATGCGGGTTTGCGCACCAGCGCCGGCCTGGTGGTGGATACCGGTTCGGCGCGCGAAGTGCATCATTTCGCACTGCTCGCCGGTTACGGTGCCGAGGCGGTGTGCCCGTGGCTGGCGTATGAAACCGTTGCCTCCCTCGGCGACGGCCTGCCGAAAAACCTGCCCGCCAAAGAAGCCAACAAGCGCTTCATCAAGGCGGTGAACAAGGGGCTGCTCAAGGTGATGTCCAAGATGGGCATTTCCACTTACCAGTCCTATTGCGGTGCGCAGATATTCGAGGCCATCGGCCTGAATGCCGAATTTGTCGAAAAATATTTTACCGGCACGGCAACCCAGATCGAGGGCATCGGCCTGCATGAGGTGGCCGAAGAAGCGGTGCGCACCCACCAGTCCGCATTCGGCAATGACCCGGTGCTGGCTGACGCGCTCGAAGCGGGTGGCGAATATGCCTGGCGCGTGCGCGGCGAGGAGCATGTATGGACGCCCGATACCATCGCGAAATTGCAGAACGCCACGCGCACCAATAATTTTTCGACCTACAAGGAATACGCCAGACTGATCAACGATCAGGATCAGCGCATGAAAACCTTGCGCGGGCTGTTTGAAGTCAGGCCGGCGGGGGCGCCGGTGCCGCTGGCGGAAGTCGAGCCGGCGAAAGAAATCGTCAAGCGCTTCGCCACCGGCGCGATGTCGCTCGGTTCGATTTCCACCGAAGCGCATACCACGCTGGCGATTGCCATGAACCGCATCGGCGGCAAGTCAAACACCGGCGAAGGCGGCGAGGACGCGAACCGCTTCCGCGAGCTCAAGGCGGGCGAGAAGCTGTCCGGCATCATCGGCAAGAACCGCATCGCAGCCGACCTGACGATGCAGCAGGGCGATTCGCTGCGTTCAAAAATCAAGCAGGTGGCCTCCGGACGCTTCGGAGTGACGGCGGAATATCTTTCCAGCGCCGAGCAGATCCAGATCAAGATGGCGCAAGGCGCCAAGCCCGGTGAAGGCGGCCAGCTGCCCGGCCACAAGGTGTCCGAGTACATCGGTTTTCTGCGCCACTCGGTGCCGGGCGTCGGTCTGATTTCCCCGCCGCCGCACCATGACATTTATTCCATCGAGGACCTGGCGCAGCTGATCCATGACCTGAAAAATTCCAATCCGTCCGCCTCGATTTCGGTCAAGCTGGTGTCCGAAGTCGGCGTGGGCACCGTGGCGGCGGGCGTGTCCAAGGCCAAGGCCGACCACATCGTGATCTCCGGCCACGACGGCGGCACGGGCGCTTCGCCCCTGTCGTCCATCAAGCACGCCGGTACGCCGTGGGAGCTTGGCTTGGCGGAAGCGCAGCAGACGCTGGTGCTGAACAAACTGCGCGGGCGCATCGCATTGCAAGTGGACGGCCAACTCAAGACCGGGCGCGATGTGCTGATCGGCGCCTTGCTGGGCGCCGATGAATTCGGTTTTGCCACCGCACCGCTGGTGGTGGAAGGCTGCATCATGATGCGCAAGTGCCACCTCAATACCTGCCCGGTGGGCGTGGCGACGCAAGACCCCGAGCTGCGCAGGAAATTTACCGGCCAACCGGAACACGTGGTGAACTACTTCTTCTTTGTCGCCGAAGAACTGCGCGAATACATGGCACAGCTGGGCATCCGCAAGGTTGATGAGCTGATCGGCCGCAGCGATTTGCTCGATATGAAGCACGGCATTACGCACTGGAAGGCGCAGGGTCTGGATTTCTCCAGGGTGTTCCATCAGCCGGAGGTGCCCGCCGGCGTGGCGCGTTTCCATGCAGAAGAGCAGGATCATGGACTGGAAAAGGCGCTGGATAACCAGCTGATCGCGCAAGCCAAGGTCGCGCTGGAACATAAAAAACCGGTGGTCATCGAGAGCGCCATCAGGAATGTCAATCGCACCGTCGGCACCATGCTGTCGCATGAAGTGGCGAAGCGTTATGGCCAGGCCGGACTGCCGGCCAATACCATCACCGTGAAGTTGAAAGGCACAGCCGGGCAGAGCTTTGGCGCCTTCCTCGCGCATGGCATCACGCTGGAGCTGACCGGCGAGTGCAACGACTATGCCGGCAAGGGTTTGTGCGGTGGCCGCATCGTGGTGCTGCCACCTCCGGAATGCAAAATTGTGGCGGCAGAAAATATCATCGTCGGCAACACGGTGCTGTACGGCGCGACCAGCGGCGAGGGCTACTTCTGCGGCGTGGCGGGCGAGCGTTTCGCCGTGCGTAATTCCGGCGCGGTCGCGGTGGTGGAAGGCGTGGGCGACCACGGCTGCGAATACATGACCGGCGGCATGGTGGTCGTGCTGGGCCAGACCGGGCGCAATTTTGCCGCCGGCATGTCCGGCGGCGTGGCTTACGTGCTGGATGAGGAAGGCACATTTGCCATGCGCTGCAACATGTCCATGGTGCAATTGGAGGCGATCCCCGAAGAGGCGGCAGCCAGCGAGACCGGCGAGGTCGAGGCACATGGCCTGGTGCATCTCAATCATCTGGGCAAGGCCGATGCGGCGGCCTTGCGCGGCAAGATTGAGAAGCACTTGCATTACACCGGCAGCGTTCGCGCCAAGCTGATTCTCGATAACTGGGCGCGCTACCTGCCGAAGTTCGTCAAGGTGATGCCGACCGAATATCGCCGCGCCCTGCTGGAG
>JACREC010000134.1 GCA_016218445.1 Nitrosomonadales bacterium
CGGGCCAGGATATCAATCGAATTATGGACAGGCTAAATCATCGGCCCAGAAAAACGCTAAACTGGGAAACACCTTTCGAGGTCATGATGCAGGCTTGTTGTACGGGTGTTGCACTTGGTAGTTGAATCCGCGATGCCTTTTGTTCAAGTCCACTGGATTCCGGCCTGCGCCGGAATGACGTGGTGGTTTTATTATTTCTTAAATTCCATCCTGAGCGATGCAGCACTGTCTTCAATTATGCAAACCTCAATAGCCGGGTGGAGTGGTATGCAGAAATGGTAGAATCATAACCCTTGGAGCGGCGCATGCAGTGCATTTCGCGCCGGCCTGCCAGTTCTTTGAGGTTTACCGCATGACAGATATAGCACCGATACACGACATCATCGCCGAAATCCGCGCCGGGCGGATGGTGGTGCTGGTGGACGAGGAAGACCGCGAGAACGAGGGCGACCTGGTGTTCGCCGCCGAATTCGTCACACCGGAAAAAATCAATTTCATGGCCCGGCACGGGCGCGGGCTGATCTGCCTGACGCTGACCGAGGCGCATTGCCGGCAGCTCAACCTGCCGCTGATGGTGCGCGACAACGGTTCGCCGCTGGGCACCAATTTCACGCTGTCCATCGAGGCGGCGAGCGGGGTGACCACCGGCATCTCCGCCGCCGACCGCGCGCGCACCATTCAGGTGGCGGCGGACAAGAACGCCAAGCCTTCCGACATCGTGCAGCCCGGCCACATCTTTCCGTTGCGCGCGCAGAGCGGCGGCGTGCTGGTGCGCGCCGGGCACACCGAGGCGGGCTGCGACCTGGCGCAGCTGGCCGGGCTGACGCCCGCAGCGGTGATCTGTGAAATCCTCAAGGACGACGGCGAGATGGCGCGCCTGCCCGACCTGATAGCGTTCGCGCAACTGCATAATCTGAAGATCGGCACCATCGCCGCCCTGATCGAACACCGCAGCCAGCATGAGAAACTGGTCAAGCGCGTGGGGCAGCGCACCGTGCAGACGGCTTACGGCCCGTTCAACCTGGTTATCTATGTGGACAAGACCACGCAACGCACGCTGCTGGCTCTGGTGAAGGGCGTCATCCAGCCGCAAGCCGAAACGCTGGTGCGCGTGCATGAGCCGCTGTCGGTGCTGGATTTTCTGGAGCAGGCGCATTACCCGAATTCCCACAGCGTGCATGATGCGATGCAGAAAATCAGCCAGTCGAACGCGGGGGTGCTGGTGTTGATGCATCACAACGAAACTTCGCAGGATTTGCGCGAGCGCGCCGCCGCAGCGCCGGAAGCGCACCATGCCACGCAGTGGGATCCGCGCAGTTACGGCATCGGCGCGCAGATTCTGCGCGATTTGAATGTCGGCAAGATGTGCCTGCTCGGCACCCCGCGCAAACTGCCGAGCATGACCGGTTTCGGGCTGGAAGTGGTGGGTTACTGCCACGCCAAAGCGTAAAGAGCAGTCGTAGAGCGCCCTCTCCCCTAGCCCCTCTCCCACAAGTGGGCGAGGGGAAACATAACTCCCTCTCCCGCCAGCGGGAGAGGGTTGGGGAGAGGGTATAAATTCAGAGAGGCTGAAATGAGAGAAATCGAAAAAAACCTGAACGGTGCGGGAATGCGCATCGGCATCGTGCAAAGCCGCTTCAACCAGGTGGTCTGCGAAGGTCTGCTGGCGGCTTGCCGCACGCAGCTTGTCCGGCAAGGCGTAAACGAGGCGGACATCACGCTGGCCACGGTGCCGGGCGCGCTGGAAATCCCACTGGTCCTGCAACGGATGGCAATGAGCGAAAAATTCGATGCACTCATCGCGCTGGGGGCGGTGATCCGCGGCGATACCTACCATTTCGAAGTGGTGTCGAACGAATCCGCGCGCGGGGTGAGCGAGGTGCAGTTGCATAGTGGCGTGCCTGTCGCCAATGCGATACTTACCACGGAAACCGACGAACAGGCCGAAGAGCGCATGAGTGCCAAAGGTGCGGAAGCAGCGCTGGTGGCAATAGAGATGGCCAGCCTGTTGAAAAAACTTGCATGAACGATCAGGCCATCAAGGCAAATACACCCGCCAAAAGCCCGCGCCATCGCGCGCGCGAACTGGCGCTGCAGGGCGTCTACCAGTGGCGGCTGACCGGGGGTGAAGGTGCGCAGATCGAAAAACAGATCCGCGAGGAAAAGGGTTTGGGCCGCTACGATGCGGAGTTCTTCGGCAACCTGCTGGGCGGCGTATTGGCGCAGCACGCCGATCTCGAAACGGCAGTTGCGCCACACCTTGATCGCTTGCTTGCCGAACTCAGTCCGATTGAGTTTTCCATATTATTGCTGGGCGCATATGAGCTGATCCGGCATCCAGAAATCCCCTATCGCGTGGTTATCAACGAAGCGGTTGAACTCGCCAAAACATTTGGCGGCACCGACGGCCACAAGTTTGTCAACGGCGTGCTGGACAAGCTGGCCGCGCAAGTGCGCGCGATTGAAGTGGCTGCATACAACAGAGCTTAGTCGTTAGACGTTAGTCGCTAGTTGGTGTTGTCGCTGACCAGCGACTTGCTGGTGTTATTTTCCAGCTTAGTCGAATGGCCATGTTATAGCTCGCAGCTTGTTACCTATTGATCCGGCATGAATATGTTTGAAGTTTGCCGTTCGGGCTGAGGTATCGAAGCCCATTCGCCCTTCGATACCTCAGGGCGAATGGGCTTCAAACTTCACTTGGCCGGATCAATAACGACTAGCGACTACCTACTAACAACTGATTCTATGTCCGAATTCGATCTGATCCGCCGCTACTTTACCCGCGCCGCACCCGGCGCGGTGCTGGGGGTGGGCGACGATGCCGCGCTGTTGCGCATCGGCAACGGCATGGAATTGGCGGTATCCACCGACATGCTGGTGAGCGGCACGCATTTCCTGCCGGATGCCGATCCTTTCCTGCTGGGACACAAGACGCTGGCGGTGAACCTTTCCGACATGGCGGCGATGGGCGCACAACCGCGCTGGGCACTGCTTTCCCTGGCCATGCCGCAAGCGGACGAGGCCTGGCTGCAACAATTCAGTGACGGGTTTTTTACCCTGGCCGCACAGCACGGTGTCGAACTCATCGGCGGCGACACCACGCGCGGGCCGCTCAACCTGTGCGTCACCATCATGGGCGAAGTGCCGCAGGGTGCGGCATTGCGGCGCGACGGTGCGCAAGCGGGGGATGATGTGTGGGTATCCGGTAGCCTGGGCGATGCTGCGCTGGCGCTGGCGCATCTGCAAGGCAAGTTCCAATTATCCGCTGCGGACTTCTCTTCTTGCGCTCCCGCCTTGCACCAGCCGCAGCCGCGTGTGGCGTTGGGACTGGCATTGCGCGGGGTGGCGCACAGCGCGATAGATGTTTCGGACGGGCTGCTGGCCGACCTCGGGCACATTCTGGAATGCTCCAAGGCCGGTGCGGAAATCTTATTTACCGCGCTGCCAATTTCCCGCACTCTGCAACCTTACCTTGCGCAGCCACTGGGTAAGCATTGCGCCCTGGCCGGCGGCGACGATTACGAATTGTGTTTTACCGTGCCTGCTTCCCGCCGTGCCGAGGTGGAGAAAATTCCGGTTAAGCTTGGCTTGCCGCTGACGCGCATCGGGTCTATTGTGGCGGGAAGCGGCTGCGCAGTGCGTGCCGCGGACGGCAGTGTCATCAACATGGGGGAGTCCGGCTATGATCACTTCCGCTGATTTGCGCGTGCAACCCTCGTGGCGTTTCATCCTCAGCCACCCCGCGCATTTCATTTCCTTCGGTTTCGGCAGCGGCCTGTTCCCCGGCTCGCCCGGCACGGCGGGCACACTGGTCGCCTTTCCGCTCTACTGGTATCTCGCGCCGCGTCTCACCGATGCCATGTTCATCGTGGCGCTGGTGTGGGCGTTTGCCTTCGGTGTGTGGGTGTGCAGCAAGACCGGGCGCACGCTGGGCGTGGCGGATTACGGCGGCATCGTGTGGGACGAGATCGTGGCCTTCCTGCTGGTGCTGTTCTTCACCCCGGAAGGCTTCTTCTGGACGCTGCTCGCGTTCTCGCTGTTCCGCTTCTTCGATATCGTCAAGCCGCCGCCCATCCGCCATTTCGACCGGACATGGCACGGCGGCCTCGGCGTGATGTTCGACGACATCCTCGCGGCGGGCTATACGTTGCTGTGCCTGGCGCTGGTGCGGAGTGTGCTGCTTTAACCCAGATAAATCATTAGAACCGAACTGTCCCTTCCCCCTGTCAGGGGGAAGGCTAGGATGGGGGTTAGCCCGGCAGGCAGCTTTTCTACCCCCTCTGATGGAACTACTAGCCATCTGACTAGGCTGTCCAACAACGACAGCCAAGTCATTGGTTACCTAGCCCTGATGGAACTACTAACCATTCGACTAAGCCCGCAAGCGGGCAAGTCGCTGGTTATCCCCCTGCATGGGGGAGGGAATATAGCGCCTAATGGATTATTCGGGTTTAACTGTCTTGTGAGGGGGTAACGATGCGCGCATTGATGCTGTTTCTGTTATTGGTTTGCACATTCAGCATCGCACACGCCGAGAAATTCTCCGGCAAGGTCATTGCGGTGCTGGATGGCGATACAGTGCTTGTTTTGCGAGGTGGCCAGCAGGTAAAAATCCGGCTGGCCAACATTGACGCCCCGGAAAAGGCTCAGGAATACGGCATGGCGTCGCGCCAATCACTGGTGGAGATGGTACTGCGCAAACAGGTGCAGGTCAGCAGCCAGGCGATGGACGAGTACGGCCGTATGGTGGCGCAGATTGAAGTGAGCGGGCTCAAGGTAAATGAGGAACAGGTGCGGCGCGGCATGGCGTGGGAATATTCGCACTTCCACAGCGACCGGCATTACCTCGCCCTGCAGAGCGAGGCACAGCAGGCACGGCGCGGGCTATGGGCCCATTCCAGCCCGATGCCCCCATGGCAATGGCGCAAACTGCATGCGGCAGATGCGCCGCCACAACGTGCGCCAGCGGCACAGGGCTATGCCTGCGGCAGCAAGCGCCACTGTTCGCAAATGAGCTCCTGCAACGAGGCGCATTTCTACCTCACGCATTGCGGCGTGAAATCTTTGGACGGCGATGGCGACGGAGTGCCGTGCGAGAAGTTGTGCAAGCCGCGTTGATAACGGAGGAAACATGAAAGCACGCATCAGCCTGATTATTTGGCTTACGTAATTCATGACAAATACCTTTACTGCAACTGTCATTCCGGCGAAGGCCGGAATCCAGACAATTAACAATATCCCCATGCAGTTGGGCAACACCCCAAACACGGCTTTGTCCGCTGCGCGGAGGTTATATGACAAGCTGGATTCCGGCCTTCGCCGGAATGACGGAGTGGTGGGTTTCGCCTACTGTTTTGCTCGTTTCAAACATTTTCTTCAATTATGTAAAGCTCAATAAGGCGTAACCGTTTCCAATCGGCACCCCGCCGCATCGCAGCGCAGGGCATTCCCCGTCTCGTGCCAATCCCCCAGCACCCAGCGTTCGCAGCCATGTCCATCCACCGTGTGCAAGTGTAGCCTGGTGCGGTGGGTGTGGCCGTGGACCAGGCGCGGGTAGTTGTGCTCGCGCAATAGCCCCGCCACTGCCGCATCGCTGACGTCCATGAGGTCGCTGCTTTTGTGCTGCTTCTCATCTTCGCTGCGCGCGCGCAGTTGTTCGATGACGGCCTTGCGTTGCGCCAGCGGCTGGCTGAGGAATTGTTGTTGCCAGGCCGGTTCATGCACCTGGCTGCGATAGCTCTGGTAGGCGGCATCGCCGGTGCATAGGGTATCGCCGTGGGTGAGCAGCGTCGGCGTGCCATACAGGTTGACCAGCGTTGGGTCGGGCAACAGCGTGGCATGGCACGCTGCCGCCAGTTTTTCAGCCATCAGAAAATCACGATTGCCATGCATGATGAACAGCTGCGTGCCGCCTGCGGCAAGGGTTTGCAATGCGCGGGTGACTTGCTGATGGAATGGGTCATCGAGATCGTCATCGCCTGCCCAGGATTCGAACAGGTCACCCAGCACATAAAGTGCCTCTGCCTTGGGCGCCGTGTGCTGCATGAAGTGCAGGAACACCTGCATGCTGCGCGGTTGTTTTGCGCTGAGGTGCAGGTCGGAGATAAATAAGGTGTGGGGCATGGTTACAATCAAGAACAGCACATCAGCCACGGATTAACACGGATGTCCACGGATAGATAATCATCAGGTTGCACCAGGAATGGCTCTTACTTTGGATGGAAAGTGAAAATATTTTCAGCACTTGGTCTTGTCAGTGTTAATCCGTGTCAATCAGTGGCTAACTGCCTTTTTGCATAAATGAACTACCTCGCGCCAAGAGCGCGGGGTATCGGAAAAAATTGAGCGGGCGTAGCCCGGATGGAATGCAATGGAATCCGGGAGAACTTCGGCCACGCCCACCAACCCCCGGATTTCACCCGCAAGGGGTAGACCGTGGTTGTAAGGGGCTGAAGCCCCAACAACCACGCACCGCTTCACTACATCCGGGCTACGTCACTGAGGTGCAGGTCGGAGATGAGAAGTGTGTAGAGTGTTTGCGGGATAGGCATAGAAAGCAGGCTCTGCCCTCTTCCCCGTACCCCCCCCGGGGGGGATACGGGAGACCGTTATTTCTGCACTTCGGCCTTGGCGATGACGACATCCTCTAGCGGCACGTCCTGGAATCCGCCGCGGTTGCCGGTCTTGACCTTGCGAATCGCATCCACCACTTCCTTGCCTTCCACTACCTTGCCGAATACGGCATAGCCCCAGCCGTCCTGGCCGGGATAGTTGAGGAAGCCGTTGTCATTCACGTTGATGAAGAACTGCGCCGAAGCCGAATGCGGATCGCCGGTGCGTGCCATGGCGACGGTATAGTTGTCATTTTTCAGGCCGTTTGCCGCTTCGTTCTGGATCGGCGCCTTGGTCGGCTTCTGCTTCATGCCTGGCTCGAAACCGCCGCCCTGGATCATGAAGCCGTTTATCACGCGGTGGAATATGGTGCCGTTATAAAAACCGCTGCCCGCATAGTCGAGGAAATTCTTTACCGATACCGGAGCCTTTGCGGCGTCCAGTTCGATAGTGATGACGCCGTAGTTGGTATACAGTTTGACCATGCTGTGTTTTCCTTTTTGTGCGGAGGGTTTGGAAGCGGTTGCGGCTTGCGTGTTGAAACACAACAGCCAGCCGAGCAATAGTGCGGAGAACCATTTCATAAAATTCATGCTGCATTTCCTGTTGTCAAGGTTGGGAATAGCGGGCCAGGCAACGCGGGGAAATTTATGCCGCGCCCTCATAAACAATCTGCCAGCGGTTGTCGCGCTTCATCCAGTACTGGCGCTTCTTCATGCGGTTGTTCAGGTTGTTGCTGGCGTAATCCTGCTCGAAATTGACCACCACCAGATCGGGCTGGTTCGGGTAGGCAAACACGCTGATGTTGGAAAGATTCACCTTGATCCATGACTTGCCGGCATTCACCTGTTTTTTCTGCCGCGCCCAGGCAGGGAAATCCGCGCCGCCGCCGGAGAAATCGCGCGCATAGTGCTTGAGGTAGGTGTCGGTGTCGAGGCCGGACCAGTCCGTGCGCCATTGCTCGATTTCATTCAGCAGCGCGGCGCGGTCGGC